>DASUJR010000297.1:0-6700 GCA_036279175.1 Candidatus Acidiferrales bacterium | reverse complement strand
GAACAACTAGCCAGCTTGCGGCGCGAAGTACTGCGGCTTACGTAGCAGCTTGGCGGAAGTAAACCTACGCGCTAGTTCCCAGAGCCTGCTGGCGGCGGCTGCGAGCCCGCATAGTATCCCTGCTTCGTGCGAACGGTGAGTCCCTTGCGGTCCGCGTCCACCTGAATCTTGCGATAACCGCCATTTGAGAGCGGATCTGTTGGAGCGTAGGCGATGAAGTACTGGCTGCGGAGTTCCGTTCCGATGTCGACAAAAGATTGCTCCAGGTCGTCGACGCGATAAGGAAAGAAGGCGCGGCCGCCGCTTTCGAAGGCGAATTCCTGCAGGATTTTGTCTCCTGGATCGAGGTGATATTTTCTCGGCTCGTCCGGATTATCCACCGCAATCCAGTCGGTGTTCGTACTGATGCAATAAATCGAGGCTTCCGAGCGCAACGCTTCTTCGAGCGCGTCGCTCAGCGCGCGATCGCTCAAGTCATCGTCGCCGTCGCTGATAACCACCAGAACGCGGCGGACCTGCGGATTGGTCTTCGGCACGGGCGCAGCGTTGAGCTTTTGCGAAGCGATGTAGATCGCGTCATTCAGGGCGGTTCCTCCGCCGGCGCGCTGGCGCCGGATCGCGTCGCTCAGCTCGCCAACATCATCCGTAAAATCCTGAATCACTTCCGGCTCGTTGTCGAACGTCATCAGGAAAGCTTCGTCCTTGCCGTTGCGGATAACGCTGTTCAGGAAATCGATCGCGGCGTCCTGCTCGAAAGCAAGCCGCGGGCGAATGCTGTTCGAGGTATCCATCAGCAGACCGATACGCAGCGGGAGATCGGTCTCTCGGCCAAAGAACAAAATCTTCTGCTGGGTGCCATCTTCCGTTACGTGGAAGTCATCCTCGTTCAAGTTGGTCACGAAATTTCGGTGACGATCCATCACTGTGGCCACCAGATGCACCAGGCCGGTGGTCGAAATAATCTTCGGCGGCTGCTTTTGCTTACCGCTCGGGGTCTGATCCTGTTGCTGAATGGCAGCAGTAGTGACCGGAGACGTCGGGGAGGTCTGCTGTGCGGTTCCCTGCTCTGAGGTTTGGGGCTGCTGCTGTTGGGCTTGCGAAGAGACCGCCGCCGTCTGCGCATGTCCGCTCATGCCCGAGACGGCAAAAAACGCAGTGAGAGCCACGAGCGCGCATGCAGGTTTCACAACTCAGAATTATAGGCTCCTGCAGGTTAGCGTCAACCGCCCGCCGAAAATTGTGATCGGAGGCCGCCGAAGCGGACCGCCGTGCGGCTATGCATCCAGAATTGAGTCTTTCACCGAGCCCCCTACGGCGGTGGCGAGTTCGCGGAAATACGCGTGTAATTCCTCGCTCACCGGAGCGCGGAAGTCGACGCGGCCGCCCGTGCGCGGATGAATGAAAGCGATGCGCGAAGCGTGCAGGAAATTCCTCCCGAGCGGCGGCAACAGCTTTCCCTCCGCGCGCTCCTGCCGCGGCGCGCCGTACAGCGTGTCTCCCACGACGGGTGTGCCCAACGCGGAAAAATGCGCGCGAATCTGATGCGTCCGCCCCGTGTGCAGGTCGGCCTCAACCAGTGTAAAAGCGTCGAAGCGAAATCGCACGCGCCAATCGGTTCGCGCCGTGCGTCCTTCGCGACGTCGCGCCGTCATTCGCGTGCGGCGTCTTAAATCGCGCGCAATGGGCATCTCGATTCGACCCGATTCGCCTTTTGCGCGCCCATGCAGAAGCGCCAGATACATTTTCTCGACTTCGCGGTCGCGGAACTCGTCGACAAGTCGCCGGTGCACGGCGTCGTTTCGCGCAATCACCATCGCGCCCGACGTTCCTTTGTCCAGCCGGTGAACGATCCCCGGCCGCAATGGACCACCCACGCTCGACAGGCCATCGGCTCCGAAACGATGCAGCAGCGCCGCAACCAACGTGCCCGCATCTTTGCCTGCGCCCGGATGGACGATCATGTTGGCCGGCTTGTTGATCACCGCGAGGTCGGCGTCTTCGTAGATGACATCGACCGCGATCGCCTCAGCTTCCACGCCTGCTGGCGCTGCCGCCGGAATCTCGATCGCGACGTTTTCTCCGGCCTGTACCCTGTGGGACGCTTTCGGAGTGGCGCCGTTCACGCGCACGCGGCCTTCGTCGATAAGAAGTTGGATTCGCGACCGGCTCAGATCAGGAATCTGCGTCGCAAGAAAACGATCCAGGCGCACTCCGTTCTCGGCGGGCGAAACAATGAAGGCACGATTCTCAGCGATGGATTTCAGCGGCGGCTCCCGGCCCACATTAGCACATGCGGAAGTTACCACCGCCATTTGTAGCTCACCCCTGCCTGCCGCAGGCAGGTCGTCAGAGGTGAGGATTTGGAAGTTGAGTCGTTCCATGCCGAGGGCAGGTAAGCAAACGGGAATGTCGGCGGCTACTCCTGCACGGCAACAACAATCGGCTCGACAGGCGACGCGCCGCGCAGGCCGCGATACCACAGGAAACAGCCCGTCAGAATCAGCGCGACGCTGACCACCTGCATGAGCGAAAACGAATTGTGAAACATCATCGCTCGTCCGGGATCGCCGCGGAAAAACTCGATGGTTCCGCGCTCGCATCCGTACAGCACGAAGTACGTCCCGAGCAGTTGCCCTTTGAACCGCT
Source organism: Candidatus Acidiferrales bacterium (assembly GCA_036279175.1). Classification (GTDB taxonomy): domain Bacteria; phylum Acidobacteriota; class Terriglobia; order Acidiferrales; family UBA7541; genus Palsa-295. The sequence continues at coordinate 4,054 of DASUJR010000297.1, read as the reverse complement.
GCCGCTTTCCCATCCAGACGAGAATTCCGAAATTGACGAACTCAGCCGCCGCTTCGTAGAGTTCCGTCGGGTGCAGCGGAATTCCGAGCGGCGTTCCGTTGATTCTCCCCGCTACAGGACTGGTGAACGCAACGCCCCACGGCAATGTGGTCGGTTTTCCAAAACAACATCCGGCCATGAAACAGCCCAGCCGCCCGATCGCATGCCCGATGGGAAGCGCCGCGGCAAACGCATCGACGACCGCCAGCAGCGGCATGTCGTAAATGTAGGAATAGATCGCGATCAGCAGCAGCGCGCCGACCACGCCGCCATAAAATGTTCCTCCCGATTCAATCGTGGCCACGCTCAGAATGTCTCGCGGGTGAGCTGTGTAGTAACTCCAATCGCCAAAGACGTACCAGATCTTGGCGACGAACAAAGCCGCGAAGATCGCATAGATCGCCATGTCCGTGGTTTGTTTGGGGTCGAGTCCGGCGCGCGGGGCCTGTCGCCGCAAATACCACAAGCCGACAAGCACGCCCGCTGCTACCAACACGCCATACGTGTAAATCGGTTGAGACCCGATGCGGAATAGGACGGGATGCATATCAGTCAGAGAGACCAAATCATTCTAGAGCACGAATGCGTATATTGCGAAAGGGTGGAGACTGCTTTTGAGTTGCAGCCCCCCGGGTCGTGCTAATTTTGTTCGACGAACCGGCATTGCGCGGCTTGCCTTGCAAACCGCGGTCAAGAAAATCTGGCGTGGCCCAAGTTGCTCTGTTTTTTCGATTCTGTTCCTGAGGAAATCAACGCCGGCTACTAGCGAGGTGATCATGCCACGCCAATTCGTCAAGCGCAGATCGAAGCGCCGCGGAGGCGGCAAAACAAAAGCAGTTGCGGGATCGTTTAGCAAACAGAGCCGCTAGCGAAGTTGTTCTCGAAGCACAACTACGAGGCGCGTTCGGGGGCGCGATGCCAATCGCGGAATAATTCCAATACAACCAGGGCGGCGCCAATCACAATGGCCGAATCGGCCAGATTGAACGTGTACCAGTGATGGCTGCCGATGTAGAAGTCGATGAAATCGGTCACGCTGTGACGCAGAACACGATCGAGCACGTTCCCCGCAGCGCCGCCCAGGATCAGCGCTAGCCCGCAGCGCCCCATCGATCCGCCCGCCCGGTTCGTCGCAAGCAACCAAACAAGCAGAACGATCACCGCCAGCGAGAACACAATCAGAATAGGAGCCATCCATGCTGACGTAGAATCCGCACCTAGGCCGAAAGCTACGCCGGGATTCGTGGTATGGGTCAGGTTAATCAGCCCGGGGATAACCACGTGCATCGAATCGAAATCGACCCAGCGGTCGACCGCATACTTGCTCGCCTGATCGAGCAAAAGCGTTCCCGCGGCAATCAGCGTCAGCCTGCGCCATCCGTTTGAAAATATTTGCGACATCAGCGCGTCAACTCCCTCACAGTATACCGTCCTCGTGTTCGATTTCATCGAGCGCGACGACGCAGCGTTCGCAAACAGTCGGATATTTCGGATTTTCGCCCACGTGAACGGAATAGTTCCAGCAGCGATCGCATTTTTTGCCTAGTGCGCGCGCGGGTTCGATCTGCAATGAGTCTGCCCCGCCGGCAGCTGCGCCGTTGCCGTCGGAACTCGTCAGCTCCACCTGTGACACGATGAACATTGCCGGAAGCTGTTTCGCGTACTCGCGCAGGATAGCGGCAAGCTTGCCTGAGGCACGGAGCGTGACTCTCGCCTCGAGACTGGCTGAAATCGTCTTCGCCGCACGCAACGGCTCAAGCGCCTTTAGCACTTCGTTACGAACCTCCAGCAGCCGCTCCCAGTTGCCCGCGCGTTTCTGGTCGAGAGTGGACTCGAATGATTCCGGCTCGGGAAACAATGCGATATGAACGCTTTCCGCGTCACCCTCCACATGTGGCAAAAATTTCCACACCTCCTCCGACGTGAAAACCAGCGTCGGAGCAATCAGCCGGGTTAGCGCATTCGCGATCCGATAAATCGCCGTCTGCGCCGAGCGCCGGCCCGCGTTCTTCGGCGCAAACGTGTACAGCCGGTCTTTCAGAACGTCAAAATAGAAGGCGCTCAGGTCAACCGTGCAAAAATCCTCGACGGCGTGGTACACACGGTGAAATTCAAAATTGTCGTACCACTCGCGGCAGCGACGAATCAAGGCGCCAGTTCGGCGCAGCATCCACGCGTCCATTTCCCAAAGCTGCGAATCTTGCACCGCATCGCGCGCCGGATCGAAATCGTAAAGGTTCGACAGCGCAAATCGGAACCGGTTGCGGATGCCGCGATACGCCTCTGCGAGCTGCTGCATCATCGCTTCGGAAAGCCGCACGTCCGACGTGTAGTCCTGCGACGCCACCCAAACGCGAAGCATATCCGCGCCCCATTTCGCGTTGATTTCGTTGGGCTCCATCGCGTTGCCGAGCGACTTCGACATGGGCTGGCCCTTCTCGTCGAGTGTCCAGCCGTGCGTCACCACCTGCCGGTACGGCACCTGGCCCTTCACGCCTTCAGCAACCAGGAGCGAACTGTGAAACCATCCGCGATATTGGTCCGGACCTTCGAGGTAAACGTCGGCCTGTCGCCACGAGCCGTCCGGATTACTTACCGGGGAATTCGTCAGCACGTACAGATTCGTCGAACCCGAATCAAACCACACGTCCAGCACGTCCTCTTCTTTCTTCCACTTTGACGCGCCGCACGCGCATTTGACTCCCGCTCCCAGCAATTCCTCGGACGAATGCGTAAACCACGCGTCTGCGCCTTCGCGTTCGAAAAACGGAATGACGCGCCGCAGCGCGTGGAAATCCTTCAGCTGCTCGCCGCACTTTTCACAGTAAAAAATAATCAGGGGAACGCCCCAGAATCTTTGCCGCGAGATGCACCAGTCCGGGCGTTCGGCAACCATCTCGTGAATGCGCGCCTCGCCCCATTCCGGCTTCCATTTCACCTTGGCAATGTCCGCTAGCGCCCGTTTTCGCAGGTCGTCGTGATCGAGTTCGATGAACCACTGTTCGGTCGCGCGGAAAATCACTGGATTGTGGCAGCGCCAGCAGTGCGGATAGCTATGCGCGAGCTTTTGCTGTCCAACAAGCATCCCGCGCGTCTTCAACAGCTCAGCAATGATCGGATTCGCATCGAAAACCGTTTTGCCCTTGTATTCCGGCAGTCCTTCCGTAAAACGCCCATCGTCATCCTGTGGCGCGTACGCTTCGAGCCCGTACTTTTGTCCGGTGAAGAAGTCTTCCGCGCCGTGTCCCGGCGCCGTGTGGACGATTCCGCTTCCCTGCTCCAGGGTGACGTAATCCGCCAGTACGCCCGGCACTTCGTAACCGAGAAACGGATGCCGAAATTTTGCGTGTTCGAAATCGCGTCCCTTCCATCCGCCCGAAACACCACGTACCTCGATGCCCAGTTCTGAAGTAAGCGCGTTGACGCGCTCCTTCGCCAGCAACAGCTTTCCCGCCGTGGTATCCGCGACCACGTACTCGAAATCCGGATGAAACGCGAGCGCGCGATTCGCGGGCAGCGTCCACGGAGTCGTCGTCCAGATCAAGGCGCTGACATCGCGGAGAGATTCAAGGGCTAGAGTGCCCTCTTTTTCGGCCGCTGCATGTCGGAGCTGAAACTCCGACTCCCGAGTCTTCTCAGGAGACGCGAGCGACGCAACCGGAAATTTCACCCACACCGACGGGCTAGTGTGATCTTCATATTCGACTTCGGCCTCGGCGAGCGCGGTCCGGTCGTAAATACACCAGTAAACCGGTTTCAGCCCTCGGTATACGTATCCCTGCTCGAGAAAATCGATGAAGGCCGCGGCTGTCGCCGCCTCTGCCGTAAAGTCCATCGTCAGATATGGCTTGTCCCATTGCCCGAAGACCCCAAGCCTGCGGAAATCGCGCTTGTGAGCCTCAACGTAGCGCGCCGCATACTCGCGGCAACGGCGCCGGAATTCCGCCGCCGAAACTTTCGTCGTCTTTCCGCCTAACTCCTTCTCAACTTTCGTTTCGATGGGCAGCCCATGGCA
>DASUJR010000296.1:0-26113 GCA_036279175.1 Candidatus Acidiferrales bacterium | reverse complement strand
ATCGGCAAAATGTCGCAACCCGGCGAACCGCTGTATGGCATCGAATTCAGCAACGGGGGCCTAATTTCATTCGGCGGCGGCATTCCTCTTGAGGATCAGGCGGGGACAGTTATCGGCGCAATCGGTGTGAGCGGCAGCACCGTGGAGAACGATGTGAAGGTTGCCGAAGCCGGCGTTGACGTTTGCCGCAGAGCAAAATTTGCGACGGCTTGATCTCGCCTTATCTCTCGACGTGCTTCTTTCACCCGGAATGCGGTAATGCCACGCGTGTGCCTGGCTCATGCGGACACTGACGTTTAGGAATGGTTGCGCAAAACGAGGGCGGTGTCTTCGGCCGAAGCCGCGCCAGCCTTCGTCCATGCAAACCGGGCGGCGAACGACCCGGCCACGGCAGAAGCTGCGGCAATTTTCTTGTATTTCCGTCCGCGCTTTTCGTCCCCAACGAGAGCGAGCAGACGAAACAACAGCGGAACAGGTCCTGAAAGCAATCCGCCGATTCGCGTCAGCCAACCGCTTGAGCCGGACTTCAGCGGCTTGAGCGCCGGGTTCTTGCGGAGCTCGATGGAAGCGCTCACGACGGTTTCGGTAACGGACGTGGCAAGGCCGATTGCGTTTAGCGCAGGCGATTCGTGGCCGCGCAGCTCCAGCAGGGCCCCCGCCGCGGCCAGTCCAGAAGTGGCGAAGTGCGCAGGCAGCAGCGCGGCGTTTTGATTCCAGACAGGAATCGCGGTGGCTCCAAGAAGAACGCCTGTGTAGCTGGATATTACGGCTCCGCTGATTGCGGAAAGAAATTGACTGGCGCTGCGCAAAGCGCGCAACTTGTTGGCATATCCTCGCAATTGCAACGCGCTGAGAAAAGCCGCCGCGGCAGAACTGCTCGAAAACGCCACCAGCGTCCATGAACCGACGGACATGGGGCTTTGCACTTTGAAGATGCGAAGCATGTTCAGAAACCGTGACGGCATTCCCAGATCGGAGATCAGCAGTGCGGGAGAGACTGCCCCGCCGATGGCCGCTATGGCGCGTGCATCTCGCGCGAGCGACTCATTTCGTCCGGTACTGCCCGCGACGGTCGCAATGATGGCGGCAGCACCGGCAGCTCCACCGCAGAAAAAGTACAACGGTATTTCTTTCGTCCATTGCGGCTTCTTAAGAAGAGGATGGCCGTAATAGCCGGTTTCGGGAGTTGCGCGCGGAGCGAGTTGCTCGTGTCTTTGCCACTGCGCGAGGGCGCCCGTTTCAGCCTCCAGGCGAAGCTCGAGCAATCGCTTCTCTCGCAACTCGCGCGGCAGCCTGGATATGGTGGCAGGTTCCACACTTTCTGACACATGTTTCATCGCCGCCCTCCTAAGAATGCGAGAAAAGTGGCTGCGATCATCACGCCACCGGCCAGCGCCGCCGACGTCCACCCTTTGCGGAGATAAATAGTTGGAACTTCAGGCTCAGGCGGCAAATTGTAGGTGCACGGATCCCCCCGCACGACGAAAATGGCATGCGTTCCCGCAACGCTGGATTCGACGGGATCGTACAGATGAACGTCATCGAATCCCATGTCGTTCAACTCTCGGACGCGATCGTGCGCCATCGCGCGCAGATCGTCGAGATTTCCAAACTTGATTGACTCCGTTGGGCAGGCGGTGGCGCACGCGGGCTGCAGATTTTCTTTTTGGCGGTCGTAGCAAAACGTGCATTTGAACGCGCGTCCGTCATCGGGCCGTTTTTCGACTACGCCGAACGGGCATGCGACCACGCAATACGCGCAACCGTTGCATACATCGGGCTGAATGAAGACGCCGCCGAATTCAGTGCGAACGATGGCCCCAGTGGGACAGGCTTCCAGGCAGCCGGCATTTTCGCAGTGCTTGCATACATCGGACGAAAAGCCCCAGGAAAGCGCTTCGGGAGAATTGCCGCCCAAACCCGGCACGGTGCCGTCCTCAACGAACTTAACGTGCCGCCAGGTGGCGTGACCGAGAGCGCCGGTATTGTCGTAAGACTGGCCGCTCCAAACGAAACCATCGCCTGGAACCTGGTTCCATTCCTTGCATGCGACTTCGCACGCTTTGCAACCGATGCAGAGAGTCGAATCCGTAAGAAATGCGGTTACGCTCATAGCGCCTTTCTTTCGGCAGTCGTGATTGCGGGCTCGTTAGTATATTTGGCTGCTTCATTTCCGCCGTTGCCGCCATTGCTCCGTTTGCCGAGAAACACGTTGCATAGAAGAGCCTTCGTTTCCATGATGCGAACGTTCGGCTCTTCCGACATGGCGATCAGATCGTTGGCAATGTCTCCTTTGACAAGACCTTTGTAGCCCCAGTGATACGGCAGTCCGACCTGGTGAATCACCTTCCCGTTGAGATGAATCGGGCGGACGCGCGACGTCACCATCACGCGCGTTTGCACGGCGCTGCGAGCCGTGACGATCGTCGCCCAATCGCCGTTACGAAGGCCTAGCTGCTCAGCAAGCTCCGGCGAAATTTCGCAAAACAGCTCCGGTTGCAATTCGGACAAATGGCTCAGGTAGCGCGACATTCCTCCGGCTGTGTGATGTTCGGTAAGGCGATACGTGGTGAGAACAAACGGAAACCGCGGATCGGGAGAATTCGCGTAAGAATTCTGATCGCTCTCAAGTTTCTTCGCGGCGGGATTCGTGCCGTGCTTGGAATAAAACTGATTCTCGACGGGCGATTCGAGCGGTTCGTAGTGTGCCGGCAATGGGCCGTCTTTCAGGCCGCTGGGAACCCATATCCATCCGAAACCGTCGGGATGCATGATGAACGGCTTGGTGCCGGCAAGCGCGTCGTCGCCGGTCGCGTTTTCCGGCGGCTGATAACCGGGCGATTTTGTCTTCGTGAAATCCGGCACGTCAAAGCCGGTCCATTGTTTCTTTTCTTCATCCCACCAGACCAGTTTCTTGCGCTCGCTCCACGGACGACCATCGGGACGGGCAGAGGCGCGATTGTAGATAATGCGGCGATCGCTGGGCCACGCGAAACCCCAACCGTGCCCATAACGGCCTTTCGGCTGCCGCTTGCGAGCCTTGTTTTCTCCTGGTTTTGGAAAAACGCCCGAATAAATCCAGCAGCCACAAGCGGTCGATCCATCCGCCTTCAACTCCTTATAGCCGGACACAAGCTTGCGATCGGCGATCGTCCAGCCGTTGATTTCCTTGAGTATTTCTTCCGCGTCAGGTTCGGCGATGCGGCCTTTCACCGGATAATCCCACGTCAGCGCGTTGAGGCCGTTGTTCCGCGGCGTTGGATTCATTTTGGCTTTTTCTTTCAGCCGGCGGCCCAGATGGTAGAGGAACCAGGTCTCGCTGCGCGCGTCGCCGGGCGGCTCGACCGCTTGTTCGTGGAACTGGAGCATGCGCTGCGTGTTCGTGAACGTGCCGTTCTTTTCCGCATGTCCCGCCGCGGGAAACAGAAAAACTTCCGTATTGATGTCGGAGGCTCGCAATTCGCCGCGAAAAGTCTCCGGTGAATCCAGCCAGAACGAAGCTGTTTCCGTTTCGACCATGTCGCGCACAACAAGCCACTTCAGCTTCGCGAGAGCCTTTCTTTCCAGGCCCGAATTCGGCCCGCCTACGGCCGGATTCTGCCCCATGACGAAGAGGCCTTCGACTTTGCCTGCTGCCATTTCCAGCCAATAGCCGAGATGCGAGTGATCGCCCGTCACGCGCGGCAACCAATCAAACCCGTAATTGTTCTCTTGGGTCGCCTGGTCGCCGTAGTACGCCTTCAGCAAACTGATCGCGTATTTGTCGAAGTTTGCCCACCAACCGGTCGTGGTCGTGTGCCGCTCGAGGTAATCATTCAGGGAATTTGCATCAGCCTCGAAGAACGGCATGGGAAGGTAGCCCGGCAGAATGTCGTAAAGCGTCGGAATGTCCGTTGAGCCCTGAATCGAGGCATGCCCGCGCAGCGCAAGAATCCCTCCTCCCGGCCGGCCGATATTGCCGAGCAGCAATTGCAAAATCGCCGCGCTGCGAATGATCTGGACGCCGTCAGAGTGCTGCGTCCAACCCACTGCGTAACAGATGGCGGCCGTTTTTTCGGGACCGGAAGCCGAGCAGAACGTTTCCGCGAGCTTATTGAAGATTTCGCGAGGAATGCCGCAAGCGCGCTCAACCATTTCCGGCGTATAGCGCGCGAAATGCCGCTTCAGCACCTGATATACGCATCGCGGATTCTGCAGCGTGAGATCCTGCTCGTAGATGTTTTCCTGGGATTTCTCGCCGCCGCGATCTTTCGCGTGACCGCCGTGAGTGGAATTGGCATCGGATTTGGTTGGCGAATCCTTGTAGGCCCAGGTATCGGTTTTATATTCCTTCTTTTCCGCGTCCCAGCCGGAGAACACGCCGTCGAGTTCATCCGTGTCCTTGAGGTCGTCGCGAAGAATGACGGATGCGTTCGTGTAGTTCACGACGTATTCGCGAAAATCCAGATTGTTTTCGAGTACGTGGTGAATCAGGGCGCCGAGCAGAACGATGTCGCTGCCGGCGCGCAATGGCACCCACATGTCCGCCATTGCCGAGGTGCGGGTAAAGCGCGGATCGACGTGGATCACTTTCGCGCCCTTGTCACGCGCTTCCATCACCCATTGAAATCCGACGGGATGGTTTTCAGCCATGGACGAGCCCATGATCAAGATCGCGTCGGAATTTGCCAGATCCTGCTGGGCCGTGGTTGCTCCGCCGCGTCCGAAGGAAGTACCCAGACCGGGCACTGTGGAGCTATGTCATATACGGGCCTGATTGCTGACGCACACCATACCGAGCCCAGCAGTGAAGAGCTTCTTGATCAGATAATTTTCTTCGTTGTCCAGCGTTGCGCCGCCCAGGTGCGCGATGGCCGTCGTGCTCATCAGCGCATGGCCGTCCTTTTTCTTTGTGAACGTCCGGTCGCGCGATTCCCAGACGCGATCCGCAACCATATCCATCGCTTGTTCGAGGCCGATTTCTTCCCACGCCGTTCCGCGCGGACGACGATAGCGCACCTTGGTCGCGCGATTGGCGTGCGTCAGAAGTTCGTAGCTCGCCGCTCCTTTTGGACAAAGATGCCCGCGCGAGATGGGCGATTCGGGATCGCCCTCAATGGAGATTAATTTGCCGTCCTGGTGGAAGATCAGTTGGCCGCAGCCCACGCCGCAGTAGGGGCAAATGGAGCGGGATTTTTGCGCTCCATATTTTCTGGTATGCAGCGATCGTGTGCGGGCGCTCATCGCCTCCGGCCCCGTGCCATCGCTGCCAGAAAAGATTTGACGGATTAACGGCCATCCCATGTCGGACTCTCCAGATGATTCCAGACTTAGCCTTTGATACGCGTTCTTGCTCAGAGTAACTGCCGCGGGAAGGTCGATCCAATGGTGAAAGCCAGTAGAATTCGAGAAAAGCTGATGTAGTGCGGAATTCAAGACGAGTAACAACCAGAGTGCTTAGAGTGGCAAGGCCTCCTCGGACTAGGGCTCAACGGCCTTCTAAATGTCGCAGAGCGGAATTTGTTGAGCGAGCTCGCAGTTTGGGCGAGGGTGGTTACTATTGCGGCGACTCAATGCGGAGGAGCGCGTAACGAAACTTGTTTGGCCCTTTCTCCGGGAGTTCCGAATAATCGATCCAGTGGATTCGGTGCAAATTGGTGAGAATCAGGGGATTTTCTCTGCCCCTCATCGTTCCAGGACCCGTCGCTTCGCTCCACCTGAGCGCGCCGGAAAGCTCGCGGTCATCGTGGATCCGGAAGCTGGAATCGGCGGTGTCGAGGCGTGTTGTAGTTCGCCAGTACGTGTCGTCGTTCGTCAGCAGGACTGCGTAGCCGCTCGCCATCGGATGGCCAGTCACGAAACGCTCGACCCGTACGACATCCTTTATAAAGTCATATCGTCCGATGTCCTGGGCGCCCTGATTCAATAGATGGAATTCTTCTCCGTTCCAGATAGCGTCGAGCTTTCTCGTCTTATACTTCAGCTCAATAACGCAGATTGCGTCCCCGTGCTTCACCCAGATATCGATGTACTCCCTCGGACCGATTCGACCAGGATGAATCTCCAATCGAACGGTCGCATTCGGGTAACGGGTGTGAATCTCCCACGCGAGCGCATGCTGAAAATCAGCCTCTGAATGGAAGATGGGCTGCCTGTTCTGTAGCTCTCGGAGAATGCTGTCGACGTCGATCGGAGCCATACGCCGCTTTTACTGCAACCCACCGGCCGGAAGATGCGCTTCCAGATAGCGCGCCAACAGGCAGTACAGGTTGTAGTGCGTGACGGAACCGCCCTCGGATAGCGAATGGGTGCGGCCGGGATACTCCATGAAATCGAATTGCTTCCCAAGTTCCACCAGGCGATTGATCAGCAGCTCCGTGCCCTGATAGTGGACGTTGTCGTCGCCCTCGCTGTGAACGATCAGCAGGTTTCCGCGCAAACCGCCGGCGTAGTTGATGGCCGACGAAGCCTCATATCCCTTCGCGTTGTCCTGCGGAAGACCCATATATCGTTCTTGATAAATCGAATCGTAGAGGCGCTGATCGGGAACGGGCGCGACGCTCATTCCTACCTTATAAAGGTCAGGCGAACGAAACATCAAATTGAGCGTGTTCGTTCCGCCGCCGCTCCAGCCCCACACGGCAACGCGCGAAGCGTCGACGAACGAATGCGTCTGCTCGAATTTCTGAAGCGCTGCGGCCTGTTCCTTCGACGAAAGCACGCCGACCTCGCCGTATACGATTTTGCGCCATTCGCGTCCTCGCGGCGCGGGCGTGCCATGATTGTCGAAACTCACGACGATGTAGCCCTGATTGGCGATGAAGCGATGGAACAAAGTCGTCTCGCCGCCCCAGCGATCCTCTACCGTCTGGCCGGCCGGTTCGCCGTAGACGTACACGAGCACGGGATATTTCTTCGCTGGATCGAAATCCTTCGGCTTGATCATCCACGCGTCGAGAACCGTACCGCCGCCAATGTCGATCTTCATGTACTCGGTCGGCTGGACGATCAAGTCCTTCAACTTGGCGCGAAGCTCCGCGTTGTCTTGCAGCACTCGCTCGACGTGCTGATCGGGGAAGCGGACAAGCTCCGTGGTGGTCGGCGTATCGCTGTTCGAATACATGTGAAATGCCCAGTGGAAATCGGGCGAAATGTCGTAATTGTGTACGCCGGGCTCATTCGCGGGCGTAACGCGCTCCGGTTGCGAGCTGCCGTCAAGCTTGCTGCGATAGAGATATCGCTGCGTGGCGTTTTCAGGCGAGGCGGTGTAGTAGATCCACTGCTCCTGAGGATCGACGCCCGCCACTTCAACCACGTCGAACTGGCCGGGCGTGGCGAGATGAACCTGCTTGCCGTCACGCGAAATCACGTACACGTGGCGCCAGCCATCTTTTTCGCTGACCCACAGGAAATCTTTGCCGCCGTGAAGCCACTGAAATTCGTCGACGACGTTGACCCACGCTTTGTCATGATCGCTGTAGACCGTCGAAACGGCGCCCGTGTTCGCGTCTGCCAGCATCACGTCGTTCGTGTTCTGCGGCCGATTGAGATGCTGAATCAGCAGTGAATCCGAGTTGCCGGCCCATTCCATTCTCGCGATGTAGCTTTTCTCGGGATCGCCGGTCACGTTCATCCATGTGGTTTCGCCGCCAGTGGCCGGAATCACTCCGATTCGGACAAGTGAATTCGGCGTGCCGGGCTCCGGATAAGGAATCTCCTTCACGTACGGATACACGCCGTAATCAGGATAGGGAATGTGCGTAACGACGTCGTACGGCCTGCCGACATCGTAGATCAGCGCGTATTTTCTCACCGTGCTCGTGTTGAATTGCCAGTAGGCGATACGCTTGCTGTCGGGGCTCCAGTCGAAAGCCTTGCGAATATCCAATTCTTCCTCGTAAACCCAATCGGAAGTGCCGTTGATGATCGTTTGCGAACCGTCGTGTGTCAGTTGTGTGATTGCGCCCGAGACTAAATCTTCGACGTAGAGATTGTTCTCGTGCACGTAGGCTACTCGGGTCCCGTCGGGCGAGAACGTCGCGAACATCAATGTGGACGGCGCGGCATCGCCGCCAAGCTTAAATAGCTTCTTCGTGCTGCGATCGAACACCCAATAGTCGCCGCGCGTATTCAGCCGCCACACGCGCTGCGAGTTCGTATAGACGAGCAACTTGCTCATGTCCGACGACCACTCGTAGTTCTGAAGCTGCAACGGCTCGTTCGCGCCGGAAGGAATCAGGTCAGAAGCGGAAATCAGGACGTCGCGCTTGCCGGTAGCTGTGTCGTAGCGGACGATGTCGCGCGCACCGTGGCCCGCGGGCGACTGTTCAACCGTGGTAAACGATTCGCCTCCATTCAACCATCGCGCCGGGCCGAATCGCTGGCCCGAATATTCGTGGTTGAGGAACGCGTCGCGAAGAAACTGGTTCTGCTCGATGCGTTGGACAAGGCTCGCCGGCTGCTGAGAGCCGGCGCGCGGCGCGCAGAACGAAATTGCGGCGAAGAATAGCAGAACGTAAAAGGTCACGCGGTTTTTGCCGCTGCGCTGCAAAGCAGGTTGGGTCATCTCGGTGTCCGGTGTGAGGAGTCGCAAAGCGCCTGCGCTATGTGTGCAGGACGGAGCATTGTAAGAGGCTCAGGTTTGAAAGGAAAGGCTTTGCTTGGCGCGACCCGCAAGCGAAGGACAGGCGGGCACCGCGTGCCGTGCCCCTGCAAAATACAAAACATGGGGAAAGCACGTGGTTGCAGGCGCGCCCCGACGATTCTTACTTAACTTTTACTTAGCGGGCCGCGATGGAGCCGATCACCGCGGAAAAGTCTTCGTCGCCGTGACCGGCTTCAGTGGCGCGCTTGAAAATTCCGAGCGCCGCGTCGGCAGTTTCCAGCGGAAGCCCGTGGCGTTTTGCTTCGGCAACGGCGTAACTCAAGTCCTTCGCCATCAGCCGAAGCACGAAATTTGGACTGCTGGGCGGGGCCGAAATGCGGCTCGCGATCGTCTTGACGAGCGGACTGCCAGGCGCGCCGTTCGTCAGCACGGTAAGAGCCTTTTCCCGATCCAGCTTGCCGGCATCGATCAACGCGTTCGCCTCCGCAAATGAAGCGAGCTGAACGCCGCACATGAAATTGTTAATCAGCTTCAGCAACGCGCCGCTGCCGGTTGGGCCCAGATGAATAATGCCGCGGCTCATTACTTCCAGCGCGGGGTGAGCGGACGCCAGCGCCTCCTCGGACCCTCCGACCAGAAATAGCAACTGCCCCGACTCGGCATGTGGCTTCGTCCCCGTCACAGGGGCGTCGAGAAATTCGCAGCCCCGTTCGGCAGCCGCCTTGGCGAGTTCGCCCACGCATTTCACTGACAGCGTGCTTGATTCGATCAGTATGGCGCCTCGAGCAACTCCCGCCAATGCGCCGTCCTCACCAAACCAGATAGCTTTCGATGCAGCATCGTCCGCCACCATGCTGATGACGACGTCGGCCCGTGCCGCAGCCTCGCGCGGAGTTGCGGCCACCGACGCACCGGCATCGGCCAAGCGTGCCGCCTTGTCCCGGCTGCGGTTATAGACAGTCAGAGGAAAACCAGCAGACAGCAGCCTGCCCGCCATCCCCGAGCCCATGATTCCCAATCCCAAAAGCGCAACGCGGTTCGACATTTCGATTCACCCTAAAGGAATTGCTTCGATTCGCTCCGGCGATGCCGCCGCGGTCCGCACAGGATTTTGCAATGCGCGGCCAAATCCTTCGAATCGCATGCTCATCACGTCTCCGGAGGCGAGCTGAATTCCATCACCGAAACTCAAATAGTCCGTGCCAAAGAAATGGACGTGAACGTCGCCCGGCCGGCGATGCGCCGGAAACTTGAAGTGGTGGTGTTCGATATTACGCAGGCTGTGGCACATCTCAGCTTCGCCCGTTCGAATCGATTTTGACCAGAGAATCTTCCCGCCGCGTTCGATGGCGACGTCTACGCCGACGGAATCGAATTTCGGATCAAGCACAAGCTCCGGCCCAAGAGAAGAAGTGCGCATCTTGGAACTCGCCAGATTCAGGTAATTCGTTTTCTCGAAGCGATGGTCTGAAAACTCGTTCCCTCCGGCAAGGCCAATACGCCGAGGCTGCCCTTGCGAATCAATCAGATAAACGCCGGCAATTTCAGCTTCCTCGCCGCCATCCAGAGCGAAGGCGGGAACGTCGAGCGGGTCCCCGTGCGCTCGCAGCATCGTCCCATTGCCTTTGTAAAACCATTCGGGCGCAGCGCCGATCTCGCCCGCAGGTGGGCGTCCGCCTTCCAGTCCTAGGCGAAACATTTTCATGCTGTCGGTGAGGTCTTCTTTGGATCCGGCGTGCATGGCCTGACGGTCGCGGGCGCTTCCGAGATGCGTCAAACCAGTGCCGGAGATCAGGCAGCGCGCGGGTTCGACTGGATGATTGATCGGCGGAAGGATCCTCCATTCGGAGCGTCCATCGTAAACGGAATCGTAGTCGAGCTGATCGCCCTTCGCGCGTTCCCGCGCGAGTTCCGCGAGCTTTGCGCCGCGATCGATGGCGGCTTGCGCGAGGTCGTATACCGAAGTGAAATCAGAGAGCAGCCGCAAACGCGGTTCTTCCACCAGCGCAACTCTCCGCTCATTTCTCTTTCGAAGTTGAACGAGCGAGGTCATGCAAGCCGCCGCCCTGCGACTTCCCTTCCCGCAACACCACCGCTCACTCGATCACCTCGAAATTGCGCAACGCGTCTTCTTGGATGGAAAGGCCCAGACCCGGTAGATTGTCGTCGAGATCGATGAAGCCATCTTTCGCGCGTGGTTCGCCCTCGAAAATATACCAGAACAGTTCGTTGCCCACTTCGACGTCGACCATTGGAAAATATTCGGCCATCGGCGAATTCAGGCTCGCCATGACGACATGATAATTGTGCATCTGGCCCGCGTGCGGAATCACGGGAACGGAATAGGCCTCGGCGAGAGCAGCGATCTTGCGCGCCTGCGAAATGCCGCCCACGCGATTCGTGTCGAACTGAATGTAATCGACCGCCCGCGCGTCGAGCAGTTCGCGAAAACCGTACAAGGTGAATTCGTGCTCCCCGCCCGCGATGGGAATGCGTCCGGCAGCCTTCAGTTCGGCGTAACCTCCGATATCGTCGGGGATAACAGGCTCCTCCAGCCAGCGGAGATGAAACGGCTCGAGCAGCGGGAGCATGCGTTTCGCGTAGTCGAGCGTCCAGCCCATGTACGCGTCGGCCATCACATCGATTCCGTCGCCTACCGCTTCACGCACCGTGCGGACAAGGTCCACGTTCCGCTGCATCCCCTCAGCGCCATCCGTCGGCCCCCACCCGAAGCGCAGCTTCATCGCCTTGTAGCCCTCGTTCTTGTATTTCTTCGCCTCCGAGGCTAGTTGATCGAGCGGGCCGCTATAAAGGCGGCTCGCGTATACCGGAATTCGCTCCTTCGTGCGGCCGCCGAGAAGCCGATAGACAGGCTGCTTCGCGGACTTGCCGAGAATGTCCCACAGCGCGATGTCGACCGCGCTGATCGCCGCCATCGCAATTCCCTTCCGGCCGAAGGCCATCGTCTTGCGATACATCAATTGCCAAAGAAATTCGACGTTCCACGGATCGGCGCCCATCAGCAGAGGCTTCAGATACGCATCGATCGTCTGTTTCGTGATTTGCGGCGCCAGCGCGGCGTTGCCAATTCCAACGAGACCGTCGTCCGTAACAATTTCGACCACCAGCCATCCGTGGAAGGTGAACGTCCGCATCGACGCTTCGCCTTCCGAAATCTGGAGCAGGTCCATCGGATTGGTGCAGAAATGAGGAGGAAGAGGTGTGGTCTGGCCGCGCCAGCGAACCACGCGCGTCCGGATTTCCTTGATTTTCATCGAACTCCTTCCGCTTTCATTTTCATTGGACCACTTCGCGAACGCCGCGCGCGACGGCCACCTGCCGCACCCTCGGAACCATCAGAAGAATGATGACGAAGGCGATGACGTGCAGCGATCCCGCCAGCGTGAACACAACTCCATAACCGAAGCCGTGATCGAGCAAATATCCCGCCGCTTCGCCGAATGCGATGCCGCCCATCGCTCCGCCGAATCCTACAAGCCCTGCTACCGATCCGACGGCGCTCTGCGGGAACAGATCGGTCGGCAGAACCATCACCAGCGTCGACCACGATTGCTGCCCGAAATACGCCACGCTGAAAATCGCCAGCGCCCATGAAACAGCCACGTGCGGCACAAATAGCACCGACGGCATGACCGCGGCGCTGAGTCCCAGCGCTATTTTCCGCGCTGCGTCAACGGAAAGCTTGCGGCTGACGAGGTAGCTCGAAAACCATCCGCCAACCAGACATCCGACTCCCGAAGCGGCGTATGGAATCCAGGCAAACGTACCGACGGCTTTGATGTCGAAGCCGCGCGCGTCGTAAAGATATTTCGGCAGCCAGAACAAATAAAAATACCATGCCGCGTCGCTCAGAAACTTCGCAATCACCAGACCCCACGATTCGCGATAACGCAGCAGATCGAGCCAGCGCAGCCGTTCCACCGCGGGCATTTCGGAGGGCGCTGCGTGCTCAGGCGGTCCAGCCAGCTCGACGCTCGATCCTTCCGAAACGCTCGGTGGAGCGGAATATCTGACCTGCCACCAAAGCGTCCAAAGCAGCCCGGCGGCTCCGGTGATCACGAAAATCCAGCGCCAGCTCAAATATGAGAGAATGATCGCAATGAGCGGCGGCGCCGCAACGGCCCCTACAGCAGTGCCTCCGTTGATGATGCCCATTGCGGTGGCGCTGTCTTTCGGCGAAAACCATTCGGCGACCACGCGTGTTGCAGCAGGAAAGCCTCCGCCTTCGCCAATGCCGAGCAGGAAGCGACTCGCGATGAGCATCGCGAATGACGCGGCGATGCTGTGACTCGCGCACGCAAACGACCAGAACGCCATGATCAGCACGAATCCGCGCTTGGTGCCCAGTGCGTCGACCAGTTTTCCGCCGCCCACGTACATGAACGCGTACGACAGCAGGAACGCCGACTGCAACGCAGAGAACTGCTCGTTGGAAATCGGAATGTCTTTACCGATGGCCTGAATGGCGACGGGCAGCGTCTGGCGATCGAGGTAGCTGATCGCGATGGCGCAGCTGACTAGAAGGGCGATGCGCCAGCGAGCCAGGTGTTCAGTCTCCTTGGACAAGGCTCAGGACGGGCGTGATCGCTTGCCGATGCCGCGTCGAAGCGACGGGTGGGAACGCAGCGGGGCCGTATCGATTGGTTGTAAGTGCGGCTGTCAGCACGCCGTGAGGTTACACGCAAAGGATGTCGCGACTCAATGGCGCTCGCGCGATTTAGGCCTTCTAGTTCGACTCCAGATCTGCCGGCGCTGTGCACCGCAGCGCGGGATGAAGGGCTGGCTCCGGCGCGTTCGACTCCTTCGCGTTTACAGGCGGGTTCGCGCGGTCTCCCGTGAGCCGTCCCCCTCGTCTTTTTGGCATCGCCTGGATTAGAGTAGACCGATGGAAACCTGCTATCTGCTCAAAACCGAACCTTCCGAATATTCCTTCGCCGATTTGCAGCGCGACAAAAAGACCGAATGGGACGGTGTCTCGAATCCCGTGGCGCTGAAAAATATGCGCGAGATGACGCCCGGCGCGCGTCTCGTCATCTACGAGACAGGCGACCGCAAGAGCGCGGTCGGCACAGCTACTGTTGTTTCGCTCGACGCGTCAAACCCGAAAAGTCCGCGCCTCGTGATCGAAGCAGGCAAACTGATCGCGAAACCCGTCTCGCTGGCGGAAATCAAAACGAACAAACTGTTCGCCGCTTCCCCGCTGGTGCGCCAGGGCCGCCTTTCCGTCGTTCCGCTCACCGCAGCCCAATACAAGGCTCTCGTAGGTTAACTTACGGCTGGGTTGACGGCGACGGAGTCGCGGGGCCGCTCGCTGTCGCGTCAATCGCTTCTCCGCTTACGATGAGTTCGACACGGCGGTTCCGCTGCCGGCCTTCCGGCGTGTCGTTCGACGCGACCGGCTGCGTCTTGCCGAATCCCTGCGCGGTGACGCCCGAGCCCGCCACTCCCTGCTCGATCAGGAATTCCCGGACGGCGCTCGCGCGGTTCTCGGAAAGCTGCTGATTATATTCATCGCTGCCCACGCTGTCGGTATAGCCTTCGATCTTCAGGTTCAGTCCCGGGTGCGCGAGAACGATGCCGGAGATCTTCGCCAGCTTTTCACGCGCGCCTGGTTTGAGCGTGTAGCTCGCCGTGTCGAACAGCACGTCGGACATGTTGACGATCAATCCTCGAGCTGAGTCTCGCGTCTGCAAAATCGTGTTCAGCTGCTGTAGCAGTTGCGCCCGAAGTGCAGCCTTTTCTTTTTCGGCTTCCGCTGCTGCTTGACGCGCCTGCGCGACTGTCGCTTCCGCAGCCTGTTGCTGCGCGAGGGCTGCCGCTTTCGCAGCGTCAGCCTGCGCCTGGGCGGCTTGCGCCTGCTGCTCCGCTTGTTGCTGCTGAGCCTTGGCGGCTTGGGCTTGCTGTTCGGCCTGTTGCTGCTGAGCCAGCGCTGCTGCTCTTGCCGCATCGGCGTCCGCCTTTTCGCGCGCGGCTTGATCCGCAGCGAGGCGCTCGCGTGCGGCCTCAGCTTCAGCAGCCTGTTGTTGCACTAGAGCAGCGGCACGAGCGGCATCCGCTTCCGTTTTTTCCCGGGCGGCGCGTTCCGCATCCAATTCCGCCTGCAGCTTTGCCGTTTCCGCGGCCTGCGCTTCAGCTTTGGCCTGCGCTTCGCGCTGAGCGGCGGCCTCGCGCTCCTTTGCCTGACGTTCGTCTTCGACACGCTTGGCCGTGATGGCGCGCGCATCTTCGGCGGTCTGGACTGCCTCGCGCGCGGCCATCTCTACCTGCTTTCGCTCGCTCTTGTGCGCCTGATACTCTTCGGCCTGCGTGAGCAACTGGACGGCCTTCTGATAACTGTCGGCTGCGTAGTGGTCCGCGCCAAGCGCCCTCGCGATGTTGACGGCGTTACGCGCTTCATACAGACCCAGCGGAATGTGTGGATCGAGCTGAGAGGGCTGCGCATTCGTCTCCACATAGGAATACTGGCCGCGCTGGAGCAACTCGAACTTCGCATCCACTTGCTCGATATCGCCGACCGTGTCCGGACGAACCGCATTTTCGAGCACAACGACTTGGCTGGGCTGCGTCACGGCGAAATACGGCTCCGCGGTAACGATCAGCGCGAAAGCTTGCAGTTGCGAGGTAACGTCTAACTTACTTTTCGAGCCATCGAGCAGAATTTCGCCAAGATTGTCGGCGCGCCCCTCGGGGGAAACCGCCCAAAGCACGTAGGTGAGATATTCGCTGCCAAAACGCGTCGCCGGCTGCAGCTTGTCGAACTTCGCCTGTATTCGAATCGCGCCGCGTTTCACTTCAACGTTGGCTTCGCCATGCGCCAGCGGCAGAAGCACCGTGCCGCGAAAGTCGATCTTCGTCGCGCCGTTCAGGTGACGATAATTGATGGCCTTCGTCGTTTGCGCCATTACGGTGATGCGATAGAGCGGGCTCGATTGCTGCTGCGACTGCTGGTCGGGCGTCTGCTGTTGGTTTTGCACCGACGCCGCGCCGGAGTCGACAGGCGCTTGCGTCTGCGCCAAAGTTGAACCGCAGCAAAGCGAAAACGTACCGAGCAGGAGCAAAGTCACATGTGCGCGTTTCACTGGCATCACCTCACGTTCCGCACTTCGTCGCATTGCGCGGGCAGTCACGCCGCTTTGCCGCGCTTGCACTTTGCATTAGCAGAAATAAGGGTCGCGGAACTTGAGTTCAGGCTACCAAACCGGGGGCCTATCGGTGCGCCCGTTTCCACGAGGCATATACAACTGATCATCCTGTCCGATGGAACAGGTGCCATAGACCGGGCTCTCACGAGCCGCTTGCGTTTTTCGCTTGCGCGTCGTAAAAACCGTGCCGATGAGCCGCTATGTACAAATCTCTCTCGTCCCTGTCTTTCTGCTCGCCCTAGTGCTGGCACCTATCGCCGCGGCACAGCAACAAGTGAAGATCCGCGTTCACGCAAACCAACCAACGGGATCGTTCCCGCCCGTTTGGGCCTACGTAGGACACGACGAGCCGAATTACACGTACTCGCCTGAAGGCCGCGCCCTCCTCGCGCAACTCACGACGATCGAGCCACATGGTTTCCACGATCGCGCGCACAACCTGTTGACCACAGGCGACGGCACTCCGTCCCTGAAATGGGGCTCGACCAACGTTTACACCGAAGGGCCCGACGGCAAGCCCATCTACAACTGGACGATCCTCGACCACATTTTTGACACGTACAAACAGCTGGGAATCGTGCCCTACGTCGAGATCGGCTTCATGCCCGAAGCTCTTTCCACGCATCCCGAGCCATATCGGCACCATTGGCCGAACGGACCGTTGTTCACCGGATGGACGTATCCGCCAAACGACTACAACAAATGGTCGGAGCTGATCTACCAATGGGTGCGGCATTCAATCGACCGCTACGGCCGGAACGCAGTCGCGCAATGGGATTGGGAAGTTTGGAATGAGCCGGACATCGGCTATTGGCACGGCACGTTCGAGGAATATTGCAAGCTTTACGACTACACGGCCGCCGCCGTGAAGCGAGCTTTGCCCGAAGCTCGCATTGGCGGCCCCGCCACTACCGGACCCGCCGCGCCGCGAGCAGCCCAATTCTTGCGTAATTTTCTCGCTCACTGCGTCAGCGGCAAGAACTACGCCACCGGACAGACCGGTGCTCCGCTGGATTTCATTTCCTTTCACGCAAAAGGCCGGACGAGCGTTGTGGACGGTCACGGTCGAATGGACATCGGCCACAGCCTGGAAAACGTCGCCGACGGATTCGCCATCGTCTCCAGCTTTCCGACGCTCCGGTCGCTCCCCATCGTTATCAGCGAATCCGATCCCGAGGGTTGCGCCGCCTGCGCGGCCAGCATCCATCCGGAAAACCAGTATCGCAACACGGCGCAATACGCGAGCTACGAAGCCGAGCTTCTCCACGGCACTCTCGCGCTTGCCGCGCGCGACCATGTGAATCTGCAAGGCAGTCTCACCTGGGCATTCACCTTTCCCGGCCAGCCCTATTTTTATGGCTACCGCTCGCTCGCCACGCACGAAATCGACAAACCTGTGCTGAATGCGTTTCGTATGTTTGGAATGATGGCATCGGAACGAGTCTCCGCAGAGAGCAGCGGGCAAATCCGCCTCGACGATCTGCTGAAGAATAGCGCTCGCACGCGGCCTGACGTTCGCGCGATCGCCACTCGCGGGGCGAATAGTCTCAGTATTCTTGTCTGGAATTATAACGACGATGCTGCCGGCGGCGCACCTGCGTCAATCAGTCTCCGCATCGACGGCTTGCCCCATGCGCTCAGCCGCGTTCGCGCCACTCACTACCGCATCGACGCGCATCACAGCAACTCGTACACCGTGTGGAAGGCGATGGGATCGCCACAGCATCCCTCGCCCGCGCAAATCGCTCGCTTGAAAGCAGCTGGCCGGCTTCAGGCGCTCTCGTCGCCGGCCTCGATCCAAACGCACGACGGTCAGGCAAGCCTCTCATTCACGCTGCCCCGCGAAGCCTTATCCCTGATCCAGATCGACTGGCCAGGTCATCAAGACTCCGTGCGCAAGTAACTCGCAGCGATGTTTTCGACAGCACGAGAGTAGAAAACACTGCCGCGCAACGCGGGCACGCTGGCGACGTGAAACGGCCTGGGAAAGTCGTCAGCCGTGCGGGACCCGCTCTGTACGACGGCTAATCGCAACACCCCCGCGATTAAAATTGAGCGCATCTCCTTGTAAATAAAGGAGAAAACATTTTCTAACCGCAACAGGTGCAGTCGTTCGATTCGCTAACCTAGGGTAGGATTCCCGGGGAAGCTTCCGCGCTTTCAGGCTGGCGGGACCAGCGATTTGATCTTCTGGATCACCAGGTCGATGCCCACTTCGTTGTAACCGCCTTCAGGAATGATCACGTCGGCGAACCTCTTCGAAGGCTCAACGAATTCCGTGTGCATCGGCCGCACAGTCGCAAGATACTGCTCCACCACCATTTCCATGGTGCGCCCGCGCTCGCGAATGTCGCGTTCAAGCCGGCGTATGAAGCGCAGGTCCGCGTCTGTATCAACGAAGATTTTGATGTCCATCAGCTCGCGCAAGGGCTTATTTTCGAAAATCAAAATTCCTTCGATAATGATTGCGGCGCGCGGCTCGATCTTGGCGGTCTCCGTTGACCGTTGAAAATTCGCGAAGTCGTAGATCGGAGAATCAACGGCTTGTCCGGCGCGCAAGCGGCGGACGTGCTCGACGAGCAGCGGCGTGTCCATCGAATCAGGATGATCGAAATTGACCTTGACGCGCTCTTCGTACGAGAGCTCCGGATAATCTTTGTAGTAGTTGTCCTGCTGAAGGATCGAAACGCTGCGTGACGCTTGCTCGGGTGCGACAACGTGCAGCCCGGCGGACTGAGCGTCTTTCCGTGAGGACTCCGCCGGCGAAAAGGCCACCGCCTCAATGATGCGGCGCGTGATCGTCGTCTTTCCCGAGCCGGTCCCGCCGCAAATGCCGATAATCAGTGGTTTGCTATTCCGCAGGTCGGTTCTCCCTTACGCATCACGACGGCTGGTTCCGTTAGCCGCTGCTCGGCTGCACAATCGTCACGGCCGGTTGTTCGACCCCAGCCGTAAATTCCGCTGCGCCAGTTTAATGCATTCGCCGGATAAAAGCCTGAAGTCGAGCTCCCTTGGGCAAGTAGGACGGCTTGTATGGCGCATTCCAGTGCATATCCCCCCTTCCTAAATCTGTACGTAGCCCGAATGCAACGTGCTGAGTTGCTCTTGCATCATGAAAAACGTGTAAGATGGCGTCGATGCCGCCGGGTGGCCATCCCCCGGCGATTTGCATTACTCCAAGACTCGGGGCAAAGTCCATGCGACCGAGGTTCCGTGTTTTCGCTTCCCTCGCGCCAATTTTTATTTCTCTCTGGTGCATTGTCTTGCACGCACAGCAGCCTGCACCTACCTACGATCTCTCGGGACAAGTCGTCAACTCCATAACGGGAAGAACCGATCGGCGGCGCCCTTGTCGAAGTGTATAGCTCGAATCGTCACGCCCAGTTCAGCGACGCCAACGGCGCATTCCACTTCACCGATTTGCCTCCCGGCCATTTTCCCGTCGTTGTCCGCAAACCGGGCTTCTTCAATGACGAGCAGATGGGCAACAGGAGGAATGACGATGTGGCCACCATTCCATCGCAGGCCAACTTCGTCGTAAAACTCGTACCCGAGGCGATTATCCTCGGCCAGGTCACCGGCGCACACGGGGAACCGCTCGAACGAATCCTCGTTACCGCTCAGAGATGGCAAATCGAGGATGGCCGAAGACAGCTCCAACCCGCTGGGGCCGCGGTTGCGGACGACCAAGGAAACTTTCGGATCGCCGAGTTACGCCCCGGAACCTACTTTCTGTCGTTCGCACCATTCGGGTCGCGGAGCATTTATGGGGGGCCCGGTCCGAAAAAGGCGGACGCTCCGGGCTACGGCGCGGAGTTTTATCCCGGCGTTGCCGATTTCACGTCGGCGACACCCATTACACTCACTCCAGGCGCGCAGTTCCAGGCCGACCAGGCTTTGACGATACAAGCCACATTCCAGATCAGCGGTCGGGTTGTCGGCGCCCGCAGCCTCAGCGTCGCAGTGATCGATAGCGAAGGCGAACCCGCTCAGCACGATGTGCGTCTCGACCCACGCAGCGGAGAATTCCATATCTCGGGTGTCCCGGCCGGCAAATACACGCTGATGGCTCGCGCCCTGAATGCCGTGTCCATACAAGTGGGGACCATGCTCACATCCCGAGTGCTGAGTCCGCGGCAACAACTGACCGCCTATATTCCGCTCTCCGTCACCTCCGACGTTTCCGGTGTCGTCCTCGCACTTGCTCCCGGCATCTCCATCCCGATCCACCTCGATGACGAAACTACGAAGGACACCTCTGGTAATTCGCATCGCGTTTTTATTCGGCTCGTGCCCGCTAACGCCGGCCGTTTCTCCCAGCAAGGCGCGGTCGTGCCCGGATATGACCGCGGGCAAACCTTGCCTGCATCGATTGACAACGTGGTGCCCGGCACGTACACGATCGAAGCCAGACCGTTTGGTGGACAATTCTATGTGGCCGACCTGCGCTGCGGCACAGTCGACTTGTTGCGAGATAGCCTGACTGTCGGCTCAAGCGGATCGATGCCGCCGATCGACGTCACCTTGCGCGATGACGGCGCTCAATTAACGGGCGCCGTCACGCAAAACGGCAAACCGATCCAGGCGGGCGTTGTGATCTATTCGCCGGATTATCCCGAGCGATCCGACATAGCTCGATCAAGCGATAACGGATCATTTTTCTCGCAAAATCTTGCGCCCGGAACATACGAAGTGTTCGCCGTCCCGAATCCCCAGAGTGTCGAGTTCCATAATCCGGCTGCCATCCAGAATTACCTGGCCCGCGCAACTTCGGTGACGCTCGGCGCGGGTGGCCAATCCAGCGTTCAGCTCGAACTGCCGCCGACTAACGAGGATCAGCCATGAATTCGCTGATCGTTCTGGTCGCCCTTGCTCTCGTTTCATCACATACAACTGCACCGCGAGCAAAAGTTGTGCAAGCTGAGCAGGCGGCGCAAACGACGCGAGCAGAGGCCGGTATCTTTCGCATTGCCGGCATCATCGTCGACGCGAACTCCGGCGCGCCAATTCCCGGCGCCCAGCTTGCTATTTCCAACGCAGACGACAGTGCCGAAACCACCGCCGATGATGGAGGTCATTTCTCTTTCGACGCACTGCCCCCTGGAACATACATGCTGTCTGCCACCGCGCGCGGTTACGTTTCCGCCAGCTACGATCAACACGGGCGGTTCAGCACGGGCATTGTGGTCGGGAGTGGGCTGGATTCGCAGCACATCGTGTTTCGGCTTCCGCGGCAGGGCGTCATCTTCGGCACGGTCACCGACTCGCAGGGGGAGAGGGTCCGCCGTGCGCAAGTGATGCTCTTCGAAGTGGAACCGCTCAGCGGCTCGCAGCGACCCGTCCGGCGCGCCAACACCCAGACGAACGACCTGGGCCAATATCGATTCGCGCATCTGAACGAAGGACGATATTACGTCGCGGTCCAAGCGCGGCCCTGGTACGCCGAACCGGGCTTCACACACCCTCCAGAACAAGCGGCGGGAGACAGCTCTTTCCAGGACTATCAAAAGAGCAATCCGCTGCTCGACGTGGTTTATCCCGTCACATTCTTTCCCGGCGTTGCCGATCCGGCCGCTGCGAACGAGTTGCATATCACTCCCGGCGATCAGGAAGAAGCCGACGTGGAGCTAACGCCGGTACCGTCGGCGCACGTGCTTGTCACCGGCCTGCCAGGCGATCCGCCGAATGGCCCAACGGCATATCCCAATATCCGCGCTGACGAACGCATCTTTGGCTCATCGATGGGTCTCTTCGCTTCCATCCAGGAACGCGAAGTCTCACCCGGCACATGGGAGGTCGACGGCCTTCCTCCTGGGCAAGTCACGCTCACCATCGCAAATGAACCCGGACCCAGCTTGTCGCAGCGCACGATTGCGACAGATGTCAGCGATGGCGGCACGGTGGACGCCTCTAACGCCTCGGACGCGCCTGGCGCAACCGTATCCGGCCGCGTAATCTGGCCTGCAGTTTCCGCATCGGGACAAATACGCGTAGTGCTGGTGAACGCGCGGCTCCGCGAGTCGTTCGCGGCACCGGTTCGCAAGGACGGAACGTTTTCGTTTGGGCCATCTCAGCCGGGAACTTATCGTGTAGCCCTCGCGGCCAACGCGGCAAACGGCGGCCAGCGTTTGTACGTTGAAAGCGTTTCGGCCACAGGCGCGCGGGTCGTCGGCCGCACGATCGCGATTCCCGCCTCCGGCAATGTCGATCTTACAGTGAAAGTCGGCTTCGGCCTCGGCGCCATCAATGGGGTCGCAAAGCTCGCCGGCAAACCCGCACCGGGAGTGATGATCCTGCTCGTCCCCTCCTCAGGCCAGGACGTCGCCATCGATTCGCGCCGCGATCAAAGCAACAGTGATGGCTCATTCAGGCTCCTCAACGTCTATCCCGGCAAGTACATATTGATGGCGATCTCGAACGCGTGGAATCTCAACTGGACTGACCCTGTCGCGCTGAACCCGTATCGCGATAAAGGTGAGGCGATCGCAATCGTATCCGGACAGAACCAGAACATCACAGTTACGGTCCAGCCGCTCTTGAAATAGCCCGCCTTCCGCCTTCCTGCGTTCCCCCTTGCTTATTGACAGGAGTTGAGGTACGTTCCTGTCAGTTACTAATGGGAACGCAATGACCGGCTGCTTTAGCTTCAAACGTATCGAAACGTATCGCCGACGCTGCAGCAGCAGACGTCACGTCGGAATACAACGCGTGAAGGGGCGAAATGACAAAACCGATCGATCTGGTGCAAGGCACGCTCGACATGCTGATCCTGAAGACGGTTGCGCTTGAGCCCGCGCACGGCTGGGCCATCGCACAGCGCATCCGGCTGATTTCGAACGACGTTTTGCAGGTCAAGCAGGGTGCTCTCTATCCCGCTCTCCATCGGCTCGAACAACAAGGCTGGATCAAATCCGAATGGGGCGAATCCGAAAACAATCGTCGCGCGAAATATTATTCGCTGACGCGAGCCGGCCGGCAGTATCTCGACCGGGAGCACGCGAATTGGGAGCGATTGTCGGCCGCGATCGGCCTCGTGATGAATACCGCGTGAGGACGCGCACTTCGATAGTTTGAACGCTGCTGAAGCGAAAAGCATTGCGACGAAGGGTCCAAAGCATGCGATGGCCGAAAAAACTGCTTCTCAGATTGAAGTCGCTGTTCCGACGCAACGCCGTTAACGCCGAACTCGGCGACGAACTGCGTTTCCACGTTGAGCGCCAAATCGGCGTAAACGTCGCATCCGGAATGCCGCCCGATGAGGCCCGCCGAGTCGCCCTCCGGGAATTTGGGGGCGTCGACCAAATCCGAGAGGAGTGCGCCGATATGCGCCGTGTAAACTGGCTACAGGATTTCGTCCAGGATATTCGTTACGCGTTTCGTCTTCTGCGCAAATCGCCAGGATTCACCGCCATCGTCGTCCTCACCCTCGCGCTCGGCATCGGCGCTAACACTGCGATTTTCTCGGTGGTTTACAGCGTCTTGCTCGCACCGCTGCCCTATCAAAATCCTTCACAGGTGGTTGTGCTGAACGAGACGAGTCCGAAGGTGGGTATGGTCAGCGTTTCGTACCCCAACTACATCGATTGGCGCGATCAAAGCCGGTCTTTCTCGCAAATGGCGGTTGTGGCCCAAGTGGGCTTCAACCTCGCAGGAATCACTCAGCCCGAAAACATCAGCGGGTACGCGGTATCGCCGAATTTCCTGTCGATGCTCGGAGTCCATCCATATCTGGGCCGCGATTTCAATCCCTCTGAGGAAAAATCGGGCTCTGCCCCGGTCGTGCTCCTCAGCTATTCGCTCTGGCAGTCGCATTTCGGAGCCGATCCGGCCGCCGTCGGGCGAACGATCACGCTCGACGGCAAAAGCTTCACAATCATCGGCGTGCTTCCGGCTAATTTCCGGTCCGTCGATAAAACGGACGTAATCGAGCCCATCGGTGTGTGGGCCACGACTCACAAGGACGAGATCACCGAACGAGGCGACCGCGGCGACACCGTGGTTATGGCCCGGCTCGCCCCCGGCGTGACGCTCGCGCGAGCGCGCGGGGAAATGGACGGAATTGCAGCGCGCTTGGCGAAGGAATACCCGTTGGAAAACGACGAGTATGGAGTCAAAGTGCAGCCGATCAGAGACGTCTTCGTCGGCGACTTGCGCCCCGCGATTCTCGTGTTATTCGGCGCGGTGCTTTTCGTGCTCCTGATCGCCTGCGCGAATGTGGCCAACCTCTTTCTGGTTCGAGGCGCGACTCGCACAAAGGAAGTTGCCCTGCGCATCGCCTTCGGCGCGGGCCGTGGACGCATCGCTCGCCAAATGCTCGCTGAGAGTTTCGTGCTTGCAGTCCTCGGAGGCGTACTCGGCGTTGGCTTGGCCATAGGTGGAATCCGCGCGATGGGCCAGTTGATTCCTGCGGACATGCTGACCGGCGCGACGATCGGTCTGAATGAGATGGTCCTTCTCTTTGCAGCGGGAGTCGTGGTCCTTGCCGCGTTCATTTTCGGACTCGCGCCGGCGATGCACGCGACAAATCCCGATGTGCAGTCCGAATTGAAGGAAGGCGGCCGGACAACAAGCGCCGGAGCGCGGCAAAACAAAATGCGTCTCGTGCTTGCGACCACGGAAATTGCGCTGGCGCTGGTTCTAATGGCAGGCGCCGGACTGATGATGAGGAGCCTCTACCGGCTGCTCTCCGTGAATCCGGGATTTCGCACCGAGCACGTGCTCACCATGGAGATGGATTTACGCACGCAGCAATACTCAAAGGATCCGGCCGTGCGCAACTTTTGGCAGCAGCTTCTGGAGCGCACTCGTTCGCTGCCTGGCATCGATGGCGACGCCTTGGGCACCGTGGTTCCCTTCACCGGCAATCACAATCGCAGCGATATCACCATCGAAGGAATGCCTGCGCCCAGACCCGGCAGCTGGCCGCATCCCGACGTTCACATCGTGAGTCCCGGGTATGCAAGCACGCTGGGCATACCACTCTTGCGCGGTCGGACGTTCACAAACGGCGATAATGAAAACGGTCCGCTCGTCGGCATGGTCAATACCAAGCTCGCGCGCGAGTTTTTCCCTCACGAAGACGCGATCGGCAAACGATTCATGTTCGGCCACCCGAGCAAAGATCCGCCGAAATGGATCACGATTGTTGGCGTGCTGAACGACACAAAGCTCTACGGCCTGGCCAATCCCTCGCGCCTCGAGGTGTATGTCCCATTTCGACAGGACGCTTCTGGAGATATGACTCTCGTCGTGAAGTCTGCTGTCAATCCCGCAGCCCTCATTTCGTCGATTCGAGGCGTGGTCGGTTCGATCGACAAGGACCAGCCTATCTTCGCAATCTCCACGATGGACGACCTCCGCAGCAACTCAGTCAGCACGCGCCGCATTACACTGGTTCTGCTCGGCGCTTTCAGCGGACTCGCACTCGTGCTTGCCACAATCGGAATTTATGGCGTGATTTCCTATTCCGTTGCCCAGCGCACGCACGAGATCGGAATCCGTATGGCGCTTGGCGCGCAGCATCGCACCGTCTTAGGTATGGTCCTCGGCCAGGGCGGACGAATCGCGCTTATTGGCATTGCTGTCGGTATCGTCGGAGCCCTGGGACTCACGCGACTTATGAGGAGCCTGCTTTTCTCGGTCAGCGCGTATGATCCCGCGACGTTTGCCGGCGTGGCGATTCTATTGGTGCTTGTGGCCCTGGCCGCATGTTACGTGCCGGCCCGCAGAGCGATGTGCGTCGACCCCATTGTCGCGTTGCGACATGAATAGGTTGTCGCTTTGCGACGTGAATGAATTGTTGCCCTGCGAGGCGAATGA
Organism: Candidatus Acidiferrales bacterium; assembly: GCA_036279175.1. Classification (GTDB taxonomy): domain Bacteria; phylum Acidobacteriota; class Terriglobia; order Acidiferrales; family UBA7541; genus Palsa-295. The sequence continues at coordinate 547 of DASUJR010000296.1, read as the reverse complement.
CTTTCGCGCTGCGACGCAAACAAATCATCACGTTGCGGGGGAGGCGCGCTCGTAGGGGCGCTGCTTGCTGCGCCGAGCGCTTCGGTAATCATATGAAATGGCTAACTGAAATTTCCTTGCGGCTTCATCCGTGGTTCGGTCGCGATCATGCAGCCGCAGGTCGCTTTGGAGTGCGGGAACGTGCTCCCGCTTTCGCATGAAACGGGCTTTAGCGCAGGTGAACTTTTCGTGCGGTCTCTAACCAAAATCTGGCTCCGCCTTCGCTCGTTACTTTGCCGCGAACGCGTCGACGGTGAACTGAACGAGGAGCTCCGCCTCCACCTCGAACGCCAAATCGCCGCCAACGTCGCATCCGGAATGTCGCCGGATGCTGCCCGCCGCGCGGCTCTCCGAGAATTCGGCGGCGTCGATCAGATCCGTGAGGAGTGTGCCGATATGCGCCGCGTAAATTGGCTCCAGGATTTCTTCCAGGATGTCCGTTACGGCCTGCGCATGCTGCGCAAATCGCCCGGATTTACGATCGTCGCTATCCTCACGCTTGCGCTCG
>DASUJR010000295.1:0-3976 GCA_036279175.1 Candidatus Acidiferrales bacterium | reverse complement strand
GCAAGACGTGTAGCGCCGGAGGTAATGAGAATAGGAGCCATGAGGGTGCCCGTGGCCGAAGTGGGGACCCCAGCGACGCTCAAGTTTATTTGTCCCTCGAATCCGCCAAGCGGAGCAGCGGAAACTTCGTAGGATGCCGTTCCCCCCGGCAATACAGTCTGTGCGGGCGGCGATGCGCTCAGGCTGAAATTTGCGGGCTGCATCTCGAATTGAGAAGCCCCAAACCCCGGAATCGGAATGACGGATGGAGCTGGGGTGATGAACGCGAGGCAGTCGGCAGAAAGGGAGCGAAGAGAGAACGGCCCGGGATCGCCGCTCCTCGCGATTTTCGCTCCATTGAAATCGAAAACGAGGTATCCCGGCATGACGTCGGGAAGATCGGTGGAAGTACTCACGAAGTCGATTTCGTTCCCGGAACTGCCGATCAGTCTCGCACTGTAATTACAAGTGCCCCCTCCGGCCACGATTCCAACCTGGACATGTAGCAGTTCAAATCCAGGTACGCCATTCGCATCGACACCTTGAAATGTGTTCTGGCCTGTAAGGTAGGGAGGATCCCTCCGCAGGGAAGCGAGGGTGAAAGCGGAAGTTGCGCCCGCGTCGTCCATGTAATCGGTCAGTTCCGGACTGGATTCAGGCGAATAGGTGAGCTTTGCCTGGACGCGTTCCCAGGGGCCGTCCATTTGAAGAGTAATGAGTTGATCCGAGGAGAGACTGACCGCGATGTCCTGAGTCCCCGCGGCCAAAGTCGCCTCGCCCGATCCGCGGATGGAGCGCCCGTTATTTGCCGTCAACGTAAGCTCGTATCTGTAGGGCCCAGCCTGAGTGACATTTAGCGTCGCTACGGAATTTATTTGATAAATGCTTCCATTCCCCGCATAGAGAGGATCTTCCCGGAAGGATGCAAATTGGGCGCGAACTGGCGTGACCTGAAAATGTGCCGTGGCAGTTCGGACCTGAGAGCCTCCCACGCTTACCGTCATATCCGCGATGTAATCGCCAGCCGTGGGCGGAGTGAAGGTCCCGGTGTAGACTCCATCGCCGGTGGCGTCGTCGTAGGTTCCCGAATCGAGCAGAGTCACTGTCGAGGGAGCGGCAATCGATGAAATCTTCCATTCGAGAGTCGACGGATCGAACGCCTCCGATGTAGGCCGTTCAATGATGAATGACGTCTGGCTGGTGACGACTCCGTTATCCGGGACATCGCCGAAGAAAATAGTATCGGCAATCAGATCGCTGTTGGGATCCGAAGTGGTCGCGGTGGCCGTCACGTTGGGGGCCGCGGGCCCTGAATTTGTGAACTGCGCCGTATAGGTGTACCGCGTGGTTGTTGCCGTAACTTGCTGCTGATCCGTCAGCACATAATTGCCCATCGTCCCTTGCACCGGAACGCGCGATCCGATCGTTGCCTGGACTGTCGCCTGAGTCACCGGCATCGTGCCGTTAAAAACGAGCGCGGAGAGAATTGCCAGATCCCCTTGCCGGTAGGAGGTCGAGTCGGTAATCGCCGACACGGCAATCCCCGAGAAGGGGGTATAAACGACCATTAGCGCCGAATCGCTACCGGTTCCCGTCGCATTCACCGAATACTGGCCGGTTGCAGCGGAGGTTGAAAACTCCACAAACACATGGTTCCCAGGCAGAACCATGGTCACTAACGCGTCGTAGGTGGCGTCATTCGGAATCGAGTACACGTGGAAAGTAAGCCCGTTGGACATCGCGCCGTCGATTGGCACGATTTGAGTGCCGTTTGGAAGCGTGATCGAAATCTGAGTGGCCGGATCGGAGGCAATGATATCCATTACGTCCTTGTTGGTGGGCGGGTCGGTAACAGCGATTGGGATGCTGGTCACCGTTCCATCGCCATGCACGACGGCCGACTGGACATTGGATCGTGTCAGGCCGAGCTGGGTTGTTGCGATCGGCGCAATCTGAGCCCAAGCGCCGGAACAAGCGGCGAACAGGATCAAAACAGATGCGAACTTACGTGGAGAGTTCTTCATCGCTATTGCACCTCGCAGACCACGAACCGCTTCATATCTTTTGAAATGGGGAGGACAAATCTGGGGCCGTCGATCCAGTATGAGAATCCAGCGAAATCGTGGGGCTCGGCTCCATGGAAACTGCCCTGAATGGTTCCAAGCTTGCGGCCGCTCGGGACACGATAGAGATCTATAAAGTAGTGGCCATTTATGTTCTCCCACTCAAGGATGTCGCCGTATTTGATCGTGCCATCCCAACTCACTAAAGCTTCGTATGCATTGTCCGAGGACAGGAAACTGGAGTAGTAGCTACTCCCTTCCCAGTACCGCCCCGATGGGGCGAAGGAACGCCCGCCGAACCCCAAGGGCTGGCCGTCTCGAGGAAATCCCGGCAGGTGACCCTTCGAGGCTGGAAGAACCTTTGCCGTTTCCCATTCAGTTTTTGACGCAGGTTCCAGAACGGTTTTTCCATTTTTCCGAACGACCGCGTACACGTCAGGGCTATAAAGGGGCTCGCGTACTCTCCCTTTGAAGGGAGGAGGCACAACCAGTCCGACCAGAAGCCGGGCTCCTTCGCGAAATTGATACTTTGCGACTCCACGCTCAAAGCTCTTGGGGGTGATGCCCGCATAATCGAGCGAAGGGTCGTAAGCAGGAACAGTCCACTTCGGAACCCGTAAATCGCTGCAAGCAAGGCCAGCCTCCTGGGGCAGCTTCACTGTGATCCGCTCCGCCGCTAAGATCGCGGGAAAAAAGATAGCCGCTAACACAGAGCCGGAGCAAAATGTCCTTATTCGAGTCATCACTGGACCTCGCAAACGACAAAGCGCCTCATATCTTTTGCGATGGGCAGGATGAATCTAGGTCCATCGATCCAATACGACAAGCTGGCAAAACTGAGGGGTTCAGCTTCGTGAAATCTCCCCTGGATCGTGCCGAGCTTGCGGCCGCTCGGGACGTGGTAGAGATCTATGAAATAACGGCCGTCGATGCGTTCCCATTCGAGGAAGTCGCCGGGCTTGATAATACCGTCCCAACTCAGCAGAGCGAGATAGGCTTTGTTTGTGGACATGAAAGTGGAAACATAAGTTACCCCAACCCAATATCGGCCTGATGGCGAAAAAGTATGCCCACCAAAAATGAAAGGCTGCCCATTCCGGGGAGCTCCGGGCGCGTGATTGCTTGAACGTGGAAGCGTTCTTGCTGCCTGCCATTCTGCTTGTGTTGCAGCCTCCAGGGCGGTTTTCCCGCGCTCCGAAACTATTGCGTACACATCGAGGCTGTAGAGACGGAAGCTTGGACCTTTGAATGGCGGCGGCGGAGCAAATATCCGAACCAGTAATCGTTTCCCCTCACGAAACTCAAACTGCGCGACACCACGTTCGAAACCGCGGCTGCCTAAGTCGTAGTGTAGAGATCTGTCATAGGCAGGAACCCGCCACTTTGGAACCCGTAAATCGCTACAAGAAAGACCAGCCTCACTGGGCAGCTTCACCGTGATGCGCTCGCCGGGTGAAATCGCGGGCAAGAACGCGGCGGCCACAATTGCGCTGGTACAAACAGTGATTTTTCGCATTACTGCACCGGTTGAGCGCTCCGAATCGCGCCCAGCACAATGGAAGCGATCGAAGGATTCCCTACGCTTGTGTGATTGTACGGAAAGTAGTCGTTTGAGCCATTCAGCAATGGCTCGAATCCGGGATATTTGGCGCTCTCCTTCGTGACGGTCAGGTCGTTCTTTTGGAACGAATCCGTCGGAGTAAACACCGGATGCTGTATTTTGAAGTGGCCGAGAAATTTCGTGGTCCCGATGGTTACGTTGCCGTCGAGCCAATGTCCTGATCGATGACAGTGAACTGATTCGGCGGCGGGCCGATCAAATCGCCTGTCGTGGTTTGGAGATCCTCCGCGCCCGCATAGGACCGCTGCAACAGACCGAGGGCAAGGCGGGGATTTGCCAGAATCAAGAGCGGGTGTTCGTGCGCAAGGACGAG
>DASUJR010000294.1:0-4996 GCA_036279175.1 Candidatus Acidiferrales bacterium | reverse complement strand
GATTTATCGGTCTTTGCCGGAGAATTAGAGAGAACGGAAGACCTGACGGAGATGCACACTTTAAGCCCCAATCAGTGGCAGGAAGTCAGTCCGTATCTGGATCAGGCGCTTGCCTTGTCTGATGCAGAGCGCGAGGCGTGGCTGGAGTCTGTCCGAGCGGACAAGCCTTCGCTGGCAGACCTTTTGGAAGAACTCCTGGCGGAACACCGCGCTCTAGCGGCCGAGCACTTTTTGGAAGAGTCACCTCCCATACCCCGAAACCAGTCCTCGCTGGTCGGACAGAGCGTGGGTTCATACACGCTCGTTGCACAGATCGGGCAGGGCGGAATGGGCAGCGTCTGGCTGGCCCACCGGAGCGACGGCCGGTTCGAGCGGCAAGTGGCGATCAAATTCGTGAATTTCGCGGTGGTCGCGGAAGCAGGTACGGAGAGATTCCAGCGCGAGGGCCGCATCCTGGCGCGCATCGCACATCCGCACATCGCGGAACTGATCGACGCGGGGGTGATGCCCAACGGACAGGCTTACCTGGTACTGGAATACGTCAAGGGCAAAGCAATCGACGAGTACTGCGACGAACAGAAGCTCGATGTCGATTCGCGAATCAACCTGTTCTTGGACGTTCTGGACGCAGTGGCGCACGCGCACGCCAATCTGGTAGTGCATCGCGATATCAAGCCGTCGAATGTGATGGTCAATGGTGACGGACAAGCAAAGCTTCTGGATTTCGGTATTGCCAAGCTGCTGTCTGACGATAGAAATTCCGCCGGGACAATGCTCACAGTTGCAGGCGGAGGAGCCCTGACTCCGCTGTTCGCCGCTCCAGAACAGATCACAGGCGGCGCGATCACCACCGCGACCGACGTTTACGCGCTCGGCGTGCTGCTTTATCTGCTCCTCACCGGACGGCATCCCGCCGGGCCCGGCCCACATTCACCGGCTGATTTGGTGAAGGCCATCACGGAAACGGAGTCTCCGCGCGCTTCGGACGCGATTGCATCGGTCGGCGCGGAAAATAAAGCAAACGCCAGAGCTATAACAAACGACAAGCTGCGCCGTCAGCTTCGCGGAGACCTGGATACCATTTTAGCCAAAGCTTTGAAGAAGGATCCGCAAGGGCGGTATCCCTCCGCATCAACGATGGCGGACGATCTTCGCCGCTACCTGGCTCACGAGCCGATCCGCGCCCGGCCGGACACACTCGCGTATGTCGGAGCGAAATTCCTGCGGCGATACTGGCTCGCTGTGTCCGCTGTGACGCTGGTGGTCGCAAGCCTTGCAGCCGGCGTCTACGTAGCCAACCGCGAACGAGAAATTGCGGAGCAACGGTTCGCGCAGCTCCGGCAGCTCTCAAGCCAAATGTTCGATTTGGACACGGCGATTCGAAGGCTGCCCGGCTCGACGAGCGCGAGGGAGCATCTGGTTTCGATCGCGGTGGGATATCTGGACGGACTCGCGGCGAATGCCCGGGGAAACCTCGGTTTGACCGAGGAAGTCAGTGAAGGATATTTACGCGTGGCCAGGGTCCAAGGTGTTCCGACGGACCTGAACCTCGGTGAGCCCGCAAAAGCGGAAGCCAGCCTTAAAAAGGCGGATGAGCTGGCGGATCGAGTCGTCGCCTCGCGTCCCCACAAGCGCAGTGCCCTCTTGCTGTCCGCCCAAATTGCGAACGCCCGGATGATTCTGGCGACGGAAGAGCATCGCAACCAGGACGCGCTGGATTACGCCCGCAAGTCTGCCGAGCGGCTGGATGCTTTCATGTCATTGGGCAACGCCGTGAGCTCGGAAAAGAACGTCGCCGCAGGTCTGTATTCGAACATTGCTATGGTCGATCTGAATATGCATTTGTACTCCGAGGCCGTTCCCTATGCTCAGCGGTTGGTGGAACTCGGGCGCTCCATTCCCTCGGATCTCCGGTTGGTCGACGGATTAACTTCCCTATGCGAAGCGGAGTGTTACCAGGGTCATTTCAGAAGAGCGCTTGACGACATGCAGCAAGCTCGAACGGTTACCCAGCGCATGGTCTACGCAGAGTCGGCAGGGCCCATTTTCGATCAGTTCGGTACTTTGCTGCACGAAGGCCTGCTTTTAGGCGAGGACGGTTCCATCAACCTCGGCCAGCCTGACCAAGCTGTCGCGCTTATCCGGAAAGCCTTCGATATTGCCGAGAACGCCGCTCATAAGGATGCCCGAGATGCCCTCAGTCGCGAGCGCGTGGTAAACGCCGGAACCCCCCTGGGCAATCTTCTCCGCGGACGAGATCCGCGGCGTGCGCTGGCAGTTTACGATCTTGCGTTGAAGCGCAACAAAGAGGTTGGCGAGAGCCTCGTAATGCTGCGCAAGCGGGCCGTCCTGCTCGCCGACTCATCGTATGCGCTGCTCTCGTTGCATCGACCTCTGGAAGCAAAACGCCGCGTCGACGAAAGCCTCGCGATTCTTCGGCGAACCAAGGACTATCCGGCGCGGCAAGTGCGGCTCGACGGCGAAGCGTACGTCGTCGTTTCCGCATGGGCGGATTATGAAGCAAAGGCTGGCGCGAGGGAACAGGCGACGCGCGTATACGAGCAGCTCCTCTCGGGAGTGATGGCTGCTCGCCCCACGGCAGATAACGATCTGCGCGATGCCCCGCCGATGTCACGTTTGTGCCAGCGGCTGGCGGAGTTGTATCGATCGAGCGGCAACACAAGCGCGGCTGAGAGTATGGAATCGCGCCGGCTGACGCTCTGGCAAGGTTGGGATCGCAAGCTTCCCGGCAACGCGTTCGTTCGCCGCGAGCTCGCCGCCGCAGCGGTCCGCAAGAGCTAGCCGTACGGCAGCAGGGTCCGCGCAAGCTCGTCTTCTCCAGATTTTTGGAAGTTTACCTGTCGTCTTTTCCCCGCCGTTTCCGATTTATTAGGTAGAAGCCAAGAACCCTCTTTCTCCTGTGGTCCTGGAGCGCGCCCGTTTTCCGTCGGGCGGGCCCTGAGTCTTTCCATGGCTTCATGGAGGTAAGGATGAAACGCGGCCTGACGCTGCTGTACGGCATTCTTTGTTACCTCGTGTTCCTCGCGGTCTTTTTGCGAGCAATCTGGTTTGTTTGGACGATGGACAGCGCGGCACCTGCCGGGTCGTGGCTTCGCGCGGTGCTCATCGACGCCGGGCTGCTGGCTGCCTTCGCCGTCCAGCACAGCGTGATGGCGCGGCAGGGATTCAAGCGCGTCTGGACGAAGGTAGTCCCCGAGCAGGCGGAGCGCAGCACGTACGTGCTGTTTGCGAGTCTCGTGCTGCTGGCCGTTGTTGAATTCTGGCAGCCGCTCCCCGGCTTGATATGGCACGCGGAGGCTCCATCCGCCGTGATGTTGCTGCATGGGCTCTTCTGGTTCGGCTGGCTTCTGATATTCGCCTGCACGTTCCTGATCGACCATTTCGATCTGTTCGGCTTGAAACGAGTCTGGCTCTACTGGCGTGGCGTTCCCTACGATCCGCCCTCGTTCAAGACGCCTGGGCCCTACCGGCTGGTGCGGCATCCGCTCTACCTGGGATTTCTGATCGCGTTTTGGAGCGCGCCCGTGATGACGTCGGGACATTTGTTCTTTGCTGTGATGTGCACGGGCTACATCCTGGTCGCAATTCAGCTCGAAGAGCGCGATTTGATGAAATTTCACGGCGAGCAATACAGGATGTACCGCCGGGCCGTCTCGATGCTCCTGCCGTGGCCGGCGAAAAAAAGACAGGCGGAGCCGGTTCGCCAGGCCCGCTAGTCTCTGGATGGCGAGGCGCAACGCCTCGGTACCGCGCCTCCATCTTCGCATTGACGTCGCGGGCTCCTAAATGTGACCATAGTCATGTATGACTGTGGTCACATCTCTTCGCGTTCAAAAGAAAGAAGCAACGCGCCAGCGTATTCTTGGAACAGCGCTTCGCCTATTCTCCAAATCCGGCTTCGAAAAACCCACAGTTGAAGAGATCGCGGCCGCCGCAGGCGTCGGCAAAGGCACCATCTACAATTATTTCCGTACCAAAGAAGACATCCTCGTCGCTTTTATGTGCCAGCAGGAAGAACGCGTTCAGGAACGAGTGCGGCGAATGCTCACACGCGACCTGGACGCCGCTTCCCTGCTGACCCTTTACCTCCGAGAACATTTCAAGCTCAAACGGCCGTATCGCCAGTTCAGTCGAGTCTTTCTGTCGCAAATCATTATGCGCGGAGCAGAGATCGCGCCTTACATTGACGCGATGCAGCCCACCGTGGATAAAACGCTCAAATCTCTTTTTGAGCATCTGTGCGTTCGCGGACGTATCCGGAAAGATGTGGATATTGAAGGCACGATCCTGGCGTTCAAGACGATGCACCTGGGAATCAGCGCCGTGTGGGCGATGAGGAACCTGACAGGGCACCAGACGGATGAGCTTTGCGAGGGCAGTGTGCGGCTGTTTTGCCGAGGCTTGGAGCGATAAATCCATGCGCGACGTGATTCGGTGGCTGGTCGCGGCGGTGGCGCTCGTCCTGATTCGTGCGGGCCTCTCAACCCCTCCGTGGCACGTTGTGTTGAGCAGCCTGCTAGCAACAGGCGTGCTGACGCTCGGATTACATTGGAGCGATGCGGGAGGGTTCGATGGATTCGCGGCAGTGTTTGTCTTCGACTTTGTTGTTGGTACGGTGAACACGCTCGATGAAGCCTTTTTTTTCCATGTGATCGCGTGGAACCAGCTTGCTCCTGTGCTCACGGTCGGACTGGTAGCGAGCGTTGCGGTGGCGGCATTGCTGGCGCTCGTGCCTCCGCTTCGGCGGGGTTCGAGCATCGGGCCGGTTTCAACGTTCAGAATTCTGGGATTCGCTCCTCTGCTGGCAATCGCCTATTTTGTGCTCTACCTGATCGCGGGACTGATCGCCAGCCCTTACGTCATCGCTTTCTACAAACCGCGCCAGCTTCCTACAATAGGCGTAGTCTTGTTCGTTGAATTGGGCCGAGGAGTCTTGTATGTCCTTGCCGCCTGGCTGTGGGTCCGAATAATTCCT
>DASUJR010000293.1:0-3702 GCA_036279175.1 Candidatus Acidiferrales bacterium | reverse complement strand
GATATCTACAGCATCGAAGACCTTGCCCAGTTGATCTATGACCTGCGTGCGATCAATCCCGCCGTGCGCATCGGCGTGAAACTTGTCTCCGGCGCCGGTGTGGGAATCATCGCGGCCGGCGTCGCCAAAGCAGGCGCCGACGTGATCACCATTTCCGGGTTCGATGGCGGGACGGGCGCCTCGCCCCTTACTTCCATCAAGAATACCGGGCTGCCGTGGGAAATCGGTTTGCGCGAGGCCCACCGCGCACTGATTCAGACCGGCTTCCGGGGGCGCGTGCGACTGCGCGTCGATGGAGGTTTCAAGTTCGGCCGCGACGTAATCATCGCGGCTCTTCTCGGCGCGAACGAGTTCGGCTTTGGCACGGCCGCGCTGCTTGCGATCGGTTGCGTAATGGCGCGTCAGTGTCACCTGAACACCTGCCCCGCCGGCATCGCCACGCAGGACGAAACGATGCGAACGCGATTCAACGGCACGCCCGAAATGGTGATGGCCTACTTCCGCGGCGTCGCGACAGAAGTCCGCGAGCGGCTCGCCGCGCTGGGTGCGCGTTCGCTTGATGAAATCGTCGGCGCCGTGCAGTTCCTTGCGCCGCGCACGGAGTCTGCTACAGCCGCGGTGGGTGCGCTCCTCGCTTCAGCGCCGGAGCCGCCGGCGCGCATCTCTGAAAACGGACGCGACGCCGTCGGCGTTCACGGCGAGTTGATCCGGCGGTTCTCGAATCTTTTGGCCGGCAAACCGCAACTGGGGTCAACATCATCCACCAGATCGCGCGCTCCGCGCCGCAACGTTTTTGCTATCGCGAACTCCGATCGCACCGTTGGAGCGCACCTTAGCGGCGAAATCCTGCGGAGCACATCGTTCGAAGGCCTGAAGGACGGCATCATCGATTGCGAATTTCGCGGCGTCGCAGGCCAAAGCTTTGGCGCGTTTCTGATTTCGGGATTGCGTTTCCGCCTGCGTGGCGAGGCTAACGACTACGCCGGCAAGAGCTTGAGTGGCGGCACGATTGCCATATCCGGCGGAGTCGCCGCATCACGACGGGGAGACGTACTCGCCGGCAACACTGTCCTTTACGGCGCCACGAGCGGGGAACTTTACGTCGCCGGTCGTGCGGGGGAGCGCTTCGCCGTTCGCAACAGCGGTGCACTCGCCGTCGTCGAGGGCGTCGGCGATCACGGCTGCGAATACATGACCGCCGGAGTAGTTCTGATTCTCGGCGACACGGGCCAGAACCTTTGTTCCGGCATGACCGGCGGCCTGGTGTACGCGCTCGATCGATCGGTTGCAAAACGCAACTATAACCGCGAATTCGTGCGCTGCCCGGCGTTCGATGACGAAACCGCGCCGTCGTTCGCCGCACCAGCTGAAGACGTATCTGGCATGCCGGCGTGGAGCGAAGTTGATGACGATCAGGAGGACTTATGGCTTCGGCGGGTCTTGCGCGAGCACGTTCGGCTCACCGGAAGCCCGCGTGGGCGCCGAATGCTGAATTCGGCGGCTCGCGTTCCGCTCCTTCGTCTGGAGCCGGTTCGTTTGCCTTGTTCCATCGGAAGAACGTGGGAACCGATTCTCACTCGCCTCGAACAGCAAGAGATGGCCGCGCTCGGCAACTCCGAAAAATCGTCGGGCTCTCGAACGCATGACCCGGCTGTTTTTGCTGGAGCTGCAGCAGCGAGTTTGCAGGCCGAGCGAAATGCAATTCGCGCGGCAAGCGCCAATTCTCGAGCCGTACCGGACGCCAGCGCTGATTCTCTCGCCAAGCCGCATTGATGACCTTCAGCCAATGAACGCTTGCGCCAAGCCGCGAGTCCCGGCGTTTGCTATAATTCACGGCTAAATCGACAGCTTTCGAGCCGAAAAGATGGATTTCGATCACCTGGTTACTTTTGTCGAGATCGCAAAACAGGGAAGCTTTTCCCGCGCAGGGCAAAAGCTGTTCCGTTCTCAGCCGGCGGTCAGCGCGCAGATTCGGCTATTGGAACAGGAATACGGCCAGAAGCTGTTCGATCGCGTCGGCAAATCCATTCAACTCACTTCCGCCGGCGAAGTGCTGCTCGAATACGCCGGGAAACTTCTTACACTACGGAACGAATCGCTTCGAGCGGTCGCCGATCAAGCCAGCACACCGCGGGGCACGCTCGCGATCGGAGCGAACGAGGCGACCTGCCTGTACGTCTTGCCGAACATTTTTGCCGAATACCATCGCCTGCACCCGAACGTGCAGATCAGCATCTACCGCAATTTCAGCCACAAGGTAATCGAGAAAATCGAAAACGGAGCGATCGACGTCGGCGTCGTCACGCTGCCGGTAAAGTCGCCAAGCCTTCGAGTCCATCCGATTTTTCGCGACCGGATCATGTTGATGACCAGCCCGTCGAATCCCCTGGCGAAGATGAAAACGGTCACGAGCGCTCAAATTGCGGAACAACCGCTCATTTTCCCGAAGACCGGTTTCATGCGTCAGGTTCACGACAAGCAGTTCCGGCCGTTTCGTTCGCGCCTGCACATCACGATGGAACTGCCCAGCGTAGGCATGATCAAGCGATTCGTCGCGGCCGGGCTTGGCGTGTCCCTGATAAGCGAAAGCTTCGTTCGCGATGAAGTGCGCGCCGGGAAAGCGAAACTGATCCCGGTTTCGGACATGGACGTGTGGCGGGAACTGGGAGTCGTCTACCGACGCGACCGGACGCTGCCGCGCTCCGCAATGGCCTTCGTCAGCATGGTTCGGCAGGGGACCGAGTCACATGCTGATGGTCACAACGCCGTTAAAACCTGATCGCGCTCGCGACCTCCTCGTCGAACTGCTGTTTGTAAGGTGCGGAGCATTCTTCGCGGCTGCCGATCGTGCGTTCATTTTCTGATGGATTCCATGTAGATTTTTTGGCGGCATCCTGTAGAATTTGACTGGTCGGGCAGGGAGAGGCAGTAAACGCTTACCGGCTTCACGCCACAATTCCTGGGTCCCGCTTATGGTGGAAATGACACCGAACTCGCAAAAACTGTTTGAATCGATGCAGGGCCTAACGTTCTGTTTTCTGCTGTTTGTTCTGGAGCAGGGCGAAAAGTTCGTTCGCAGCACGAAACTCTTCTTCCAGTTCCCGGCTTGAGAGATTTCTCCGCAGGTGATCGATTTCCTGCGCGAGCCGTTCGAGGGCGCGCGAAACGTTTTCACGATTCGCGATGAAAACGTCGCGCCAGACCTCGTAGGGACTTCCCGCCAGGCGCAGGGTATCCTGCAAGCCCTTTCCCGCGAGCGTTAGCGGAAGGCCTGTTTCGTCCAGTTCGCCCGAAACCACTCTCGCTAGCGCGACAGCGAGAAGTTGCGGCAGGTGCGAAACAATGCCCACCGCCCAGTCGTGCGTATCCGCGTCACACCACACAGCGTTTGCGCCCATGACTCGAAGCAGTTCGACGAATCCCTGCACCCGCGGATCGGAATCGTTTTCGGTCCCGATCAGCGCATAAGGCGCGCCAGCGAAGAGCTCAGCATCAGCATTGTCGATGCCGGAGACCTCTTTTCCTGCCATGGGATGACCACCGAGGAATCGCGCGGGTCCTTTGAATCGAGTTTTGAATTCCCTGCAGACGATCGCCTTCGCCCCGCACACATCCGTGATGAGCGCATCGGGTCCGGCAGCCGCGGCGATGGTAGGCAAAGCTGCGATCGTTGGGCCAAGGGGGAATCCTATGTAGACAAGA
>DASUJR010000292.1:0-3947 GCA_036279175.1 Candidatus Acidiferrales bacterium | reverse complement strand
GAACGTGCAGATCAAGGATCTTTCCGGCGCAACAGCATGGGTAAATTTGGAGCAGGTCCCCACTGCGCAGGCGGCGCTGGTCGCGATTGATAATCCCACGGGCGAAATCAAAGCCATGGTAGGCGGATACGATTTCAATATTTCGAAATTCGATCGTGCGACGCAGGCCATGCGGCAAACCGGCAGCTCGTTCAAAGTGTATGTTTACGCGACAGCCCTCGATGAAGGCATGTCTCCCTTCGATACGGTTATCGACGAGCCGGTCACATTCCGGAGTGGAGGTCTGGCGTATTCGCCGCACAATTATGACAACCGGTTTGAAGGCCGGGTGACGTTGCGCCGGGCGCTGGCGGACTCGCGCAATGTGCCGGCCGTTAGGCTGCTCGACCATGTCGGGATTCAGAACGTCATCGACATGGCTCGGCGATGTGGAATTACGAGCCCGCTGCCTCCCTACCTGCCGCTTGCGCTGGGCGCGGCGGATTTGACCTTGCTCGAACATACCTCAGGTTTTACTGTTTTTCCCGATGACGGCATTCACATCGCGCCGCATTTTATTCGTCGTGTGACGTCGTACGACGGGGCGGTGCTGGAGGAATATCGCCCGAAAGTGACAGATGTCATACCGCCCGACGTTGCGCACACGATGACGGCGATGCTCGAAGATGTCGTGCAGTTTGGAACAGGCGTACGCGCCAAAGCACTTGGGCGTCCCTCCGCCGGCAAAACGGGCACCACGAACGATTTCACGGATGCCTGGTACATCGGTTTCACCCCAGAGACTACGGCAGGTGTTTGGGTCGGGAACGACGATAAGCGCATCTCGCTCGGGAAAACGGAAACGGGTGCTCGCGCCGCATTGCCCATCTGGCTGGAATTCATGCAAGCGGCGACAAAAGGGAAGCCGGTCGAGAATTTCCCGGACGTAGTTCCGCTGGAAAAGCAGGTCTTGGACAAGGAAGAATTGGTCGATACACCCGATACTGCTCCTCCGGCTGACACTGCCGAGCAAGGGTTGACGGAAACTGCCGCGCCCCAGCCCGCCACGGCAAAGCCTGCGACTCCGGCGAGGGTGCTTCCGACTCTTCCGGCCGCTACCAAGCCGGGCCAAAAGCAAACTCCTTCCAAGCAGGCGCCGGCACCGGCGCTTTCGACCGCCAAGCCGCCAGTCAAAACGCCAGTAGTGCTAAGCCACTTACCTCCGCGGAACGAAGGCAGGTCGATCCGCAATTGACCAATTGCGTTCGCGTTTGCGTTCTGCGCATGTAAGACGGTTGGGGGCACGCATTTAGGTTTTTGAGAGCAAGGGCCTGCTGGACAGAATTTCGCTAACCCTCTAATCTACGGCGTACGAATTCCCGCCACGGCGCGGCAGGAGAGAAAGCCCATCCATGAAGTGCAAAAACATTCTGGAAGCGATGTTCAACACGCCGCTGATCCGCCTGAACCGACTGACGAAAGATATCGCCGCCGAGGTTTACGTCAAGGCTGACTATCTAAATCCGGGCGGGTCCGTAAAAGACAGAATCGGCCTGTGGATGATCGATGATGCGGAGAGGCGCGGCCTGCTGAAGCCGGGAGGCACAATTATCGAAGGGACGTCCGGTAATACGGGAATGGGTTTGGCTTTGGTCGCCTGCGTTCGCGGTTACAAGGTCGTTTTCACCATAACTGACAAGCAGTCGCGCGAAAAGATTGACCTGTTGAAAGCATTCGGAGCGGAAGTCGTGGTTTGTCCAACTGCTGTTGAACCGGAAGATCCGCGCAGCTACTACTCCGTCGCGAAAAAGCTCGCCCGCGAGATTCCGAACGCCTTCTATCCGAACCAGTACGAGAATCAGATGAACCCCGAGGCGCATTACAAAACGACGGGTCCTGAAATTTGGAACGATACCGAAGGCAAGATAACGCATTTCGTGTGCGGCATGGGAACCGGCGGAACGATCAGCGGCGTCGGGAAATACTTGAAAGAGCAGAACCCGAACGTGAAGATCATCGGCGTCGATCCTTATGGCTCGCTCTATTACGAATATTTCAAGACGGGAAAGATCGGCAAGGCTCTGACATACGTGGTGGAAGGAATTGGCGAGGACATTTTTCCCAGCACGATGCATTTCGACGTACTCGATGACGTGATGCAGGTTCACGACGAGGAATGTTTCGTCTGGGCGCGGAAACTCGCGAAACTGGAAGGGGTTTTCACGGGCGGTTCTGGAGGAGGCTGCGTGTCCGCCGCCCTGAAAGTGGCCAGGAATGCGAACAAGAGCGACGTAATCGTTGCGTTCATGCCCGACTCAGGCTCGCGCTACCTGAGCAAGGTTTACAGCGACAGTTGGATGCGCGAGCACGGATACACAGAGGCGGAAGTCACACTCACTGCGGCCGATGTAGTTCGCGTAAAGCGGCAGAACGGAAAATCGCGCGAACTGGTCGTGGCCCGGCCATATCAGACCGTATTTCACGCGCTGCACACGATGCAGCAGCAGGACATTTCACAGTTGCCTGTTTTTGAAGAGGAGAAACTGATTGGAACCGTTTTCGAAGACGAAATCCTGAATATGGCGCTGCAGGGCAAAGATCTACGCAAGCTGGTGATCCGCGAGGTGATGGGGAAGCCGCTTTCGCAGATCCCCGCGAGCGCCCCGGTGGAACGCATTACTTATATCCTCAGCCACGACAGCCCCGCTGTCTTCGTCGAAATGGACAGCGGCAAGCTCGAAATCCTGACGAAATTCGATTTGATGGATACCGTGGCGGGCTTGGTAGGCAGGAAACACTAGCCGTGAAGGCGGCCGAGTCGCTGAACAATGATCGACTCCGCGCTACCGTTACTGCTGTTTAACACCCCCGTGCCGGAACTATAGGAACGATCAGGCGGGAACGTCAATACGGACAATTCCGTCAGAAAGAGGCAAGTCACCTAGTGTTGCTGCGAGCGCGTATTGCCTATGGGAGCGGTAGCGACCATGCGCGGACCGTCGATTCGGCGAAAAACTGAACGCTGAAAACTACTGTTGCTGCCCGGGCTTTTTCGGGTGCTGCTTCTGCTCTTTGGCGTCTTTGGGGGCGGCAATTTTCTGTGAGGTGCCGACCCAGAACAATTTGAAATCGCTGAACCGGTGGTAGTAATGCAAAAAGTGCCCTTCGAACTGGACGTACGTATCCACGTTTTCAGGGAGCCACAGTTGAACGTTATGCTGCGAGAACGAAACTGGCGCATAGTTGATTGAGAAATGTTCGCGCTGCAGGTCGATGTCCTTGATTGCCTTCACGAGATCCGTATCGAGGTGCAGCACTTGATACGACTGGGCCGAGATCCACACTCGCCCTTTCAACGGCAGCGCGTAGCTATGCAGCGGCCCTTGAAACCAGGACAGCACGTCCGGCGCTTTCTGCTTTTGCTCAAAATGAACCACCCACGCAGATTGACTATCCCAGGTGCCAAGGCCTTCGCATTTCCAATCCAGATCCGGCTGGATCAGAGGATGCAGCGCCAAGGCCATGGCGGCGACGCCCGTATCTTGAATGCGACCAGGAAGCTGTACCTGATCGGAACCTTGCGTACGGAATTCCTTCACGTCGAACGATTGGGGCGAGGCCTTGTCGATAATTACCAGATACTTGAAGTCATGCTCGGCGGGTTTTTCCACGTTTTCGCCGCGCTTTAATTCTACTTCCTGAAAATCTTCCGTCGCTGAGAATTCCTGTAAGCTCGTCACGAGCTGTTCGGCGTTGTCGCCCGCATTCTTCAGAATTTGAGGTAACGGGCAGACGGCGCCGGCCACCAGGAACGGCTTTGCCGTGTCTACGTCCGGCGGCGCCCAGTCGGGTCGCGGCGGGACCTCCACGGCGGGCACGGCCGCCCGCAGCAATTTGGTCTGTACGGTGACCGTGGGTGGCTCGCGCAGAATTTTGATCCAATTGCGGATTTCCGCGATGTTGGGATC
>DASUJR010000291.1:0-21979 GCA_036279175.1 Candidatus Acidiferrales bacterium | reverse complement strand
GAACCACATACGAACCACCGCTCGGATCGTCGCTGATTTGGAACGGCCGTTTTGCAGAGTCTTTCGCGAATGGCGGGCTCGGCTGGCGATGGGATTCGCCAGTCGGTGTGGAAATCAACTTTGACCAGCCGCGAGTCGCGTCGCCCGCACGTTCGGTGCGGCTCGACTTTGGCGGAGGCAACAACACGGACCTGGAAGCACCGGCCGAGTACGTCGCGGTACAGCCGAACAGCGCCTACCGGTTCACTGCATATCTGAAAACGGAAGCCATCAGCACCGAAAGCGGCGTGCGTTTTTCGATCAGCGATCCGAATCATCGCGGTGCAGTCGACGTGACGACGGATAACCTCACCGGGACCCATCCATGGACCGAGGCCAAGGCGGACGTTGTTACAGGTCCCGAAACACGCTTTTTGGTCTTGCGGCTCTACCGGCCGCCAAGCAGGCTGTTCGATAACAAGCTGAGTGGTACGGCGTGGATTGCGGATGTGTCGTTGACGCCTTCATCTGAAAGGGAGCCCGCCACGCCATGAAGGCAATTCGATGCGGGCTCTTCGCCGTGTTCGTTTTCAGCGTGCTGGCCTTTGGCGCTGTACAGGTTTGGGCGATCTCCGTAGTGGAAATTGCGGCCGCAGTGCTTCTAATCGCGTGGGCTTGGATCGTTTTTCGCCGGCCTGAAATGAAAATTGAGTGGAATCCGCTGCTGTGGCCGCTGCTGGCGTTGATCGCGCTCGGTGTCGTCCAGCTCGTTTTCCGGGCGACGGTGTATCCATATTTCACGCGGCTCGAACTATTGCGGTTCTCCGCATACGCCACAATCTTTTTTCTCGCTGCCCAGGCTTTCCGGACACGCGAGGAACTGGTCCAGGTCGCGTGGTTCCTCTTATTGTTCGGGTTCGTCGTGTCGCTTTTCGGTATCTTGCAGCACTTTACGTCAAACGGAAAGATCTATTGGTACCACGAGCTGCCGTTGGGCGGCGATCTGTTTGGCCCCTATGTGAACCGCAATGATTTTGCGGGATTCGTGGAACTGACAGCGCCGATCGGTTTTGGGCTGCTCGTGTTCCGCGGCGTTCGACGCGAGCTTTTTTCGCTGGCGGCGCTTCTGACCATCGTGCCTGTCAGCGCCCTCGTTCTGTCTGGATCGCGAGGTGGGATCGTCGCGTTTGTATTTGAAATCGGCGTGCTGACGCTCTTGGTGCGAAGCCGGCGAGGGAGTGAAGGGGCAAAGATGACTGCCATCGGCGTAGTCGCTCTTGCGGCCATCGCCCTGATCGTCTGGATTGGGGCGGGCAGAGCCATCCGCCGATTCGAGAACCTGCCTTCAACCGACATCACAATGACGCGTAGACTTTCCATGACGCGAGGCGCCGCCGGGATCCTTCGCGATCATCCACTGATCGGATCCGGCCTCGGCACACTTGTGGTGGCTTATCCTCCGCACGAAACCGCTTACGACGGTAAGGTCGTCGAACACGTGCATGACGATTATATGGAACTGCTGGCGGAAGGCGGCCTCGCCGGCGGCTTGTGCGGTCTCGCGTTTCTGATTTTGTTGTACCGTCAGGCGCGCAAAGGATTCGTTTCGCAGCAGGGGCACTTTTCGCGAGCGCTCCACGCAGGCGCGATCGTCGCCATCTCGGGGTTGCTGCTGCACAGCTTTGTCGATTTCAACCTGCACATTCCCTCGAACGCGCTACTGTTCCTTTTGCAGGTGCAATTGGCCACTTTTGCGCCGCTTGCTCCACAAACTCCGCCTCGCAAAGTTCAGGGGCCGCCGTGGCGTGACGACACGCCAGTCGCCGCCTAGTCTCGCCAGGCGGCTAATCTGGAATATTGACCCACGCACTGCATTGATTCGGATCGGACTCGCGGCCGGTCGGCGTTTGCGCCACAACAGCAATCAGATGTTTGCCGGTTTCAAATAGCAGAAGGGGCGTTGTGGCGGTTATCCCTTTAACCAATCCATGGGCGTCTTGCGCAGCCGGAATCGATATCAGCTTCGTACGCTTCTGCAGACCTGCCGAAATGTCGTACGCCACAAATTCCTGTATACAGTCTTTCGTCTTCTCATCTTTACTGTTTTTGCTGTCTGCCGAGCAGGGTGGCTGGTGCGTGAAGTCATAGTCGAAAGTGACCGTGATCCGGTGCTTCGACTGTCCCGCCCACGTTGGACGTGCAAGGAGAGCCGACAATACGAACACCATAACGTACGGATATTTCATTCTCGATTTTGCTTCGAACGTGTAACCCGGTGATGTACTAACTTCATCCATTTGTTGTGCGGCGCGCGGGAGGGTCGGCAGTCGCGCCGAATCCAAAAATGAAAACGTGTTAGACTCGAATTTACCGCGTTCGATTCCGAGAGAATGATCTCCCGCCGAAATATCCAAAACGCATCATTGCTCGATTATAGCTGGTCGAATCGCTTTCTTACGCTGGCGATCGCCGGAATTCTATTCTTGACGATGTATCCGTTCGAACTCTCTCATGCCAAGCCGTATCGGCATGGGGCGCCTTTTTTCCTTGGCAGCAGCGGCAAGGCGGGCGGACCGCTCGATATTTTTCTCAACATCCTCCTCTTCATGCCGTACGGATTCGGAATCGGCACAAAACTGTTGCGCCGCGGCACGTCTCGCAAAGCTACTTTGATTTACACCAGTCTGGCGGGCGTGCTGTTCTCTTACGCGATTGAGTTTACGCAACTCTACGTTCCATTTCGCGATTCGGGATGGCAAGACGTTCTAACAAATACGACGGGTGCCTTTCTGGGGTGTGTCGTTGCGTTTCTCTTCGGCGGCTGGATTTTCCGCCATCTGTCGAAGGTTCAGTGGAAAGTCCAAACGTGGATCACACCTCGACGCCTTGCGTCCGTTCTCGTGACCTATTTCGGAATCTGGTTCATCGCTTCGGCGTTCCTTACACGGAAAATCAGCCTGCAAGATTGGCGAAGCGATTGTTTTCTGGTTCTTGGAAACGATGCGTCCGGGCGCCGTCCATGGAACGGCAAGGTATTGCAGGTACAGATATGGAATCGGGCGCTGCCGAATAACGTTGCAGAGCAATTGACGTCCGCGCCGAGTACGCCTGTAATCGACGATCCGCTCGTGAACTTCGATTTTAGTGGCCAGCACTCATCCAACGGCATCGGTGCCGGACCACAGGGAGGATCGCAAGCCGTTCCAATCGCCGCGTCGCCAACGTTATCAAGCTATTTGGTCAACCGGATTAAACAGGCGAATCAGTTTTCGATTCGAGCTGTTCTGCTGCCGCCGGCCGCTGCCGCCAGGAACGGGCGAATGCTCTCCTTATCACAGTACTCCGGGTTTGCAGATTTCTATATCAGCCAACAAGGCGACGGCATCCTGTTCTGGTTTCGCACCCCTGTGGTGGAGCGGCACATACTGGACTGGAAAATCCCAAGAGCGCTAAGCACCGGCGCAGTCCGGACGATAATGTTTTCTTATGACGGGTCGGTACTTAGCTCGTATATGGACGGAAAAAAAATCGACGCGCGACGACTTGGTGTACAAACAGCTCTCGCGGGCTACGTGCGTCACCTGAAAGACGGCGAGTTAAGTGGTTACCGGGACATTTTTTACGCGTTCGTCTTTTTCCCCGCGGGAGCGCTGCTCGGACTCGTCCTCACTGCCGCATCGTGGCGTTCAGCGGAACGCTTGGCCGCTTTCGCGCTCTGGATTCTTCTTCCTGCTCTGGTTTTCGAATGGATCCTCGTGCGGGCCACCGGGGCGCGTTTTTCAATAGGGAACGTTGCCCTCGCCGTGGTTTGCATGGTCCTCGGTTTCTTGTGGATGAATAGTGATGGCGTGGTTCGATCGGATCGAAGAGCTCCCGCTCCAACGCTTCCAACTCCGGCAAAGTAGAGACGTGCCGGTCACGTCTGCAGGGTGGCGGAGTGCGTGTATGCCCCGCTACTTGCGGCCAAAGAAAAAAGCGATCGCGTGCAATGTCGCCACTGGCGATTCTAACGGCCGCGATTACGGCACGCTGACCGAAGCCGGAGCCGAAAAAGCGCTCTCGCCGTTGTGCGAATCGACGGCCGTCACCGCATAGAAATACGTGTGTCCACTTGCGACAGATGAATCGCTGTACGTCGTGGACGCATCCACGGCGGCGTTCAATTTTGTAAACATGCCGTCGGCGCTGCTGCTGCGGTATACGTTGTAGCCGATCACTCCGGACGATGAACTCGGGCCCCATCGCAAGTCCACGGAATGGTTGGCGCCGGCGTCTGCTCCAATTCCTCCCAGCGGCACTTGCAGCATGGCGGGCGCGTTGCTCGAGACGTCCAACATTCCATTTGCGGTTCCGTTTTGGCTTGGATTGAATGCGACGGTCAGATCCAATGTTTGGCCAGGTTTCAGAATAACGCCTGCATTGCCATGGGATAGTTTGAACGCCGTACCGAGGATAGAAATTCGAGAAATATCTGCCGGCGTGGTACCGGTGCTCTTGAGGGAAAGCTGTTGTGTTTTGACGGTTCCTTTACTGACGGGACCGAAGGCGAGATATGCGGGTGTAGCCGTAATCGCCACGGTCGCCTTACCTCCAGTGCCGGAAATCGGGATTTGCAGGCTCGGATCCGGTGCGTCGGTTAAGACGACGATCGCTCCAGACGTGCTGCCGGCTGATCCAGGGCGAAACTCGGCCGTAAGGGAAATGCTTTGTCCCGGTGCCAGCGTGCGGGGAAGTGTCGGCCCGGAGAAAGTAAAAGACTTTCCTTGAACGGCGATGCTTCGAACCGTAACGCTGGACCCGCCTATTGCCTTCACCTGGACGCTCTGGGAATACTCGGTTCCGACCGGCACGTTTCCAAACTGGATCGAGGACGGCGTAACCTCAAGGTAAGGGTTCGCGTCCGGACCTCCGCCAAGGACCGAGCCCGCGCAGCCGGCCATGCTGATCGCCGCGCAGAAAATCAAAACGTAATTCGCAAGCTTGGATCTAAACAAAGTTCCCCCATTGCTGTGAAATCGCGGTCTAAGCTCAGGTGTTTACCCGAGCGGGTGAGTCTGCGGGACTGTATGCGAGGGGGCTACTGGCCTGTAGTACACGAGTGGTACAGGGCAAGAGAGTGCGGGGATGCGGACAGGGCGACGTCGATGCTCGCCCTGCTCTTTCCCTGAGCCGTTACTGGCCTGGCTGCCAGACCGCGTTACGGGATTGTCGCGGTCGCCTGATTTGAATTCGTGCTCTCCGCACCGTTCGAGTCGATCGCTGTGACCACGTAGTAGTACGTGGTGTTCTGGCCCGATTGAACGGTCGTGTCGGTGTAAGAAGTGTCTGCAGTGGGCGCGGAAGTAATTTTCGAGTAGGTGCCTGAAACTGTCCCGCGATATACGTTATAGCCCACCACATCGGAAGAAGTGCTGGCAGACCAAGCCAGCGATACGTTGTGCGATGTCATGCCATTGCCGGAGAGCGCAACCGACTGAGGCGAGCTCGCAGCGTTGCTGCTGATTTTCACCGATCCCGAAACGCTCCCGGCTGTCGTTGGCGCAAAGCCAACCTTCAAAGTCGCGCTTTGATTCGGCGACAGGATCAAACCCGCATTCACGCCGGAGTCGCTGAATCCAGCACCGCTCACGCTGACGGCCGAAACGGTGACGTTCGAATTGCCGGTATTTTTGAGGGACACATCTTGTGAGCTGCTCGCGTTCAGAGTGACATCTCCGAAAGCCAGGCTCGAAGGGCTGACGCTCAGTGTCGCCGTCGCGGCGGCGCCCGTGCCACTCAACGCCAGCGCAGTCGGCGAATTGGGTGCGTTGCTGGAGAGCGAAATCGAGCCGGAGACGCTACCGGCTGAGGTCGGATCAAACGATACGTTGAACGATGTTGATTTGCCCGGCTGGATCGTCAGCGGAGTCGCCAGGCCAGTTACGCTGAAGCCGGCGCCTTTCGTGGTGTATGACGACACCGTCAGTGCGCCATTCCCGGAATTCGAAATCATCACGGGTTGCGAGTTGCTCTGACCGGTTGTCACACTTCCGAAGCTCACCGATGCAGGACTCAGTCCAAGCTGGGCCTGCGTCCCGGTTCCACTCAAGGGAACAGTGAACGTGGGGTCCACACTCCCACTCGTGGCGACGATTGAAAGGTTGCCGCTAGCAGCGCCGGCAGTGGTGGGGGTGAACTCGGCCGTGAACGTAGTGCTGGATCCTGCTTCTAAAGTATAGGGCAGCGTAATTCCACTGACGCTGAAGGCTGTTCCACTCGACGTTATCGCGGTCACACTCTCGCTGGTGCTTCCCGAATTCACAATTGTGACAGTCTGCTTCGCCGTAGCTCCAACACCGACATTGCTGAAAGCAACACTGCTGGGACTCGCCGAGAGCGCGGCCGTTCCAGAGTTTGCTTCCGAGTGTTGTAATTGTGAGCCAACGACGCCGGCGCAACCACAAAGCCACACGGAGGCGCCGAAGATCAGCGCCAGCGCCAGGATGCATACAGTGTTTGCCGGGGCATTAAATACAGGATTGACGATATTGCGACTACTGGAGAAAACCTGATTACTTCGCTGGGGCCGTTTCATGGACCGGAGTGTAGGTACCGGCGTTCGGCACTGCTACTGGACCGGAGACCAGAATTGGATCAGTGCAGACTTGTGTTCATTCGTCCGCTCAAACGCCTATACAACCAGCAGGAAAAGCGCAACTGCCTGTTAGCCGCATCTCGTTGAGGAATAACCACTTGAGCGCGGCATGAATGTTGGGTTACGTAGCGGCAATTTGGCAGGAACAGGGCGGCTCCTGTCCCTGTAGGTCAATAAAAAGCGAGACGGTTTTGGCAATTTTGCGGCGCAAGGTGGGCGTATTGGGACGGCAAAGCGGGGTTTGGGGACGCTCGGTACCGCCGCCCTGGCTTGTGGAGCATGGCCGGTGCGAGTGTCCGCACGTATTTTCATCAAGGCCGTTGTTTCGGGCGACGTCAGGCTTGGGGACCACGAAGAAGGCGGATGGCCTCGGGCAAACCCGAGTCTCTCTGTCCATTTGCTGCCCCGCCGTTGGAACCGGGGGGACGGGATTCATCAAGTTCGGTTCCCTCGCCGGGCGCGAGAAACAGATTTTCCTGCAGGCCGTGTTGCTTGGTGTAGAGATCGAAATAGCGCCCGCCGAGCGCGTACAGCGATGCGTGCGTACCGCGTTCGATGATGCGGCCCGCTTCCACCACCAGGATCTGACCGGCACGACGAATCGTTGATAGGCGATGCGCGATGACGAAGGTCGTCCGCCCGCGCATCAAGTATCGCAAGCCTTCCTGAATCAACGCTTCCGATTCGGAATCGAGGCTCGACGTGGCCTCATCAAGAATCAGAATTCGCGGATCGGCTAGGATCGCCCGGGCGATCGACACGCGTTGCTTCTGTCCTCCAGAGAGTTTCACGCCGCGCTCGCCGACGATCGTGTCGTACCCTTTTTCGAAACCTTCGGCAAACTCGTCCACGCGCGCTACGCGGCAGGCCGCAAGGATCTCTTCTTCCGTCGCATCGGGCCTGCCAAACGCCACGTTCTCACGAATCGTTCCATCGAACAAAAAACTGTCCTGGAGAACCACACCAAGCTGTTTGCGAAAAGAATCGAGCTTCACCTTCGTCAGGTCGACGCCGTCAACCAGCACTCGACCCTTCGTCGGCGCATAGAACGCGGCGATTAGGCCGATGATTGTTGACTTGCCTGCGCCGGATGGGCCGACGAGAGCGGTCACCATGTCCGGCTCGGATTGGAAGCTGACGTCGCAAAGGACCGGCTTGTTCGGGTCGTAGGAGAAGTCGACGTTCTGAAATTCGACACTGCCCTCGATGCGGCTTATTTCGACTGTTCGGGAAGCATCCACGTGTTCGGGGACTTCCTTCAGGATTTCCCGCGTGCGTTCGAGTCCTGCCAATGCTTCGGTGATGGAGGGGCCGATGCTCGCGATTTGCGCAACCGGCGCAACCAACATTGCCAGGAACATCGTGTAAGCAAAAAAGTCGCCCGGCGTCATTTTGCCTGACAGAATTTGCCGCGCGCCGAGCAGCATGATCGTGGCACTGATCACCCCAACCAGAACGGTGGCGGAAAGGCTCATCAGCGAACCCGCCGTGAGTGTCTTCAGCACGTTGTCGAGAAGGCGTTGGGCGCCCAGGTAAAACACCGTCTCTTCGCGCTGCTCTGCGTGGTAGCCCTTCACGACGCGCACCCCGCCCAAAGTCTCAGTTAGGCGGCCTGTAACCTCAGCGTTGATCTTCGGCCGGGCGCGATATATCGGCCGGATGTATTTGAACGCGCTCTTAAGGCTGAGGCCAAAGATGAGCAGGCCGGCGGATGCGGCGAGCGTCATCACAACGCTGACCCGAAACAGATAGATCAGGGCGAAAAGAGCCGTCAGCATCCCTCCAACGAAGCCGACCAGACCTGTCCCGAGCAGATTACGCACGCCTTCCACATCGCTCATGATGCGAGAGAGCAGAACGCCCGTTTTGTTCCGGTCATAGAAGGCCACTGGCAAACGCCCGATGTGGGCCTGAACCTTCACCCGCAATTCGGTGATCATGCGCTGCGCGGATTTCGACATCAACTGCGTGAGCGAATAGGACGTAATGCCCTGAATCACCGTCGCCGCAAGGACGGCGAGAACGATCGGCAGAAGAAGGTGAGCTTGCCGTTTCAGAATGACATTATCGAGCAGGTATTTCGTCGAGCCGGGAAGAACCAACCCGCAAAGCCGGTTGATCACCATAAGTGCGAAGCCGCCAACCAGAATCGCGCGACGCGGTTTCAGGAGCGCCCACACGTCGGGCAGGAGCTTCCACGACTGTTTCATCTGGGCATTTTTCGCCTGCTCGGATTTGTTTGGATCAGCCATATCGGTCGGACTTGGCCGCCTCTCGGCGCGGGTCAGCCCACGAGGCGCGGCTACATGGTATCTCAAAGCCATAATTCGCAATGTGAATTGGATGTCGCGAGGTCGTAAGCGGACTCGCGGGCAGCAGCACGATTTACCTCACGATCGTGTAGCGTCTAGAATCGGTCCGGCTTTACCGGGAGGCTCATAATGCCCGTACGCCCAAGTTCGCGGAATCAATACTCGAGTATCTCGCACAATGTCGTTGTTCTGTCGGCTGTCTTCGCTCTCGTTTGCTCCTCCGCGCTTTATGTCTTTGCCAGTCCGCAACGGTCGGGCAAACGAGTTGCTCCTCGCGTAGTCGCGCGATCGGCGAGCCCAAACTCCGTGATTCTCAACGGATCCGTCTCGATCCTCGAAGCTGCGAACGAAGCTGGACCGATCCAACTGGCGGCGGACGACTTGGCCTCGGACTTCCAGAAAGTGTTCGGCCGGCGTCCCCCGGTCATTCGGCAGCGAGGGCAAACGGGACCGACGACAATCTTGATCGGCGAAGCCTCGGAAATTCCCGCATCGATGCGCCCGGCTGGTCTCACTGCGCCGGAATCGTTCTCGATTTCTGTGCGCAAGGTCGATTGGCATGGCCGTCCGACAAACGTGATCCTTCTGGCCGGTGCGGACATGCGCGGAACGATTTTTGCGGTTTATCAGTTCTCCGAAGAATATCTCGGTATCGATCCGATGTACTACTGGACGGACAATGCGCCCGTGCGGCGGACGTC
Organism: Candidatus Acidiferrales bacterium; assembly: GCA_036279175.1. Taxonomy (GTDB): domain Bacteria; phylum Acidobacteriota; class Terriglobia; order Acidiferrales; family UBA7541; genus Palsa-295. The sequence continues at coordinate 12,353 of DASUJR010000291.1, read as the reverse complement.
AATCGAACTTTCCGCATCTCTCAACCGCGATTTTGCCTCGCCCGTTTTCAAGTACCGCGGGCTCTTTATCAACGACGAAGACCTGCTGACAGGGTGGGCGCCGGGCGAAAAGAAAGACCGCACCGGAATTTCCCTCGACGTCTGGAACAAGATCTATGAAACGATTCTGCGGCTGAAGGGAAACATGGTGGCGCCGGGAACTTGGATCTTTCCCGATGATCCGCAGGTAAAACTGGCTGCCAGGCGCGGGTTAATCATCACCCAGCATCACGCGATTCCCCTTGGGCTGAACGTGGCCCGCTGGCCGAAGGATGTTCCTTACAACTACACGACCCACCCCGAAATTCTCGAACGGGCGTGGAAAGACGCCGTGAATTCCTATTTGCCCGATCAGGAAGTCTTGTGGACCGTTGGATTGCGCGGATTGTCCGATGTCACGTACGCGTCGATGGATCCGAGTGTTCGCGACAACGACAAAGCTCTGGGCGCACTGATCACGAAAGCGATCGCGAGTCAGATCCAGATCGTGCGATCGGTCCGCCCAAACGCCCAGTTCATAACCAGCCTGTGGCAAGAGGGATCTCGCCTGGTGCGCCAGGGCGATTTGCGCATCCCGCCGGAGGTGTCCGCAGTTTGGGCCGACAGCGGCTATGGCTATTTGCAGGACCACGGGGAAGTCGCGGCAGGCCAGGGCGCGTACGATCACGTGGCAATGATGAACGGACGCGCAAACCAGCTCAGCGAAATGGTTCCCGTTGAACGCAGTTTTTCGGAGATGGGCCGCTACATCAAGGCCGGCGCGACCAATTATTTTCTGGTGAACACGAGCGACATCCGGCCGGTGACCATGTCGGTGCGGGCCGTGATGGAAGCGGCGTGGAGGGGAATCCCAAGCGGAGCCGATCCCGCCCGCCGGTTTTATCTTCAATGGGCGTCCGAAGAATTCGGCAAGAGGGCCGCGCCGAAACTCGCAGACTTTTACGAGCAGTACTTTGCTGCGCCCGCACGCTTTGGAAATCCGGTTCACGAATACGGCGATCAGCTTTATCACACCGAGGCTCGATTGATGTTGCTGACCTACATGATTGATTCGCCGCTGTACTCGCTGCCAAGCCAATCCCCGAAATGGGAGGAGCCCCACATCTTCGGCTTTCGTTTCGGGCCCAGGACTGTGCAACTGACGCGCAAACAGTGGCTCGCCGAAGTGGCGAAACACGAGATCCAGCAATGCGGCGACGCGCAACCACGCTGGGACGCAGTCTGGAAACAGGCAGTGGCGCTTGAACCATCGATTCCCGCGGCCCGCCGCCCGTTCTACAACGAACAAGTTCTGGCCATGACCGCCATCAACCGCGACAGCAATCGCATCCTGTTTTCCGTCTCCAACGCCATACAGGACGCTTCGAACGGCGACACGGCGAAAGCGCACGAACAAATTCGCACGGCTCTAAACGCATTCGACCAGATTCAGGACGCCGAATCCGCGGCCGAATATGGTAAGTGGAAAAACTGGTACCGCGGCGACTGGCTGACCGGAATCTACCGCACGCGGCAGATCGTCGAGACGTTTTCAAAATTTCTCGACGACCCGGAAACCCACATCTCGCCGCCAGTCCTATGGGACGGTTGGGAAGCGTACTACCACATCATGCATTACGAAGGGGACCGCTCCGCTGAAGTACAGTGAGAGCAACGCGACAGGTCTCTGTAGACCTCTACCGCACACATTCGATCGAAAGCCCGGGTCGCGCAGGCTGTATTGTTGCTCCCATCGGACAGGTGTAGACTTTTTCCATGGCTCGCAAGCTGACAAAGCGAAAAGCGAAACCGGCAAAATCCAAAGCACGCAAACGCAACACCTCTTCGAAACGCGGCAGGGTATCGCGCTCTAGGAGCGCCTCGCGCGCGAAGCGCCCCGTCCGTGCAGGCGGCGAAGCCCCGGGCCGTCGCGCTCGAATCCACCAGGGTGTCGCGCTGGAGAGTGGCGGTCAGTCCGGCGATATCCAGGGCCTCTCGAGTGTGGAGGATGTCGACTCGGAAAGCGTCTCCGAGCTGATCGAAGAAGGGCAGGCGTTCGAAGCGGGAATCGTAGATGGGGTGGAAAACGCTCCGGATGCCGATGAGGGCGGCGTTCGAACCGAAGAAGTTCCCGAAGACGACGTTCAGCCGGAGTATCGCGATTATCGCGAACGGGAATCCTAAAAGCTGGGCGGCTGTGCTGCTTCGGTGTGACCTCTGTTTCGGTGCCTTCACAAATCTGGTGAACGACTTCTCTTGCCTGCTGTGCGATTTCTCCCGCGCGAAGCGATAGCTCTGGCCGCAACTCGGTATAATCTCGGCGCATGAAGGAACGGCTCGCCGCGATCCGCTCTTGGCTGCTCGGAGCTGAAAGAAAACCGTTCCCTGCGGGCGACCAGATCGGTCTCGGGGTTGCCACCGAAATCGAAAAGTCCGGCTCAAACGCCGACGGCCGATCCGCCAGGCCGGGACGCCTCTGGCCGCGATGGATTTTCCTCCGAGCGCTAGGCCTGATTTATTTTTCCGCGTTCTACTCGCTCTATTTCCAAATCAAGGGCCTGATCGGCCCAGACGGCATTCTGCCCGCCCGCGATTATTTGCGTGCCATCGCGGCAGCGCCCAATCTGCATGCGGAAAGATTCCGGTTTGCACCGACGCTCTTGTGGATCAGTTCCAGCGACCGCGCGTTGATGCTGCTTTGCTGGCTTGGACTGATCGCCTCGGTGCTTCTCGTCTTCAACCTGTGGCCGCGCGGCATGCTCCTCGTGTGCTTTGTCTGCTTCCTTTCGTTCATTGCTGCCGCGCAGGATTTTGCCGCCTATCAGTCCGACGGCATGCTTCTCGAAGCGGGCTTCATCTCGCTATTTTTCGCCGCGCCGGGATTGTGGCCGGGGCTCGGCGCGGATCATCCGCCCTCGTGGCTCAGCACGTTTCTCTTGCAATGGGAATGGTTCCGCATCTACTTCGAGTCGGGCGTGGGGAAGTGGCTCGGGCACGATCCCTCGTGGCGCAATCTCACCGCAATGGATCAGTATTACCAAAACGGCCCTTTGCCCACCTGGATCGGCTACTACGTCCAGCATTTTCCACACTGGTTTCAGGCTTCGACGGCGCTCTTCACGTTGGTTGCGGAAATTTTTCTGGTCTGGATGCTTTTCCTTCCACGACGCGTTCGGATCGTATGTTTCTGCATCGTAACACCCTTTCAAATCGGCATCATTCTGACGGCGAACTATGCATTCCTGAATTACCTCGTGCTTGCGCTCGGATTTCTCCTGTTGGACGACCGCTTCATCGAATGGATCTTGCCGCTCCGCGTCCGGCAGTTCGCCGATTGGAAACCGAAGGCTCTTGCCGCGTTTAACAGCGCGCACAATGCGATCGAACGCTGGAGAAAGTCACTCCGACCGGTAACCACGACGATTTCGATCGTGTGTCTCGGGCTGGTTTTGTACGTGGCCAGCGCCCAACTGTTGGAGATGTTCGTGTTCGATCCGCCGATTCCACTGCAGCCAATCGCGTGGCTCGAGCCATTTCGGGTCGCGAATCTGTACGGCCTGTTCGAGCGCATGACGTGGAAACGCTACGAGATCGAATTTCAGGGTTCGAATGACGGAAAAACGTGGATTGCATACCCGTTTCGCTACAAGCCGCAAGAACTTAACAAGGCGCCGGGAATATACGCTCCCTATCAGCCGCGATTCGACTGGAATATGTGGTTCGCTTCGCTGGATTCCTGGCAGCAGAACAGGTGGGTGGTGTGGACCGAGGAAAGATTGCTCCAGAATTCGCCGGACGTCTTGCAGCTCTTCGCGTACGATCCCTTTCCGCGATCGTCTCCGCCGAAGGAAGTGCGGTCCGTCATTTATCGATATTGGTTTACGAGCCTTGCAACGAAACGCAAAACAGGAAACTGGTGGCGTAGGGAACTGCTCGGCGACTACGCTCCCGCCTTGATCATGCAACCGAATGGCCGGCCGGCGGTCCTCGATACGCCTCTGGCAAATCCTCCTCCACCATGATGAGCGACATTGCATCGCCGTCGCATCGCAGGCGCGCCCTTTCCGTTCACGCGCATTTCGTTTAGCCTGTTTGCGACAGAAAGCCGCCATGAAGCACAGCCCAAAACGGTCCAGACCTGCAGTCGAACCGGAAGTGACTCCCGCTCAGGTGATCGCGCATCTTTCGACGATCGCGAAGCCGGCCAGCATTCGTGAAATCGCGCATGGGTTAGGCTTGAAGCATTCGGGCCGGCGTTTTCTGCCGCGCGTCATCCGACAGCTCGAACGCAAGGGCGAGATCGAAGAGCAAGGAAATCGCTATCGCCTTGCAGGCCGGCGTCCCTCGAAGCAAGCCGCCGCTTCCAAAGGCGGTCAACCCGAACCTCGAGAACGGCCTCAGGCGGAGATCGAACATCGCGCAAAAGCTCCTCAGCGGGCGCACGATCCCAATCTTATATCTGGCCGGATTGTCGCTCATCGCGATGGCTACGGATTCGTCGTGCCTGACAAGCCGATTCCTGGCGTCTCAGGCGACCTGTTCATTCCGCGCGACAGTATGAACGACGCGATGCACGGCGATCGCGTGCTGTCTCGCATCGCCCATCGCCGTCCTGATGGCCGCGCCGAAGGCCGAGTCGTACAAATCCTCCAGCGCGAGCATCCGACCCTCGTCGGCCTGTTTCGCTACGGCCCTCACGGCAATCACGTCCTGCCATACGACGTTCGAATTCATCACGAGATTTTCATCCCCGCCGGACAGGAATTGACTTCGGAGCTGCTTCAGAAGATCGGGGCACATGGAAGAGACGCCGCTGCGGCAAGGGCGCGATTGCCGGAACTCGATGGCGCAGTAGTGAACGTGGAAATCACGCGTTTCCCAAAGGGCGGATTGGCACCCGCGGGCCGCGTGGTCGAAATACTCGGCCGTCCCGGCGAGATCGGCGTCGATACCGAAATCATCATCCGCAAGCACCATCTGCCGCACGTGTTCTCGGATGAAACGTTGGAGGAAGCACGCGCAACGCCGCAACAAGTGTCTGACCACGATCTGCGCGGGCGACGCGATTTTCGGCGTCTTCCGATCGTCACGATTGATGGCGAGACCGCCAGGGATTTCGACGACGCGGTGCACGTCACCCGCCGCAAGGACGGCGGCTACGAGCTGCAGGTGCACATCGCGGATGTGGCGCATTACGTGCGCGTTGGATCATCGCTCGACCGCGAAGCGCGTGTGCGCGGCACGTCCGTCTATTTCCCGAATCGCGCCGTGCCCATGCTGCCGGAGGAGCTATCGAACGGCATTTGCTCGCTGAATCCTAATGTCGACCGCTTGGTGATGAGCGTTCTGATGGAAATGGACGCATCCGGCAAAATGATTTCGGCGGACTTCACTCCCGGCGTGATTCGTTCCGCCGAGCGAATGACCTATACGAACGTCTATAAGGTGCTCGAAGCCGATCCGGAAATGACGCAGCGATATGCGCACCTGGTAGACAACTTCCGCCTGATGAAAGAGCTTGCCCTTCTGCTAAACCGGCAGCGCAACGAACGAGGATCGATCGATTTCGATCTGCCGGAGCCGGTGATCGAGTTCGACGAGACGGGACGCATGATGAGCATCGTGCGGAGCGTGCGCAACATCGCGCATCGCATCATCGAAGAATTTATGCTCGCCGCCAACGAAGCGGTCGCGCAGTACCTGGAGCGGCGTGGAATTGCCACGCTGCACCGCGTTCATGAAAAGCCCGACCCGAAAAAAGTGATCGAGTTCGAAGATCTGGCGCAGGCTTTCGGATATTCACTGGGAGTGGAGGATTTATCCGAGCGCCGCGTCACGGTTCGCCATGGGCGCGTGCAGCCGCCTGCGCGCGATACGCGTCAGGGCCGGACGGCGCAAGGGCGCATGCGGCAGATGAGTGTCACTGTGCCGGCGACGGAGGAAATTGATATTCGCCCGCAGCACTATCAGCGCTTGACCGAAAAACTTGCGGGAAAGCCGGAGGAACGGATCCTTTCCTACCTGATGCTGCGTTCGCTGAAACAGGCTCGCTACGCCGCCGATCCCCTGGGTCATTTCGCGCTCGCGACCGATGAATACACGCACTTCACCTCGCCCATCCGGCGCTACCCCGACCTGATCGTGCATCGCACGCTGAAATGGGCGCTGGAGAATCGGTCAGCCAAGCCACAGGCACTGGCCTCTCGTTCGCGCCCGCCCGCAAAAGACCACGAACCAGCGATGCTCGGGCCGTATCGCCGCGTCGAGCTCGAGGAAATTGCCGCCGAAACTTCCGAATCGGAACGCGCTGCCGAGGCTGCCGAACGCGAGCTGATGGACTGGAAAACCGCGCAATTTATGGAAAGCCGGCTCGGCGACGAATTTGACGGTCTGATCATTTCCGTGCAGAAATTCGGCTTTTTTGTCGAGCTGGTTGAGTTGTTCGTGGAAGGGCTCGTGAGCATCGATCATCTCGAACAGGCCACTGGCCAGCGCGCCGTTTTCCGCGAGCGCGACCATGCCATTGTCACGGAACCATATCGCAGCGCGCGCGGAAACCCGCCGCGACTCACGTTCTCGCTGGGCGATCGCCTGCGCGTTCGCGCCGAGCGGATCGATCCATTTCGCCATAAGATCGAGTTTGCTTTGGCCTAAACGCAGGTCCCGACTCATTTCGGCAAGCCGTAGAGCGGCGAGCGCCCATGAACGAACTGCGCGTTCGTTGTAACGATCGAATTTCTCAGCCCTTCCGCCAAGCGGGACTCTCGTACTATTGCCCTTCGAAATACGGATGCCCAAGCTGCCAACATGGGGCAATACTCCGCGCTCGCCGGAAGGCGTGTCGAAGCCTATTACCGCGCGGGCGATATGCACCTTTCTGTGTGTGGGATCCTGGTCGCGGCAACTCCGCAGGCCATCGTCTTGGAAGATCGCTTTACGCGCGATGGCAGAGAGAAGACGATTCGGGTAGAAATCCCCTATGCCTACCTGCTTCATCTTCGCGAGAGTCCTGAAAAGGGCGCTGTTGACGCCGCTGCCTCCGCACGGAGCCTCTGACACAGTTGTTTAGCAGACCGTGTGTCCGATTCCATTCCGGTTTACCTTGAACCACAAAATCGCGCGTGCGCCTGTTCGCCTCCTGTAATATAGATTTTTTCTCATTTTCCCGGAGGCGCGCATGAAACCCGTAGTCGGACTGATCGGCCTGGGGCTGATGGGCAAGCCCATGGGACATAACCTGCTCCGTGCAGGATTTCCGCTGGTCGTTTGGAATCGCACGAAACAACGCGCGGACGACCTGGTTCGCGAAGGCGCAAAATGGGCGGCGTCGCCGCGTGAGGTTGCAGCGCAATCCGGCGTGTTGATAACGATCGTCAGCGACCCGCCTGCCGTGGAACAGGTGCTCTGGGGCGAATCGGGCGCTCTGGAAGGGCTTCGGCAGGGAAGCCTCTACATCGACTCGAGCACCATTTCTCCGGAAATGGCCGTCCGGGCCGCTCGAGCATGTTCAGATCGAGGCGTCGACTATCTCGACGCGCCGGTGACAGGCGGTACGTGGGGCGCCGAAAAGGGCGAGCTCGTTTTCATGGTCGGAGGGAAAAAAGAAACGCTCGATCGCGCCAAACCGGTGCTCGAAGCAATCGGGAAGCGGTTTTTTCTTTTGGGGCCAAACGGCGCGGGCCAAACGGTAAAGCTCGCGATGAATCTGTTGCTTGCATTGGAAGTACAGGCCCTGGCCGAATCTCTCGCGCTGGTGACGAAAGCCGGGATTCCCGGCGAACGCCTGATCGAGGTGATGCAATCGAGCATGGCGCGCGCGGGCGTGCTCGACGTCAAAGCGCCGCAGATGCTGAAGAATGAATATCCGCCGAGTTTCCCGCTGCGCCTGATGCACAAAGACATCCGGCTGGCGATCGAACTCGCGAAGAAAGAAGGGGTGCACGTTCCAGCCGGCGAGGCCGCGTATCACGTGTACAGCGCAGTCAAGGATTCCGCGAAAGAGGACCTTGACTACGGCGCGGTCGCCCGCTATTGGGAAAAATGATCGATCATCCTGCTGCGCTGTGGACCTTTGCGCTCGCGGGGAAATAGGCGAGCGGCAGATCACGCGAAGTTCGCAAACCGGCTGGTGCCGCTACCACCGCTGGGATTGTGTTCACCGCGATGGCGGCTGTCGCCACGTCTCCATGCGTTCCGCCCGGTATCACGAGCGACAAGTTCGGCTGGCCTTTTAGTTCGATCGTGTCCGCCGGAGTTTTCGCGCCGACGTACATCTGCAGCTCCAGAAAGATCTTTTCCACGCCATCCGACGTGCCGCGCGCGATCTGGTGAACGCCCGCGACTTGGCCGGGTAAGACTTCCAGGAACTCGGTTCGGATGTTTTCTTGCGCGATCACGGGCTGAATTGTTTCCGTAATATCGTCAATTTCGAATCCAAGACCGTCAGCGACCATCGCGACAGACTCGGGCAGGCCATGATGCTTGATCACGCCCGCATCCACCTGCGCGCGAAACTCCTCGGGCGTCATGCCGGCGCCAATCTTCTTCTGCAACGGCAATCGCCGCTTCGATGCATCGACCACGCGTACAGCCCTTGCTGAATCCACCGTTTGGCTGACCGCGCTGAGGGTAAGCACCAGCTTGTCCAGCACGAACCCGGGATTCACGCCCGTCCCGACCAGCGCGACCCCTTCGTCCTTCGCCGCGGAATCGAGCCTGGCCGCAAGATCGGGACTCTTGCGGAACGGGTAAGCCAGCTCTTCGCAGGTCGAAACGATGCAGCAGCCGGCGCCGATGCACTCGAGCAGTTGGTCCATCACGCTCGCCAGGTACGACGATGTCGAGTGCACCACCACGTCCACCGGCTTTTCGAGCATTTCCCGCGAATTCGCGGTCACCGCAACGCCCCACGGACCGTCCGTCGCCCCCACAACGTCGCCCAGGTCTCGTCCAGCTTTGGCCGGATCGCGATCGATCGCCCCCACAATCTCAATGTCCGATTTCTGCCGCATCAGCCGGACGATTGACGCGCCGATCGGTCCTACACCGAACTGCACCACCCGTATTTTTTTCACCTTGGTTTCCTTAACGAATAGTATGTGCGTGAGTTGCTCGAATTAAGCTAAAGCCGAACGCCCTTGACTGCAACTGGAATTACGCCTTTCTTGAAGCGAAAAATTGTATTTAGGTTGTGTCGATTCGTTCTAAATCTCAGGTCGCCGTCATCGCGCGCCCGGGAACAGGAGGTTTTTCCCGGAGATCTGCCTGCAAGCTAAATTCGAGTCAGCGCAGTTGCCTCGTCTTCCGCGACGTCGAGGACCGCATCGAGGCGTACCATCTTCAAAATCATCAGAACGCGTTTGTTCGGCGCAAATAGCGTGCATGTCCCTCCGAGGCGCTTCAAAAGCGTGAACGAGCGCACGATTGCTCCGATCCCCGAGCTGTCGAGGTCCGTCACCCCCGACATGTTGATGGCGACATGCGTTGACCCCGAATCGGCAAGCTGCTGTATCTGCGATCGAAACGTCTCTTCGCTCTCCCCCAACTTGAGTGGCCCGTTCACGTCCAGAATTGTCGCGCGTCCCGCCTTGCGTATACCGATATTCAAACCAGCACCTCGTAGAGCGGCAGCATGTTGGAACTCAGCGCAGCCAAACGCTAGCCGAATTGCTTGCCGCAATCAAGTGCGAGCGCAATCGCAATCGGTCATGGCGCCACACTCGACTTGTACCGCGCGGCAAAGTCCGGAGGCAGTCCCTTTCCGTAGAGCCAGACGCGGAAAAATTCTCAGCGCAGCCAAACGCTAGCCGAATTACTTGCCGCAATCAAGTGCGAGCGCAATCGCAATCGCTCATGGCGCCGCACTCGACTTGTACCGTGCGGCAAAGCTCGAAGGCAGCCCCTTGCCGTAGAGCCAGACGCGGAAAAATTCACCGAGGTCCTTCCCGCATGTTTGCTCCATGGCAGAACGAAGATCGTTAAAGCCCACTTGCTGGCCGCTCAAAATCCTGACGAGTCTCTTCAGGGCATTTCGCACGGGTTGTTCGCCGCAGGTGTCTTCCAGCGCTACATACATGAGCGGTGCTTTCGCCAGGCTGATGGCGCGCTGGCCGGGCGGATCTGTCAATCGCGTCACACCGAGCGGCGTCTCCTTTGCACCCTTTTGAGCGTCGCCATACCGGCGCAGGAAGTACTCGATGCGTTTTCGTTTGGCTTCGGCTCCTCCTTCGGCCTCGTCGATCGCTACGGTCGCATATTCGGCAAGCCCTTCCCCAATGCCGATCGCAGCGTTTGGGCTCGGATACATCTCGTCGCTGAACCAGTTGTGAGCGAGCGCGTGCGATACGCGTTCGACAAACGCATCGCTCGCAATTCCAAGGGCAAGCGTCTGTTCACCCACTAGAGCTCCGCCGGGAAACGATGCCACGGCCTTGTCCGGTCCTTCCGTAATGTCCGAGTCCAGCATCGGCGCTTCTACGATGTGCGGGACGTGAACTTCGGTATCGATCGGTCCGAAATCCTTCTCGAGTGTAGCCCACGCCTCCGCGATCCGCTCCGGGCTCGATCCAGCGCTTTCGCCAAGCGGATGAAGCGTCCAGAATACGACCGAGCCTCCGCCTACACGGGTCTCGACGTAACGTCCGGCCACCACGAACGGCGCCAGGTCGTTTCCGCCGAGTTGGAATTCGTAATCCGCCTCGTTTTGTCCCATCTTCCGGTGCTTGAGTTTGCCTCTCGCGAGCACCAAAAAGTCCTTCGGCACGCGGACCGAATAGGTCATCTTCGGTGGCCGGACAGGATAGGGAGAAAGCAAATGGCGCGGCGGTTGCGGAAGTGCGGCCCATCCGAGCGAACTCAGGTGAAACGTCTGATCTCCAATCGCAACGCGATTGTCTGCGCCAATCCCTGGGCTGAATGCATACTCGATCCCGAGCGCGCCCGTTCGCTGCTTCATCCACGGCGGCTCAAAACTGATCCGGCGTGTGTTCGGGGATTCCTGGCGGTATTCCTCCGGCAGTTCCTTCAGATCCACCGCGTGTCCGTTCCATTCAACGCGAACATCATGCGTGCCGAATGCCTTCTCTTCCGGGAAAGTAACGTCGAGAAACGGCAGAGTCGTCGTGCCTGTGTTCTTTAGGCGATAACGCTCACCGATGTGCAGAGAGCCGTGGGAGCCGGGCGGCCCAGGGACAAACTCCACCGTGCGGGTCTCGTTGAGAACTGTATAGCCGGGCGCCAATGCCGTGGCGCAGCCCGATATCCACAGAAGTGCAATCGCAGCGCACAGCGCTTTACATCCGGCAATCGAATGGTCTCGACTCAAGCAAGCGATTTTACTCGGCTGAACGCCAGAGCGAAAAGAGGTAACGTACTCGGGGAGGCAGGGACGTGCTCAGACGTTCAGCGCTGTGGTTTGATCGAATCTATGAACCGCTGAAGCGGCGAAGGATCTGTGAGTCGCTCGCGCCGCGCCGCCGAAACGAAATAATGGCGTGCGCCTCCGTGTCAGGCACCCCGCGTCGCGCAAGCTCCAGCAGAGTGGACCCGCGCAGTCCCGTGTTCTTCAGTCCTGCCAGCGACGCGCCGGATAATACTGGCTTGTTGTCATCGCGTTTCTGGGCCACCGCCAGGATGATCGAATCCGAAAGGCCGGCGAGGTGCATCGCCTCGTACTCTCCGTACGTCGATCCCAGTTGGTTCAGCTTGGCCAGGCTGAGAATCATTTCTCCGTCCAATCCCGACTGGATGAGACCCGCTACTGCGTCGCCGCTTTTAAAAGCTTGCCCGCGGCCGTGGTACAACTGAACGATTTGAACGCAATCTTCATCGGTAAACCCGGCGTTATATGCCTTCAGAATTTCAGGGATTTCGGCGCGGGTTACGTTCATGCCGTCCAACTGCTTCACGGCGGTATAAGACATGCCTGAACTGTCCAGCGGTTGCGTATCGGCAGCGTGCGTATGTGTGCAAGCTCCGAGCATCAAAGCGACAAGCAGAGCCGCTGCAACAGCGGCGATCCGGTGCGCCCCATTCCCTGTGCCGAAGTGGACGAGTCTCCTCACAAATCCATTTTAACGATTGTTTAGGACGAGTGCCGGTCCTGTAGCCGAAACGTTAAGAGGGACTTAGTTTGCGGGAACTCTATTCGCTATTGCGCGGCCTGGTTGCAGGTCCCGTGAGAAAACGGGCTAAACGTTGTAGACGCGTTCGATATCGAAAATGCCGGAGATTTTCTTCATGTGCAGAAGGATCTGCTCAAGCTGCTTGCGGTCATGAACGTCGAGAGCTACTTCAATACGCGCATGTAATGCCTCGCCGCTGCTCTCGAACGTGCG
>DASUJR010000290.1:0-10042 GCA_036279175.1 Candidatus Acidiferrales bacterium | reverse complement strand
AAAAAAAGAGGGGCTCTTGCTTGGGATCAAGAGCCCCGAAGGCCGCGTTTCTTGGTTCAGCCTAGGCGGGGCCGAACCATGGGGTCATCCATCCTAGCTTCCCTCTCAGAGGCAGGTGGGAAACGATGTTGAATCACCAATGAACGGGCCCCTTCCTTCCCGGGCACTGAATGATTCTGATCGTTTGAAACGCGACCCATGTTTGATACCGTTGCAAACACTGGACCATTTGTTTACTACAGCGCGCTCGCCATAACTTGATTGGTACCAGTAACTTGCACTTTTTACATGCAACTCCATCGGTGCGAATTCTCGCCAAATTGGGAACCGTATCCCATAATGGAACGCCTCCGCTTCGTGCGTTTTCGGATTCTGGCGGCAACGCGACGGACGCGGTTGACCGAATGCTTTCTTAGGGGGCCATGTTGTGACTCCGAGGGAGCGGCTCCAGCGGCGCCAATTCGACCCGCGGCCATAACAACACGCGGTGCGTCCGGATTGTGCCACAAGCGGACGTGCCGCATAATAGGTGCTGTTCCATGAAGAAGAGTCATCTCATCGGATTGATCCTTGTTGCCGCCGCCGTTATGGTAGCGGTCGGCATTGCCGCGACTCATTGGCCTCGCACGGTTGCAGCGCGAAGCATCTCGAGGCCGAACACGACGACGGCGGCGAGCTCGAACAATTCCGCGGAACCATCGGATGACGAAAGCGTGAAGGTGGTGCGATTCGCGAGCAATGCGATCGATGCGCCGCCATTCCTGGTGAACGATCTGCAGGGACACATGATTTCAACGGCGCAGTTCCACGGCCATGTGGTGCTGCTGAGTTTTTGGGCAACCTGGTGCCCGCCGTGCCGGCTGGAAATTCCTGAGCTGATCGAGTTGCAGAAACGCTATAAGGGCCAGCTTCAGGTGATCGGGGTATCGATGGACGACGACGGCCCGCAGCAAGTGGCGCAGTTCGCGGCGCGCGTTGGAATCAATTACTCGATTGTGATGGGAAGTCCGGAAATCGTCAGGGAGTACGGAGGCGTCCCGGCGCTACCGACGAACTTCCTGATCAATCCTCAAGGAAAAGTTGTTCAGAAGCATATTGGGCTTTATCCGCTGAACCTGTACGACACCGAGGTTCGCGCGCTGCTTGGAATGCACGTGGACGCGAAGGTTGAGACGTTCAAGGACGAAGGGCAGATTTTCTTGAAGAACGCTTCGCTTGCGACGGAACTGCCGGGCGTCGATCTGAAGGGCTTGACGGAAGCACAAAAGAAAGCAGCGTTGAAGCGCATGAATTCCGAGGGCTGCACGTGTGGGTGTCAAATGACCGTGGCACAGTGCCGGCTCCTGGATCCCACGTGTCCAGTCAGCAAAGCCATGTCGTCTACAATCGTTCAGAAAGTGCGCTCGGGAGTGCACGCCCCGGCCGCAGCCACCGGCCGCGCCAGCGGTGCCGCCGGGCAATAGTTCGCGGTCTCCAGGTAAGAATTCCACAGGTATTGCGAACGCTTCTGAATTCCCTTCCCGCAGGCAGCCGGTCATTCGAAACAAAAAGAGCGCCTCAGGGCTGGCGAACTGAGGCGCTGTTCGAGAGTCTTCAGCTGAGTCACACCTTCGATCAGGGATATTTCATGCAGGCCTGAAGTTCGTGCATGGCTTCGTCGATATGTTTCATGGCCGCGACTCGGTGACCACCAAAGTGATGGGCAGCGTGATCGAGATTGCCGCGCGCCTGGCGGAGCGCTTCCATTGCATCGCGGATTTCCGGATGCGGCGCAGCAGCGGGAGGTTTTGCGTTAGAAGCGGCAGTTGCCGCGGGTAGCGCGTGATGGGGAGCCGGAGCCGCGGGAGCGCCTGCCGGCAGAGTCAGCACAAGGACGAGCATCGCTACGACAGCCAAACCGAACGACCAACGCTTCATCGAAGGTTCCTCCTGTTTTGAGAATAGGCCTGCATAGCTAGACCAGCCTACCACGACGGGTCGCGTCCGAGCCGATGATCTGGGCGTCGCTGGACGGGACGCGTGCCTCGTCCGCGCACAAGAGCCCGGGCAGATCGCACTGGGTGAATCGGAAGCCTCACCATAACGTCAAATTGCGGTCGGCTGGATTTTCCGACGCACAGTAGCAAACAGAATCAGCCGGGTGTAGGATTCGGATTAGCGCAGAACCGAAACACGAAAGAGAATCCGCGCAGAGCCCCGCAGAAGATACTCCGTTACACAGAGTACCGCGATGCTGAGCTGGAAGGAGGCCTCATGGAAACCATCACGGCGGCCATGATCGCTTATTGTGTGGTATTCGCCGGCCTGGTCGTGGGAATCAGCGTCTATCGCGGCATGAAACGGAAGCGCGAAATGCAGGCGTTCGCGGGCGAGATGCGAGCGGCTTCCGCTGTTGGAAGCACTTCAGGGCCCCAATCGCCTGCGCAGACCGATTCGCCTCACGATACTCCTTCGGCAAAGCACGCGGCGTAAGCAGCGCGGCGCCGCACAGCAGAAGCCGCCAACGGTAACAAACGGTGAAAGCAGGAGTGAAGCCGTCGGAGCAGCTTTATTTCTGGTGCTCTACGCGGCGTGGGTAAGACGTTCGGGCGGATGCCGGACGGTCTTTAAGCTTGGCCGCGGCGCCACAAAAACGCGGGCATCGAGACATTCCGAATCGTGGCGCAGGAGAAAGCGACCTTTTATCTTCGCCGTGCGGATCGTGCCACGATGTGTGTAGCCCGCCCTGCCGAAGCCGTTCAACGAAGCATAGTTTGAGGATTCCACCAGCGCGAACATGCCCGTCGAGCCCATTTCCGAATAGCGTTTGTTCGCTGCATGAAGGTTGCGCTCAAGCAGGCGCTTGCCTCGATGAGCGGGAGCCGTGTACGCGCCGTGGACATACACGTACTCGCCCAAAAAATCGACGTTCCACCAGTGATAGAGAGCCACAGGACCTCTGCGCGCGAACCAGCAGACACACACCGGCTCTCCGTCGACGACGACGCCGAGGCATTCATCGCCTCGATCGAACGCGTCGTGCACGTACATTTCGGGCATGCCGGTTCCAGGAAGTCGCGATACTTCGAAAGCTTCCTCTCGACTTAACTTGCGAATCTCGAGCCGTTCAGACGCAGATTCGTTTGGCCCGGATGCGAACGATGCGGGCATCCACATCACAGCGAAGGCGTGGTATGGGAACGCGCGATTACAGGCGGCGTGGATCGCCCGATGGGCGGTACGGAAAACGCCATGGTGTCCGAGATATCGCAGAATGCGTTGCATGTGGTTTCAGGAGCGCGAAAA
Organism: Candidatus Acidiferrales bacterium; assembly: GCA_036279175.1. Classification (GTDB taxonomy): domain Bacteria; phylum Acidobacteriota; class Terriglobia; order Acidiferrales; family UBA7541; genus Palsa-295. Next base: position 6,757 of record DASUJR010000290.1, on the reverse strand, counting down.
ACGGGGCGCGAACCCGCTCAGGAAATTTCGCAGCCGAAAGCGGCGAACCGCCGTTGCGGCGGGCCCTCTTTGCGGCCTTCGCGCACTTCCGACTTAGCTAGTTGAACATCCGCAAGGTTTCGCCGCCCATACACACATAGCTTGATTTTGCTGTGCTTTGGAATTGAGGAGCGCACCGGCTTTCACGGCCAATATTCACAGTTCCCGGCCGGCACGAGTATCCGAAATGGCGCGGGTTCCGCGCGTGCGCTCGTCGCAAAAACTCCCCTTCTGTTGGGAACGGCGCAGCCGAGATCGAAGAGAAAGAGAACTGTCCGAACTGACAGGTGGCCGGTACAGTAGCGGTTTGGGCATGGCGCATTTTGCTTTTTTCTCGTCAGAGAACGAATATAATTCGTGAATCCTCCGGCAGCGTCCGGGGCACGACGCCTCTTATCGCTTTCGCCATGGGTTCCCAGCCCTCGGCCCGGCCGTAACCCGCGTGGATCACAGGCCCGTTTGGTTGCGAGCTGTTGCGCCGGCGTTTCGGGCAATTCGCGAGCGGAACAATAAAGGGAATGGCGACTCTAACGCAGAGCTTTCTCCAAGGTGAAATCGTAGAGGAGAAGTATGTGCTCATGCGTTATCTCGGAGGCTCGGAGCACAGCTCCGTTTTCCAAACGCAGTACGGAGGTGTGCATCCGAGGGACGCCGCCATCAAGCTGCTTCCTGCTCCCCCGGGAAACGCAGAGGCGCGCCTTTCGGGCTGGAGGCTTGCCGCGAACATATCGCATCCGCATCTTATGCGGATCATCGACATGGGGCGCTGCGAAGTGGCGAACGCGCCGATGTTGTTCGTCGTCACCGAACTTGCCGGCGAAAATCTTGCCGACATACTTCCCGAACGTTCACTGACAGCAGCGGAAGCGCAGGAAATGCTCACTTCCCTGCTCGATGCTCTCGTGTTCCTGCACAACCGCGGATTCGTTCACGGACACATCAAGCCATCGAACATTATGGCCATTGGGGACGACCTGAAACTCTCGGCCGACACGATTTGCAGGCTGGGCGAGGTCGTCGAAAACGGCGGTGTACCGAGCATGTACGATGCGCCCGAGGGAATGCGGAGCGGCGCCTCGAGCAAGGCGGATATCTGGTCGCTGGGTGTGACGCTCGTCGAGGTGTTGACCCAGCAGAAGCTGGATTGGACGCCGTCAACGCGGCGCGACCCGCTCGTTCCCGAATCAATGCCGGCTGGCTTCGCGGAAATGGCGAGGCATTGTCTGCGGCGCGGGCCCGATAAGCGCTGGACTGCGGCGACGATTCAGTCGCATCTGCCGAAGGTGATGGCGAAGCCCGTCAGTTCGCGAGCGGCTGAAGGAATTGCGCAGGCCGCCCCGCACTTTCGGGACGCATTGTCGCGGACCGCGCATCAGCTTCCGCAGATTGTTCATGGCGCCGCGAAGCTGGCACCGAAAGTACGGGAAGCGTCGCGTGCGATGGCGCCGATCGCAGAGCGCGTAAGTGCGCAAATATCGAAGATTCCCTCGTTTATCGCACCTATTGTGCGGGCGGCACGCGAAATACAGATACCCAAAATAGGCCTACAGCACGCGCGCAAGTACGGAACGGGCGCTGCGGTTCTCGGCGTTGGTCTGGTCGCCATCGCGGCAGGTGTGAAGTTCGCCGGGCATAGTGGTGCAGCGCCGGCTTCAGTCGCCGAACCCCCCACTATAGCTGCCGCGAAACCGGTACAGCCGCCCAGGCACGAAAAGCTGTCGGTGGAAGAGCATCGGCGACATGAGGCTGCCCGCGCTGAACGATCGCGTGCACCAGAGCGAATCGCTGCGGCCCCGCGTCCTTCGATTCCTCCCACTTCAGAGCGAGAAGTCGCTAAGTCCAGCGCCAATCCGGCGGTTGCGAATACGGCCGCTGTCAGCAGGTCGGCGGTGTCAACTCCGTCCGTTGCAAGCGGGGGCGCATCTTCGAACGGGTCGAATGGCTTAGTCGCCGGCCGCGTGGTGCAGCGGGTTTTGCCGGACGTGCCACGATCGGCGAGCAACACGATTTGGGGCACGGTACGCGTCGGCGTTCGCGTGCTGGTGGATGCCTCAGGCAACGTCACACAAGCAGAGCTACAGTCGGCTGGACCGAGCCGGTATTTTGCGCGACTCTCACTCGCGGCGGCGCGGAAGTGGCAATTCGCGGCGCCCACCCAGAACGGCGCGACCGTCGCGAGCGTCTGGCTGCTGCATTTCGGCTATCGCCGCACTGGAACCGCCGTCGAGCCATCGCAAGTCAAGCCGTAGCAGTTCTCACCGTGGGGACCATAATTACAGACAGTTCTGTTGGGGACTTTCACGCGTGGGTCATATTCTCCGGGCGGACAATCTCGTCAAACTCGGCTTCGGTGAGGTAGCCAAGTTTCAGCGCCGCATCGCGCAACGATAAGTTCTCATGGTGAGCTTTGTGAGCGATTTGCGCTGCCTTGTCGTAACCAATCTTGGGGCTCAGCGCCGTCACAAGCATCAGAGAATTGTTCACGTTCTGCTCGATGCGCGCGCGGTTCAGTTGCATGCCCTTCACGCAATGCTCGGTGAAGGAACGGCAGGCGTCGGCCAGCAACCGCACCGAATTCAGGAAATTGAAAATGATGACGGGCTTGAAGACGTTCAGCTCGAAATTTCCCTGCGAACCGGCAAAGCCAATTGCCGCGTCATTTCCTAAAACTTGCACGGCGACCATCGTCATGGCTTCCGACTGGGTCGGATTCACCTTACCGGGCATGATCGACGAGCCTGGCTCGTTTTCCGGAAGCACGAGTTCGCCGAATCCGGCGCGCGGGCCGGAACCCAGGAATCGCACATCGTTTGCGATCTTCATCAACGATGCAGCCAGCGTTTTCAGGCCGCCGCTGGCAAACACGAGCTCGTCATGCGCCGATAGCGCGGCGAACTTGTTCGGATGCGAGCGAAATGGCAATCCGGTGAGCTCGGAGATTTTTTGCGCGGCGCGCTCGCCAAAATCCTTCGGCGCATTCAGGCCGGTGCCCACCGCCGTGCCGCCGATTGCGAGATCGTAAAGCCCGCCGAGGACTTCCCCCAAACGCTCGGCGTCGCGTTCCAGCATGTTCGACCAGCCCGACATTTCCTGCCCCACCGTCAGCGGCGTCGCGTCCATCAGATGCGTGCGGCCGATCTTTACGACGTCTCCGAATTCCGCTGCTTTTTCGTCAATCGCTGCGCGCAGGCCTTCGACGGCGGGAATCAATGCCTTTGCCACGCGCTCCGCAGCGGCAATGTGCATCGCCGTGGGAAACGTATCGTTCGACGACTGCGACATGTTCACATCGTCGTTGGGGTGGATCGGCTTCTTGCTCCCCATCTCGCCGCCCAGAAGTTCTATCGCGCGGTTCGAGATCACTTCGTTGGCGTTCATGTTCGTCTGAGTGCCGCTACCGGTCTGCCAGATGCGCAGCGGAAAATGATCGTTCAGCTTCCCGGCAATCACTTCGTCGGCGGCCCGCACGATTGCACGAGCTTTTTCCGGCGCAATCTTGCCGAGGTCCTGGTTCACCAGCGCGGCAGCTTTCTTCAGAATGCCGAGAGCGCGAATCAGTTCGGGCGGCATCGTATCTTTGCCGATGTCGAAGTGGATCAGCGAACGCGCTGTTTGCGCGCCGTAGTAGCGGTCGGCCGGAACCTTGATCTTGCCCATGCTGTCGGATTCGACGCGTGTGCCAATCTTTGAAGCCGGCTCCGGTTTGGGGGACGACGCTGGTCTTCTCGTCTCGCTGGCCGTGCCGCGCTCCAGCTTGGCGACTGAACCACGAGAGGTTGCGCGCGATTTTTTTGATGGCTTGGACCGTCGCTTCACGGAATCCTCCGAGCGTATTTGGCGGAACCAACACTTAATCATACCGCTCGATGATTTTTCAACTGAACCCAACAAGTAGAGAACGTGCGTGGCAATCTGGCGTGCACAGCTCAGAGACAACTACGGCAGCGCACGAGGAACCCGGAAAGGGGCTCGTCGTGGCTGCCGTTCCAACAATTCCCTCCTGGACCTTTTACCCGTGCTGGGCGGCTGCTGCTTTTGCGGTGAACTGGCGCATGCGCTTTTCCATTTCCTGCGGGGCGACGTCTTCCACGTGAGTAGCAATCGCCCACGCGTGGCCGTCGGGATCCACAATTTTGCCGAACCGGTCGCCCCAGAACATGTTTTGTGGAGGCTCTGTAACTCGAGCGCCTGCATTTACGGCGCGATCGAACACCCGGTCGACGTCAGGAACGTAGAGATGGAGCTGGAGCGGATGAACCTTCGGCTCAGGTCCAAGCACGCTGGCAGGACCCATGGTGTCGTTGATGAAGATGATGGAATCGCCGATCTGCAGTTCCGCGTGCATGACTTTGCCGTCTGGCCCGAGCGCGCGGCCTTTCTCCGTTGCGCCAAAGACCTTCTTGTAAAATTCGATTGCGTCGTTGGCATTGCGGCTTACCAGATTGGGCGTAATCGAGCGGTATCCGTCGGGGATCGGTTTTACTGTGGTCATTCGGAATCTCCTTCCTTAATGGGTTGGTGTTTCGTGGAAGTTGCGGGATGGGGACCGGACGAACACAGATTCTGTTCCCGCGATCGGATGCTGTCAACCGGGAGAATTCGAAAAATTTATTTTCGTTTGGAACCGAAAAACCCGCTTCAACGTTTACCCACGGGCGGCGCGGATATGTTATCTTGTGCGGCTCGGAAGAATGCGGGTTACATAGCCATTCCCGCGTCCGCGCGCGCGTTCTGCAGCCAATTCCTGAACCCACGAGGTCCGACAGGTCAATCGAACATGAAAAGCTCTTATTCGGGAGTAGCGGTTCCTTCAAACGGTAAGACGATTGAGTATTCCGGTGGCGCGTTTCGCGTTCCCGATCAGCCGATCATCCCATTTATCGAAGGTGACGGCACGGGACGCGATATTTGGAAGGCGTCGCGGCGCGTTTTTGATGCGGCGGCTGAAGCAGCCTACGGCGGGAAGCGCAAAATCGCATGGCTGGAGATCTTCGCGGGGGAAAAGGCGTTCAACCAGTTCAAGGACTGGCTGCCACAGGACAGCGTCGACGCGATCCGGGAATTCCGCGTCGCGATCAAGGGGCCGCTCACGACGCCGGTGGGCGGTGGCATTCGATCGCTCAACGTGACTTTGCGGCAGGTGCTCGACTTGTATGCGTGCGTGCGGCCGGTGCGGTACTTCGAGGGCGTTCCGTCGCCGGTGAAGCACCCAGAGAAAATGGACGTCGTGATCTTTCGGGAGAATACGGAAGACGTCTATGCAGGAATCGAATGGCGTTCCGGCACGCCGGAAGTGCAAAAGCTGATCGGCTTTCTCAACAACGACATGCTGAAGGGCGGCACAAAACGCGTGCGCGAAGATTCAGGCGTCGGGATCAAACCGATTTCGCCGACGGGGACGAAGCGACTGGTGCGTCGCGCGATCCAGCACGCGGTTGAAAATGGGAGGCGGGTGGTCACGCTGGTCCACAAGGGCAACATCCAGAAATTCACAGAGGGCGCGTTTCGCGATTGGGGCTACGAGCTTGCAACGCAGGAATTCCGCGCGCAGGTGGTCACTGAACGCGAGAGCTGGATTCTCGATAACAAGGACAAGAATGGCTCACTGAGCATCGAACAGAACGCCGCGATGATCGAGCCGGGATTCGAACAAGCGACCGCCGACTTCAAGAAGACCATCTACTCCGAAGTGAAGCAGACCCTCGATTCAATTTACGCCTCCCACGGAAACGGCCAGTGGAAGAAGAAGATCCTGATCAACGACCGCATCGCGGATTCCGTTTTTCAGCAGATTCTGCTTCGCGCGGACGAATATCAGGTGTTTGCGACGCCCAACCTGAACGGCGATTACCTTTCCGACGCGTGCGCCGCGCAGGTGGGCGGATTGGGCATGGCTCCGGGAGCGAACATCGGCGACGGTTTCGGCGTATTCGAGGCGACGCATGGCACCGCTCCGAAATATGCCGATAAGGACGTCATCAATCCCAGTTCCGTCATGCTATCGGGCGCGATGATGTTCGAGTTCCTTGGCTGGAAGGAAGCGGCGCAACTGATCGAAGCAAGCATCGCGCGCACGATCCAACAGAAGCGCGTCACTTATGACCTCGAACGCCTGATGCCCGGCTCGACGAAACTGAAGACCTCGGAATTTGCTTCGGCGATCATTGAAAACATGGCAGCGGCGGAAGCAAAAGTCTAGCTGCACCAACTGCACGAATCAGGCAAAACCAAATAATTGCGATGATGCATCCCGCTGGGCGGGATCGGCATTGGCTGTCACAAGACGAGACGAAACGGAGGAGTGATGCGAAAGAAAGTGACGGTGGTGGGCGGCGGATTCGTGGGGTCGACGACGGCGCAGCGGATTCATGATTCGGGGCTGGCCGACGTCGTGCTGACCGACATCCTGGAAGGTGTGCCCGCCGGCAAAGCGCTCGATATGGCGGAGAGTGGTCCGATTCTTGGCTCGGATGCGCACGCGGTAGGAATTTCGACCGCCGGGGGCGATTACAGCGAGACCAAGGACAGCGACATCATCGTGATCACCGCCGGATTTCCCCGCAAGCCCGGCATGAGCCGCGACGATCTGCTGAAAGCCAACTACGACGTCATGAAGGCGGTGGTCGATGCGGTGGTAAAGCTTTCGCCGAACGCGATCCTGATCATCGTCACGAACCCACTCGATGCGATGGCGCAGGCCGCGCTGAAGATCAGCCGT
>DASUJR010000289.1:0-26069 GCA_036279175.1 Candidatus Acidiferrales bacterium | reverse complement strand
TTCCTCGGATCGGCCGCGCACCAGCAGCGACGGCGACAGTTGCCGGCAGCGAACCGGCTAGCTTTTCCTGGGCCCAGTACGGACGAAATCGCGAATATCAGGCGCTAATCGGCACGATCATTGGTCTGGGGACACTTGTATTGCGGATGTGGATCCGGGCTCGCTGGGGCTACTAAAGATTCAACGGAAGGGAGAAAATCGAAGGGAAAAAAAGGGGACGGCTGCGAAGGCGAAACTGCACGAGGGAGAAAGATGCCGAGAGGGATCAGCCGAAGAATCTACTGGAGGTTATAGACCGCGTGCATCATTCGCTGGAACTGCGGTTTATAGATCAGGTCGAATGCACGTTCCTTGCCGGGGAACATTTCCAGCGCAAACTTGCGTGTTGCGGCCACCATTCCTGCCGCTTCTTCCGCCGATAGATCGCCTCCCGCGATCGTATCGAGTGTCAGCCTGACTAAAATCCGTAAGCGACGAATTCTCCTGCTTTCCTCGTCAATTTCTTCCTGTGTGGGCGTAATACGGGCCGTGTAGGCTTCTTCCATTATTGAACCCGAGACGGATAACCTCTGAAATGAGTATGAACTCGTGCCACAGGACGCGCAATAGCGCGTTCCCCTGGACCGAATCCAGTGGAGACATTAGAGCGCCGAACGGCGTCAACTGTTAGAATAGCTTTGTGAACAAAAAACTTGAAAATGAACGCACGGTAGCGGTTTACACAGCTGGGAGCGGGTCGGAAGCCCTGGTTGTCAGGGGACTTTTGGAAAGCTCCGGAATTCGCGTGCCGGGGCCGATCAGCCCCGATCCTTTCCCGGTGGTCGACGCCAACATGAGCCGCGGTACGACTCACGGCGTGGAAATCTACACGTACGAATCGGAAGCGAATGAAGCGCGCCGGATCATCAACGCGTATCGTCTTCGTGAAGCGAATCGAAAAAACAGCGACACCGAACCCAACACAGAATCTTAGTTGCCGGGTGAATCGACGAACGTTCGCACCGAGAGATCACGTCCGTCAGTGAAGATTGTGACGGCGCCGTCGAGATCGGTTCGCAGCAAGCGCACGCCGTCCTGCCTGTACCTCTCCACCACGCTCGGCACGGGATGGCCGAACGGGTTGTATTGACCGACAGAAACAATCGCCAGTTTTGGCCGCACGGCATCCAGAAATGGTTCCGTGGATGACGTCTTACTGCCATGATGCGGCACCTTGAGAACGTCTGAAGCCAACGGCGCATTTTCGGCCACGAGTTTTGATTCAACGTCGCGTTCGATGTCGCCCGTCAGCAGGAATTTATGCTTGCCGTCCGTGATGTGCATCACCAGAGAATCCGTGTTGGAAGGCGCGAGGATGGCATGCCAGTCCTGAGGCCACAGAACTTGGTCGGCTGCGCCGCCCCAATTGAACTTGTCACCTGCAGTTTTATGTATGACGGGGATTCCCAGTGAATGGGCCTCCGCAATCAGGCTCTTGAACTCCGGCTTGTCCTGATCGCGGCCAACCCAGAGTTGGCCGACGCGGAAATTCTGGAGCACACTGTGAAGGCCGTCGACGTGATCGTGGTCTGCGTGCGTCAGCGCGACGACGTCGAGCCGCTTCAACCCGCGCGACCACAGGTACGGTGAAACGACCTCTTCACCGATGTCGGGACCTGAACGATAGCCATCCCTCCATTCCGACCCGGCGAGACCGCCTCCATCGACCAGCATGGTGCGACCGTCGGGGAACGCCACAAAAATAGAATCGCCCTGGCCGACATCGAGCGCCGTCATTTCCAATTTTCCAGGCCGCAGACGCGGCGCGAAGGGGTAGCAGGCTACTAGAATCGCGAGCGTAGCCAGCAGGGCCGCGAAGATCTTTTCGGGAGTGGTCATGAACCGGAGGAGACGGCGCCGAACTGTACGCGACGCTCGACGCCTGGTTTCTTTTCGCGAAACGGCCGCCAGCGAAATCAGCGTTACAAAAAATGCAACGACTAGCCAAATTGGCGGTTCAGGAATCCGGTACGACACTCGAGGCAGTCGCGCAAACCAGGTGACGCAACCAAGCAATACCGCAACGCAAAGACTGAGCGCGTGCGCGAGCCCGACAGCCAGTCCGTTCCAAACAAACGTGAGCGCGAGGCAAACGTAGCCGAAGGGAACGATGATCCCCGTTAAGATCACCGCTGGGATATTGCTGATGGGTCCGGTGAGCGCCACGCGGTGAAATTCCCGCGCGAGCGAAGGCATCATGCCCAGCTGAATCGCAAACGATAGAACGACGATGTCCCACAGACGCAGACCGGTTCGAATTGGCCAGGAGAGGATTCTGTCAGCGTGAGACGCCAGGCGCACCGGCAGACCTGCAGCCAGCCTCATCGCGAGAGCGCGCAGTTCGATACGAAATTGCGTGACTCGCGGCGCATGCGTGGCGTCGCGGGTTACGTCGGCCAGGTGCGCGAGCCCCGCGCGATACGGCTGGCTCGTGCGGTCGATCCAGGGCAGGCCGAGACCGGCGATCACTCCGACGGCGAGGAATGAAAGCTGAAAACTGGGGTCGGTCAAATCCGAAGGCTTCCACACCAGCAGCGCAAGCGCAGCCAACGCGATCGTATTGAGCAGATCGACCCTTCGAAACAGCGGACGAGCGACCAAATAGAATGCGGCCATCAGGGCCGCGCGGAGAATCGGCGGCCGGTCCTGCACTACGAGCAAATAGCCAAGAACGGCCGCGAGTGCGACAAAGCTCGCGGCCCCTAACGGGAGTCGCAGGCGGCGGCATAGCCAGAGAATGAACACGAGCAGCGCCGCAACGTGCAGCCCGGCGACGACGAGCACGTGGTAGGCGGACGTTTTTTGGAATTTAGCGACCACGTCGGATTCGAGGAACGTGCGGTCGCCGAGCAACATCGCCCTGAGCACGGCAGCGCGCTGCGGTCTACCTGCGAAAAGGGTATCGAGGCGTGCCAGCAAGATACCGCGCACGCGGGCGCAACGTTGCAGAAGGGTGGGCGGGGGCCTGTCAATCAGTTGAATGAGTTCTGCGCTGCGCAACGAGCCGATCAGGTCGATGCCTTGACGCGCGAGGCTGGCACGGATGTCCGGCGCGCCGGGGTCGAGAAAATTTCGCGGCGGACGGGCCCGCATCAGGACTTCCACGCGATCGCCGGCCTGAAGGCCATGGGGCACGGAAGACGTGTGCGCGTCGAAATAGAGATTCGCGCGCAAGCCCCCGCTCGCGGGCATGGCGGCGCCGGCAATTTCCACCTGCTCCAGATCGATTTCGTATCGGTAGCCCCACGGCAATTCAATTGGTTCATTGCGGAGGCGTCCACGCCAGCGTAGCGTGTCGGAGGTATCGAGTTTCCCGGCAGCGATCAGTTGGGTCACGTGAGTAGGCAGAACGGCGTCGCGCTGCAGATTGCCCGCGAGCGCGCCGAGCGCCGTCCATCCGGCAAGCGTTGCGATCCATGCGACTGAAAGCTGTTTGCAGCCGAGAGCGACCGCGGCGATGCCAATGGCGATTACAGCAGCAAGGATCAGGATGCGGGTGGGTGCCGGATCATGCGAGCCAACGGGGGAAGACGCGAGCACTCCGGCGGCGAACGCCATTGCTAGCCAGAGTGCCGGCAGCTTCATGAACGCAGCAGCCTCACGACGGTTTCCATGTGAAAGGACTGAGGGAACAGATCGAAGAGATCGATGCTCGAAATGCGGTAGGCGCCGTCGAGCAGAATGCGGAGGTCGCGGCCGAGCGTAGGAGGTTCGCACGAGACGTACGTGATTCGATGCGGACCAATTTCCGTTAAGCGGCGAACGACTTGCGGCGCAAGGCCCGCGCGAGGCGGATCGACAACAACCAGGTCGGCCACAGCTCTGTGCTTTTGCAAAAAGTCCTCGGCATCGGCGGTGCGGATTTCGAGCCGTTTAGCCCCCGCGGCATTGATTTCCAGATCGCGCGCGGCGGCCGGGTTCGACTCGACTGCAATCACTTTCTGAAATTTCTCCGCAAGTGGCAGGGCAAACAGACCCACGCCGGCGAACAGGTCGAGCGCGAGTTCGCCTCCCGCATCGTTTTCGCAAACCGCTCGAGCGAGTTCTTCGGCCAGGAAACGGTTCACCTGGAAAAACGAAAAGTGACCAACACGGTGGTTGTGCGCCGCAAGCGGATAGCGGAGGAATCCGGGACCATACAGCGCCATGCGGCCCTGGCGCGGATCGTGAAACAGCAGACTTTGGACCTCCGGCATGAGCCCCTGAATTTGTTCCGCGTATTCTTTTGCGCCGGAAGGGAAGCCGGAAAACGTCAGCGTCAGCAGCACGCCTGGTTCCGCAACGTTCTCTCCCTCATTTGTGAACGCCTCAACTTCGCGCAGTTCGGGTGGAAGGGATCCCGTTGCGAGTGCATCGCGGAAAGCGAGGAGCACTTTCAGCAGGACTGGCGAAAGGATCGGGCAATCATGGACGGCGCACAACGAAGTAGATCGGGCTCGAAAATAGCCAATTTCCATTGCGGAGCCGCGTGCTGCTTCCCTAGGTGCGATGCTCGTCGCGGTCTTTGCCGGACGGATTTTCCATTGCGCGCGGTTCCGGTATTTCCACGGATCGGACGCATGCGTCGTGATTTCGCCAGTCCAGTCGATCTTGCCGGTACGGCGCAACGTTTCGCGGAGGATTTCCACTTTGTAGCGGAGTTGCGCTTCGTAAGGAATGTGCTGGTAATCGCAGCCTCCGCACGCCCCAAAGTGCGGGCATCGTGGATCGGCGCGTTCGGGCGAGGCGTCTACGACGCGCACAAGACGGGCTCGAACGAAATCCTTTTTGCGTTCGACCGGCTCGACCGTCACACGTTCGGACGGAAGCACAAACGGCACGAACACCGTTGCGCCCTCGTGGCGCGCCAAGCCGTCGCCGCCATAGATCAGTTTTTCAACGAAAACGTCGAACGGGTGTCCTGCGGCGGGACGAGGATTTGCGGAACCCGGATTTGCGGCGTTTGGAGTTCGGCGAGCTTTAAAGCCGGAGCGGCGCTTCATTTTAGTCAGACAACGGCACTAAGTTAGATAGAAAAGGCTCAGCCGCGGCACGTTGAAATGCTCGTACAAGCGCTTCTGTGTGTATTGGCGTTCGAGCTGGGCCAGTTGCTCGGCGGACATCTTACGCCTGTAGGGCGCCAGCGAGCGATCCATTTCTCGGCGGATCGCCAGCAAATCGTCTTCAGCGGCGTCCGCTGAGAGCCCGGCGCTGAGCTTTTCCTCGAGCACTGTGAGCCTGCGTTCGAGATCCTCGAGGTCGAGCGGCACGGCTGGATCGAGCAACGCATGCATTTCATCGAGACGCGCCGCCGTCTCCCCAAGCCTCGCAGCAACATTTGATCGCCCTGTGCGATGCTTGTCGCAGGCTTGCCGCAGGCGTTCCGCGTTGCGCTCGAAATATTGCTTCAGCTCCCCGCGTGAGAAGGCGTCATTCGATTTGCCGCCTGACGCAACTTCCGGCCCCGTCCCGGCGGCTGCTTCCTGCGCTTCAGCCGCTGCGTCCAACACCGCGTCCACGCAGTATGCAAGGCTCTTCAGCGGGCGCCCGGCCGTGCCGCGCCGCGAACGGCCCCAGCTCTCGAACGCGCGATCGATGCCCTTGAGCACAGCCGGAAGGGGAATTCCGGCCTTCTGCCATGTTTCGACGATCGCCCAATCGAGGGGCGAAACCAGCAAGTGCGCGCCGCGTTTCCGCCAGAAGTGCTCCTCGATTTCCGTGTAGTAGTTGAAATAGTTGAACGCGTCCATCGATGTCCGGTTTGGCTGGTTATGCAGGAGCGGCACCCCAAAACCGGATGGCTGATTCAGACGACCGGCGAACCCTGGTTATGCGGGCCGCTTGGCCATCGGTGTTTTGGTCCGCGCGTTGGCCTTCTCGTGAACGCCATCCTGGTTTCGTTCCCAAATGATTCGTAGGCCGTTCAGCGTAAGAAATTCGTCCGTCTCACGAATGTACTTCGATCCACGCGAAATCAGCCCAGACTGTCCCCCAGTCGCAATGACTTTCAGGCTCGCGGCATCCGCGCCCAATTCCGCTTTGATCCGGCCGATCATGCCATCGACCATATCGATCGTGCCGTAGTACAGGCCGGACTGCATGTGCGCCGCCGTGTTCTTGCCGATCACTTTGCCGGGGTCTTTGATTTCGACGCGAGGCAGGCGCGCCGCCCGCGCAAAAAGCGCTTCGGAAGAGATTCCGATACCCGGGGCAATCGCCCCACCAAGATATTCGCCGCGCGCGGAAATCACGTCAAATGTAATGGCCGTGCCGAAATCGATCACGATCAATGGCCCGCCGTACTGCTGAAAAGCGGCGACGCCGTTGACAATGCGATCGGCGCCAACCTCCAGAGGGTTATCGACCAGAACTGCCATGCCCGTTTTCACGCCCGGCTCGACGAACAATGGCGTTTGATGAAAATATTTCTTCGACATCTCCTCGAGAGTCCAATTCAACGGGGGAACCACGGAACTGATGATGACGCCGCTGATTTCTTTCGGATCGAGATCGGCGAGCGAAAAAAGATTGCGCGTGAGGATGCCGTACTCGTCGACGGTCTGGTCGCGAGCGGTGGTCAATCGCCAATGGGCGATCAGTTCTGAGTTGCGAAACACGCCCAGAACAGTGTTCGTGTTGCCTACGTCCAACGTGAGCAGCATGGTCAAACATCTCCCACATCACCGGAAATCACAGCCTCAATGCCTCGTCCGTCGTCGCGCAGGACGCGAAGCACGCCGTTCGGCTCGAGCCCGGCGGTTACGCCCGTGAAAGTTTCTGTGCTCGTACTGATGCGTACCTGCTTGCCCTGAAAGTAACTCGAAACTTCGGAAAAACGGCGCAAAATAGGCTCCGGCCCCTCTGTGAGGAATTCATTGTAGTAGCGGTCGAGGTGCCGCAGCAACCGGATGAGGATCTCGATCCGCGAATGCGTCTTACCCGTCTCGATGCGCAGCGATGTGGCGATGTCCGCAATCGCCGGCGGCATCTTCGATTGATTGACGTTCATCCCGATTCCGATCACCGCGAAGTGAACGCGGTCCGGTTCCGCGTGCATCTCCGTCAGGATGCCGCAGAATTTTTTGCCTTTGACGAGCACGTCGTTAGGCCAACGAATGTCCGGGATTCCGTCGAGCTCCTCGGCGGCGGCATCGCGAGCGGCCAAGCCGGCGACGAGGGTCAGCAACGGCGCCTGCGGTGGAGCGATCGGCGGCCGCAGGAGAATCGAGCACGTAATTCCCGCGGATTTCTCTGAAATCCACGAACGCCCCGCGCGCCCGCGTCCCGCCGTCTGCTCCTCCGCGATCACGACGGCGCCGTGCGGCTCGTCCTGGTCGCCCAGTTGCATCGCTATCTTGTTGGTGGAGTCCGCTTTGAAATAATGGATGATTCGCCGCGCGAAAGGCGTGCCGTACAAGCGATGACTCAGCAGTTGAGGCATCAGAATGTCGGGAATGCGCTCGATGTGATAGCCCGTCCGCGGGTGGCCCTTTACGCGGACGCCCAAATCGCGCAGGACCTGAATCCAGCGCCACACCGCCTGCCGGGAGACCCCAATTTCCCGCGCGATCTTCGCCCCGCTGATAACGATCGTCGCGTTTTCGGCAAGCAGAGTGAGCAGGGCGTCGATGTGCCGGTCGGTGGTCCCGGGCTGGGGTGATTTCTGACTTTTTGCCATGGGGGGATTGGAAGAATACTCGTTCCGCCGCGAAAATGGAAAGAAAACAGAGCGACGATGCGCGTGCTCCGCGCGATTGCGAATTGGAATTTGGGCGATCGACATTTATCATCGACCGTTCGCGCCAGACGTGAAAAAATGACGCGATTCACACCGGGCGAACGCAACCAACCATGACGACCCAGCAAATCATGAAAAAACTACTCGCCGCCAACCGCAGCGAGATCGCTATTCGGATTTTTCGCGCTGCGGCCGAGTTGGGCTTGCAGACCGTCGCGATCTATTCGAAGGAAGATCGCCTCGGCCTCCATCGCTTCAAGGCGGACGAAGCATATCTGACAGGGGAGGGAAAAGGGCCGGTCGAGGCTTATCTGGACATTGATGGCATCGTCGCGCTCGCGAAAGAGAAGGGCGTCGACGCGATTCATCCCGGCTATGGCTTCCTTTCTGAAAATCCGGCATTCGCGCGAGCGTGCGCGGCGGCGGGAATCACGTTTGTCGGTCCCACGCCTAAACTTCTGGAACTTCTGGGAGATAAGACGGCGGCGCGGCGGCTCGCGGTTTCCGCTGGGGTTCCGGTTCTGCCGGGGACCGAGCAGCCCGTGCAATCGCTCGAGGAAGCCGAAAAGATTGCAGAGGAAATCGGTTATCCCGTGATCGTGAAGGCCGCGATGGGAGGCGGCGGGCGCGGCATGCGCGTCGTTCAGAACGAAAGCCAACTGGCGGCGCGACTGGAAGAGGCGCAGGGCGAAGCGCGATCGGCGTTCGGCGATGATTCCGTGTTCCTCGAGAAGTATTTGCGGCGCGCGCGGCATGTTGAGGTTCAGATCCTCGCCGATCATCACGGAAATTTACTTCATTTGTACGAACGCGACTGCTCCGTTCAGAGGCGCCATCAAAAGGTGGTCGAAGTGGCGCCGGCAACGAACCTCGATCGTTCGATTCGCGCGGAATTGTGCGGCGCCGCCATCCAGCTTGCGCGCAAAGCGAAATATCGAAATGCGGGCACGATCGAATTCCTTTATGACGTCGACTCGCAGAAGTGGTACTTCATCGAAGTCAACCCGAGGATTCAGGTGGAGCACACCGTCACGGAGGCGGTGACCGGAATCGACATCGTCCGCGCGCAAATTCTGATCGCACAAGGCCACAGCCTGCACGATCCGGTGATGTCTTTGCCAAAACAGGAGGCCGTGCCGCTGCACGGCGCGGCCCTGCAATGCCGCGTCACAACAGAAGATCCCGAGCGGAATTTCGCGCCCGACTACGGAAAAATCTCGACGTACCGCTCGCCGGCAGGGTTTGGAATCCGGCTCGACGGAGGAACCGCGTACGCCGGCGCGACGATCGCGCCCTTTTACGATTCGCTGCTGGTGAAGACGACGGCCTGGGGTACGAGGCTCGCCGAAGCATGCCAGCGAATGGATCGCGCGTTGCGCGAATTTCGCATTCGTGGCGTGAAGACCAACATTCCTTTCCTTGAAAATGTGGTCAATCATCCTGAATTTCAGCGTGGCGAAATCACCACTTCTTTTCTAGACGATCGCCCGGAGCTGTTCTTTCTTCCGCGACGCCGGGACCGCGCGACAAAGCTGCTTAGCTATCTGGGCGACGTGATTTTGAACGGCAATCCGGAAATGAAGGGGAAGCAAGCTCCTCGGAATCTGGAACAGCCCGTAATTCCGCCGTTCCCGCGCAGCGAACCGCCCGCCGGGACGCGGCAACTTCTGCTGAAAGTGGGCCCGAGGAAATTTGCTGAATGGACGCGCAAGCGGAAGCAGTTGCTGATCACCGACACGACTTTTCGCGACGCGCACCAATCGCTTATGGCGACACGAGTGCGCACATTCGATCTTCTGGCCGTCGCTCCGGCCGTGGCGCATCGCTTGTCGAATCTGTTCAGCGTGGAAATGTGGGGCGGGGCGACCTTCGATACCGCGATCCGCTTTCTGCACGAAGATCCCTGGCAGAGGCTCCGCGAATTGCGGCGCATGGTGCCGAATATATGCTTTCAGATGCTGCTGCGCGGATCGAATGCGGTGGGCTACGCGTCGTATCCGGACAATGTGATCCGCGAATTCGTGCATGAGGCACACGGGCAGGGGATCGATATCTTTCGCGTGTTCGACTCGTTGAATTCGATCGAGAACATGGAGGTGTCGCTGGAAGCGGTGCTCGCGACGAACGCCGTCTGTGAAGCCGCGATCTGTTATACGGGCGATATTTTCGACTCCGCGCGCCCGCGCTACTCGCTGAAATATTACGTCGCGCTGGCGAAGCGGCTGGAAAAGCTCGGCGTGCATTTCCTCGCGATCAAGGACATGGCCGGTCTATGCCGTCCGTATGCCGCGTTCGAATTGGTCCGGCGCCTGCGCGAGGAAATCGCGATTCCGATCCATTTCCACACACATGACACCAGCGGGATCAACGCCGCATCGGTGCTGAAAGCATCGGATGCCGGCGTCGACGTAGCGGACGCGGCAGTCGCGTCGATGAGCGGCGGGACGAGCCAGCCGAACCTGAATTCGATTGTCGCCGCCCTGCAGAACACGCCGCGCGACACGAAACTCGACCTCGCCGTGCTGAACGAGTGCTCGGATTACTGGGAGACAGTCCGAACGCATTACGCGCCGTTCGACTCGGGCCCGAAGGCAGGCTCGGCGCGCCTCTACGAACACGAAATTCCCGGCGGCCAATACACCAACTTGCGAGAGCAGGCCACGGCAATGGGTCTGGAGAACCGCTGGCGCGAAGTCGAGCGAACTTACGCTGAAGTGAACCAACTATTCGGCGACATCGTGAAGGTCACGCCTTCCAGCAAAGTGGTAGGGGACATGACGTTGTTCCTGATGGCGCGCGAGATGAAGTTGTCGGATGTTCTGAAGCTGGACGTCAATCACAACGTGTCATTTCCCAATTCGGCTGTTGAGATGTTTTCCGGCGTGCTTGGCATTCCGCCCGACGGCTGGCCGAAGAAGCTGCAGAAGATCGTTCTCCGCGGCGCGAAACCGTTGCGAGGGCGTCCGGGCGCGAACCTTGCCCCCGTCGATTTTGCCGCCGAAGCCGCGATGGTGTCCGCGAAAGCAGGCCATGAGATTCCGCGCGATGAGCTGCTGATTCATCTGCTTTATCCCGAAGTTTTTGCGAAATACGAAAAGTTCAGGCAGGCCTACGGAGACGTCAGCGTGCTGCCAACGCGCGCTTTCTTGTACGGGCTGAAGTCAGGCGAGGAAATCACGGTTGCCATCGAGCCGGGCAAAACGCTCGTCATCAAATATCTGACCGCCAGCGAGCCGCATCCAGATGGCACGCGCACGCTTTTCTTTGAATTGAACGGACAGCCGCGCGAAGTGAACGTGCGCGACCACTCGCTGCGCGTGGTGGAGCGCTCGCATCCGAAGGCCGATCCGGCCGATGCGAGGCAGATTGGCGCGCCGGCGGCGGGTGTGATCACGGGTATCGCCGTCCAGTCGAATCAGGACGTGAAGCGAGGCGCGAAGCTGATGACGCTGGAAGCGATGAAGATGCAGTCGAATCTGTATGCCCCGCTCGATGGGCAGATCGCAAAGGTGCTCGTCTCGCCAGGCCAAAGCGTTGAGGCAAAGGACTTGCTTGTCGTCATCGAGCCGAAGGCTCCAGCGGGCAATTGAGCATTGCGGAAAGGGCGGCGGCTCGGCGGTTCATCTCATTTGGGTGTATGCTCGGGGCAATCTGCAAGGAGGGTCTGCCTCTATGGTGACAATATTCGTTTCCGACATGGACGCCTCGGTTCGCTTCTATACCGAAATTCTCGGACTCAAACTCGCGCAGCGCTGGGGCAGCGAGTTCGCCATCGTTCAGGGAGCCAACGGCCTGACGATTGGGTTGCACCCGGCATCCGCGAAATCACCGGCGGGAAAGATCACGATAGGAATTCAGTCGCAGGGACCGATTCAAGACGCCATCTCGAAGCTCAAGGAAAAAGGCGTGAACTTTCGCACCTCGCTGGTGGACGATGGCGAAGTGCGCGCGGCCGATTTCGTCGATCCCGATGGCGCGGAACTCTATCTCGTGGAAGTGAAGCAGGCCTGGCAGAGTTCGTCCTGATGGGGAAAGCGGCCGAAAGCCGCGACGTAGTCAATCCGCCGCGGCGGTGCCGCTACTACCGCGCCGCGGCAGGAAACGCGACTTTCGGCACCTCGCGCGAAGGCCCAGCCGCCTGGAAGTAAGCGTCGTTGCGCTGGAAGCCTGCTCGGCCGGCGATGATGTTGTTGGGGAACTGGCCGATGTAGGTGTTATAGAGCTGCAGCGAGTCGTTGTAGCGCTTGCGCGCGACCGCGATGCGGTTTTCGGTGCCGGCCAGCTCATCCTGCAAGCGCAGGAAATTCTCATTCGACTTGAGCTGCGGGTAGTTCTCCACGATCAGTAGAAGGCGGCCCAGAGCGCCATCCAGCTGGCCGTTCGCGGCAATCTTATCCTTGGGAGTCTGCGCGTTCAGCAACGATGCGCGGGCCTTGGCGATGTCGCCAAAGACGGTCTGTTCCTGCGCGGCGTAGCCTTTCACGGTTTCCACCAGGTTCGGGATCAGGTCGGCGCGGCGCTGCAGATTGACGTCAACCTCCGACCAGTTCGATTTGACCTGTTCGTTGAGCGCGACCATCTGGTTGCGATGGCTGACGTAGACGCCAGTGCAAATCAGCGCCACGATCAGCGCAAGCGCGACGAGCACGGCAAGAACTTTCATCCTCTCCTCCAGGTCAAACCAATTTGCTACAGAGTCACAGAGACCTGCCTGCGGTAGGCAGGCTCAGACAAATTGGACAAGAACGCCAAAATCCAATTACACAAAGCGTGCCATCAGGACGAGGTCGGCGCACGAAGCTACTTTAGACGTCGGATCAGAGCATTTTCCAAGGCAGCTTCAGCCTTCGCATTTTCCGAAGGCAGTACGCCTTCCTCTGTGCCCCTGTGCCTCTGTGGCCCAAATCGCTCTCACAGCGATTCCAGGCGGCGGTCGACCTCGTTTGTCGCGATCTCTACCAACTCCAGATACGCGCGCAGCGTCTCTTCTGTATCAATCGACCGCGGTTTGATCTTGCCCTCGCGCAGATCGAGAATGGTGCGAAACCCGGTGGGATTACCCCCGGTTAGATTCGCGATTCCGTCGACGGCTTCGCGTTTCCGCCCTGGCATTTCTCCGCTGAGCGCCCACAGCGCGTGGCGAAACAGCGTACAGAAGCTCGAAACGGAGGCGTTCATGATCGCGAGCCGTGGATTCCGCTTCGGCGGCGCGGCCAGAATGGCCTCGCGCAGGCGGATCCAGTTCACGCGGAACTCGCGTTCCAGCTGCAGCGCGTGGAGCCGAAGCGGCACCTCGAACTGGTCGAAGAAATCGGCGCCGAAGAGCATCCGGTGATGGAGTTTGATATCGACCAGCTCGATCGCGAAAACGTCTGCAGAGCGTTGAAGCTCTTCAAACGTGAAAAGGAGCGGCGCCGGATGTCCATGGCTCTGGCGCGTCCACCAGCGCACCGCCTCGTGCGTGCGCTGCAGG
Source organism: Candidatus Acidiferrales bacterium (assembly GCA_036279175.1). Classification (GTDB taxonomy): domain Bacteria; phylum Acidobacteriota; class Terriglobia; order Acidiferrales; family UBA7541; genus Palsa-295. Next base: position 12,840 of record DASUJR010000289.1, on the reverse strand, counting down.
TCGGCGTAATTGGAACGCTCCACGATACACAGCGTGTTCAGGTCGGAGTGCTTCGACAGGAACTCGCCCGTCAGCGCGGAGCCGTAGAGTACGACAGCTTTCAGGTCGTTACCGAGCGCCTGTTTCAGTCGCCGAACAAATTCGGCCAGCTTGTCTTCCATAGGATTCCGTCGAGAGGCCCGTTGCGTGTCGCCTCGCGGATTGCGAGAGACTTGGACTAGCTTGAGATTACCAGCTTCCGCCCGCTCCACCACCGCCAAATGAGCCGCCGCCAAAGCCGCCGAACCCTCCGCCCCCGCCTCCCCCGCTCCAGCCGCCGCCCCCGAATCCACCGCCGAAACCGCCCAGCATGGGACCGATCCACCATCCGCCGGAGCGGCGACGATAGTATCGTCCTGAAGAGCCGGCGAATGCGAATGCCCGAAGAATGCGAAAAATCACAAACAGCAGAATGAGAACGATGATGAGTTCGGTCGATGTGGCTGGCGCTTCGCTGCCCGACCTTTCGGACGGCGCATTAACCGGCGGCGAGACTGCGGGTTCCTCCGAGAGAGCGATTTTGCGGTCGGCGGCGATCACGTCGGCGACGCGCTTGGTCATTAGGAGAAGGCCTGCGTCGTAATTGTTCTGGCGGAAGTAGGGAACCGCTTCGCGCCCGAAGCCGCCAACTTTGCCGTCGGGCAGGATGCCCTCCAAACCGTAGCCGACCTGCGTGTAGTATTTGTGGTCCTCGGTGGCGACCAGGATCAGGACGCCCCGGTCTTTCTGCTTGGGGCCGACACCCCAGCGCATTGCTAGGTTCAACGAATAATCAAAAGCCGATTGGCCGTTGAGCGTTCGCACAGTGACGACGGCGATCTGTGCCTGGGCCTTTTGATCCACTTCCGTACAGAGCTGGGTAATTTGTGCCCGCGCGGACGCGCTCAACACATTGGCGAAGTCGTCCACGTAGCCCTGGGGTTTCAGTTCGTCGGGATTCTGCGCGCCCGCGACGGACTTAACGGAAGTTAACATCGCCGCGCTTAGGAGCACCAAAACAATCCCTAACGCCAGCGCGATTGGCGCCGATCTGCGCAAATCAGTCCCGAAAAACGAGCGTCGAAAGGGATTAGCGGCCATTTTATGGAATCGAGATGGTAGAACCCGCGACCATGCGTGTCAATGGACGAGGCTGGTGTCTGTCGGTAGCACATGATATGTCCGGTTGAATTAGCAACGTGAAATGGGCTCGCGATGATTACGGCGCAGCCGGTTTAATCCTCCCAGACCGGCGGCGGATTGTCAGACCCGCCGAGCGGGCGCAGGCCACCCATCGTCTTCGAGCGGCGCACAGCGAACGAAAAGCGAATAAAAAATCAATCGTCACACGTGCCGGGCAAAAAGTTCCGTAAGTCCAGCATCTTCAACAAAAGCGATGAAATCAATCGTCACAAATTCACCACTTGAGCCCGTTCGTTTCCCTTCCGATTTTTGATTTGCCTTTTGTTCGCCTCTCGTCCGCGGCTCGCCGGCACCTGGTTGCCATGGCGCAGTCGCGCAGCGTGGCGGTCCGCATCTGGTGTATCGCCGACGGAAACACAAGAGAAACCGCCGAGATCTCGAAGGACGTGAGAAGGACGGATACGGCGATGTGATACACTCGCGTGCCCGTTAGGGGGAACTGCCTGGTTTGTTCGCATGCGCACGGCAGTGTGCGTTTACGGACAGTCGGGACAGCGGAATTGCCGTTTAGTCCTTCGCCGTCATGTACATACGATGGCGTCCGGCTTGCAAGTTATTGAAGGGTTAGCTTTTTAACCAAGGCGCGCTCACGCGTCCGTTTTTTCGTGCGCTCGAACGGCGGTCTCGGGGGATACGGGGCGCAAAGAAGTTCGACAGACCTGCGTTCCCGCTTGAACGTAACCGCGGACAAGTTTGCGCCCGCGGACCTGCGGCGTCGCGAAACAAACTGGCACTTTCGCGCGTTCTTACAAGTGGAATTCCGGCGACAGATTGGCGGGAGCTGGAGCAGTTTAGGGCGCGCCCAAATCGAGTTTGCGGGCCCGGTCGAAAAGTGAATTTGTGCGATGCGACAGTCCGCCGGGGCAGGCAAGCCCTCGCGGCAGGATGATGCAGGGACAGAGTTTTGCATTGATTCTTGTGTGGGGAGAGGACAAAACACGATGAAAAGCTTAACGCGGTTTGCGTCGGTGGTCTGGACCGCGGCTTCGTTGATCGTTTCGCCGGCATTGGCGCAGGCGCAGAGTTCAGCGCCGCAGCAGGATCAGCAAAGTCAGGGGCAACAGCAAACACCGGCAAAGCCGTTGACGCCGGCGCCTTTGCCGGACGTCTCGCAGATGTCGACTGCATCCCAGACAGGAACCGTCGGGCCGATCTCGCAGAAGCATTTGGGAATTGGCGCCGACTACTCTCGGGCAAAGAGATGGTTTCCGAACATCTTCGACCAATACTGGCCCACGCCCGTTCCGGCGCCTTCGCTGAAGAACACGCCGAAGATCGACCAATTAATCGAAAACGGCCAGCTCAAAATGAGTTTGGACGATGCGATTGCATTGGCGCTGGAAAACAATCTCGACATCCGCGTGCAGCAGTATCAAACGTGGATCGCGCAAGCGGCGTTGTTGACGGCCAAGGCGGGAGGCGTCCCGCAGGCAGGAACGTCACAGGCAGTGACCTTGGGATCGGGGCCCGGCGTTTCGTTCGATCCGGAGCTTACGGTGCAGACCAGCTGGAATCAATCGCTCACGCCTGTGAACAACGCCTTCACGTCTGGCGCCGGAAGCGTGGTGCCGAGTGAATCGTCGCATTACAACGACGTCAAAGTTTCCTACGCGGAAGGCTTTCATTCGGGGACGTCGCTCTCGGTTACATGGGATAACCCGCGGTATTCATCGAATTTCACGTCGTTCGTTTTCAACCCCTGGATTCAACCGACCCTGACCGCGAGCATTTCGCAACCTCTGCTGGCCGGCTGCTGCTTCCTGCCGACGACGCGGTTCATCATTGAAGCTCGAAATGGGACCGTAATAGCGGACAGCACGTTCCGCCAGGCCGTAATCGCGGACATCTCGCAAACAGAAATCGATTATTGGGAACTGGTGTACGACCGGCAGTTTGTAAACGTAGAGCAGCAGGCCGTGTCTGTGTCACAGAAACTGTACGAGGACAACAAGAAGCAGCTTCAGATCGGGACGATGGCGCCAATCAACGTGCTCACCGCCCAATCGCAGTTGGCGAGCGACAAACAGGCTTTGGTGGCGGCGCAAACGAGCGCTCTTCAGCAGCAGATCAAGCTGCTGTACGACATTACGAAAGATCCGAATGCGCCCAATCTGGCCAACATCGAAATCATTCCCACTACGCCGATCGAAACACCGGAAGAGGTGAACACGCCGATCGACCAACTGATGGCGGAAGCCTGGCAGAGCGTGCCGCAGATGACGGTCGATCGACTGACGTTGGAGAACGACAGGACAGAGGTTAAGGTGGCGAGGAACGCCCTGAAGCCGTCGCTGAACGTCTTCGCCCAATATCAGGCAACAGGACTTGCGGGCGTTCGGACGTTCACTACGGCAACCCCGACCGCATTCGCGGCCGATCCTACGGAACCGATTGTGGACGCAAACGGAACGCCGGGCTCGCCAAGTCTGTTCGTCGGAATCCCGACGAACTTCGGGCCACCCACTAGTACAGTGGTCACTTCGGGAGTTGGCGCGGCCGAGAATCAGACGTTCAACGCCACCTATCCCACGTACGAAGCCGGCATCACGCTGGGATTGCCGCTGCGCAACCGTGCGGCGCAGGCGAACAGCGCGCGAGCACAAATCGACGAACGGCAGGAGCAGGTGCTCTATCAAAGAGACCGCAATACGATTTACGTCAACGTACGCAGCGCGCTGGTTGCGTTGGAACAGGACCGTGCCGCTATTGCAGCTGCCGCAGAAGCGACGAGGCTTGCGAACCAAACCTTTGTTGACGAGCAGAAAAAGTACCAGCTCGGGGCTTCCGATCCCTATACGGTGGTACTCAGGTCACGCGACCTGACTCTAGCTCAGAGTACAGAGCTGCGGGACCGGATTAACCTGATCGAGGCTCAAGTGCAATTCAACGAGTTTATGGGACGGACGCTGAAGGCGAACAACATCACAGTCGCTGATGCAGGGCGGGGCAAAGTGATTGGCGTACCGAATATTCCGGGCACGCCGGACACAGACGCGTCGAATCCGCCCGCTCCGCGGAACCCGTGGGCGAAAAAATAGGAAGCAAAAGAAGCAGAGGATGACCGCCCAGTAAAACGGCGGACGGGCAAAGGAAGTAGGGGAAAAGCTTCCGTAGTCCAGCCGCCCTCTTGCACGGCTGCGATACGTCCGGCTAGACAAAACACCGGTTAGAGGCTGGGGCTACGAGCGCCCATGGTCGCGCGCCCGCCACGCTGAAGTCTTTGCAGAGTTTTTGCTCGGAGCGACATCGAACAGTGATGTAAAGGGCACCATGGCTGTCTCTCCTTCTGCAAGTTCCGTCACAAGTCCGAAGCAAGTCCGCGACGACGCGTTCACGATCTGCGCAATTGCCGCACTCGCGTCGGTGGTGTCGGACCAGTTGCACGAAGGGCTGGGCCACGCCACAGTCGCGTTGCTTAGTGGCGCACATTCGGGCGTGCTGTCGACCGTGGCATGGTCGAGCGTCTACGATTCGCGGCTTGTCGAAGCTGGCGGGACGCTGGTGAACGTTGCCGCGGGAATCGTGTTCTGGCTGGTGCTGCGTAGCACGCGAAATTCCTCAATACAGACCCGCCTTTTCCTGTTCTTCAGTTGCGCATTCAATTTGTTTGCGGGGACGGGATACTTCTTCTTCTCCGGCGTCACCGACTTCGGCGATTGGGCGCAGGTGATCGCCGGGCTTCCCCATCACGCGCTGTGCCGCACACTCTTGGTGGTTGTCGGAATTGCGGCGTATTACGGCGCGGTATGGGTGGTCGGAACCGCCTTCGTCCGCTACGTGGGTGTGCCGCTGAACGACGCAGGCTGGCGCTGGAGGCTGATGCTTTTTGGATACTTCAGCGCAATAGTTCTGGCCACTGCTGCTGCCGCGCTGAATCCTCTGGGGATCATGTTGATGTGGGAATCAGCGCTGCCGGCGACCGCGGGTGCGCAGTCGGGACTGCTGTGGTGGCAATACTACATCCCTAAAAAGACGGCACCCGCAGTTGCTTCACGGAGTGTTGGACGGAGTTATGGATGGATTGCGGCCGCGGGTGTATGTGCGGTGGTATTCATCTTTGTGCTGGGACGAGGCGTGAGGTTGTAGGGAGTAAAGGATGGAGAGGAGATCGAGGAAGTAGAGGAGAAAACCCGCGATGATTTGCCTCCGTAAGCAGACGCCCGGGCGATGTCTGGAATGGAAAGAGGCCGGCCCGACAGACAGCTTTACCGCAGAGACCAAAGGACGCGGAGGGATTTCTCACCCGAGGCTACAAAACTTGGCGCCCACGAATCAGCGCAGTTATGGCACAGTCGCTTGCTGGGTCCGTTTCCTTCCCCTAAAATGAATGAAGTGAGACGCGCGAACGGGCGCGCGGCCGGGGAGTTCTGCTGATGGACGAGAGAATAACCAACAAGCCGAGGGTTGAGTGTGCGTCGGATTTCAAGCAAGGCAACGGGGAGTCTACCTCGTCCGTACAGAAGAGCAGTGAGCCGGCTTCCTCATCCGCTGAGAGTACCGGGCGTTCCGCTTCGCTCCGCGACTGGGAAGAGAAGACGCTGAAGCCGACGCTGCAGAAATCGCCGGAGCGTTCGCCCGAGTTCACGACAGTTTCGAGTTACCCGATTCGGCGGCTTTATACGCCAGATGATCTTGCCAATTGGGACGAGCAGCGCGATCTTGGCCTTCCTGGACAGCCTCCCTACACGCGCGGAATCCATTCGACGATGTACCGGGGCCGATTGTGGACGATGCGGCAGTTCGCCGGTTTCGGTGCGGCCGAGGACACGAATCGGCGGTTCCGATATTTGCTTTCACAGGGGCAGACGGGACTTTCCGTCGCGTTCGATTTGCCGACGCTGATGGGCTACGACTCGGACCACGCGCTTTCCGAAGGCGAAGTGGGGAAGTGCGGCGTGGCGATCAGTTCGCTGGCGGACATGGAAACTTTGTTCGATCAGATTCCGCTGGCGGATGTGACCACGTCGATGACGATCAATTCGCCGGCCGCACCTATTTGGGCGATGTATTTGGCGGTGGCGGAAAAGCAGGGCGCCGACTGGAAGAAAATTTCCGGCACGATTCAGAACGATATTCTGAAGGAGTACATCGCGCAGAAGGAGTACATCTATCCGCCCGAGCCGTCGATGCGGCTGGTGATCGATACGTTCGAGTTCGGCGTGAAGAATACGCCGCGATTCAATTCGATTTCGATCAGCGGGTATCACATTCGCGAGGCGGGCTCGACGGCGATTCAGGAATTGGCTTTCACTCTGCGGGACGGAATCGAGTACGTCGAATGGGGGCTGAAGCGCGGGCTGGACGTTGATGAGTTCGCGCCGCGGCTTTCGTTTTTCTTCAACGCGCACAACGATTTCTTCGAGGAGATCGCGAAATACAGGGCGGCGCGCCGCATCTGGTACAAGACGATGCGTGAGCGGTTCGGCGCGAAAAGCGAGCGGTCGTGGGCGCTGCGTTTCCACACGCAGACGGCGGGATGTTCACTGACGGCGCAGCAGCCGTACAACAACGTGGTGCGAACGGCGATTCAGGCATTGGCGGCGGTGATGGGCGGGACGCAGTCGCTGCACACGAATTCACTCGATGAAGCGTGGGCGCTGCCGACGGAATTTGCCGCGACGGTCGCGCTGCGCACGCAGCAGATCATCGCGTACGAAAGCGGTGTGACGAATACAGTCGATCCGCTGGGCGGATCGTATTTCGTCGAGACATTGACGAACGAAGTGGAGCGCGGGGCGTGGGATTACATCGAGAGAATCGACGCCGTGGGCGGAATGGTGAACGCGATCGAGCGGTCGTATCCGCAGAGGGAGATTGCGGAAGCGGCTTATAAGTACCAGATGGCCGTCGACAAGAAAGAGAAGGTCATCGTCGGCGTGAATGAGTATGTTGCACAGGAACAGCCGATCGAGATTTTGCAGATTGACGAGAGCGTCGCGCACAGGCAGGCCGCGCGGTTGAAGAAGCTGCGAGCGGAGCGGTCGAATCAGGAGGTGGAGCGGCGCCTGGAAGCGTTGAAGCGGGCCGCCGCGGGGAAGGAAAACCTGATGCCGTGTTTGTACGACGCAGTGAAAGCCTACGCAACGCTGGGCGAAGTTTGCGATGCGATGAGAGCGGTTTTTGGCGTGTACGAGGAAGTGGCGATTACGTAGACGCGCGAGCTACAAATATTACCGCAGAGGCGCAGAGAGCCACTGCGTTTGCCGATTCCTGCTTCTTCATTCATCCATCGTTACGACCTTGTAATTCAGGTTCTCTCGGCGTACTCTGCGCCTCTGCGGTGCACGGGACTATGGCGGACTCCGAACTTACTCACGGAATCATCGGTGCTGCTATCGATGTTCACAGGGCGCTCGGACCTGGACTTTTAGAGTCAGCATACGAAGAATGCCTTTGCCATGAACTCGGACAGCGGGTGATCGGATTCGAGCGGCAAAAGCCGATCCCGCTCGTTTATAAGGATGTGAAGCTTGAGTGCGGCTATCGCATCGAGGTCCTGGTAGGCGGGCGTATCGTGGTAGAGATTAAGGCTGTTGATGCACTCGCTCCCATTCCTGACGCAATTTTGCTCACGTACCTGCGTTTATCGGGCTGTGCTGTTGGGCTGCTTGTCAGTTTTCATGCCATGATTTTAAAGCGAGGGATCCGCCGGCTCGTGTTGAACCATCACGACTGAGGACAAACCATAAAGGCGCGGATAGGGCTGAGAAAAATCGGATGCCAGAGAAAAAAATACGGGTGCTGATTGCGAAGCCAGGCCTGGATGGGCACGACCGTGGCGCGAAGATCATTGCGCGCGCGTTGCGCGACGCCGGGATGGAAGTGATCTACACGGGGCTGCGTCAAACGCCGGAGATGATCGCGTCGGCGGCGGAGCAAGAGGACGTCGACGTGATCGGACTTTCGATTCTCTCGGGGGCACACAACACACTCTGCCCACGACTAATGGATTTGCTGCGGGAGAAGCACATGGGCGACGTCACTGTTGTCATCGGCGGAATCATTCCCGACGCGGACATTCCCGGGCTCAAACAGGGCGGCATCGCGGAGGTTTTCCTTCCTGGCACTCCCACGCAGGCAATCGTCGATTTTATTCAAAAAAGGACCAGCATTCGTCAATAATGTCGCTGCACCACGGAGGAGAGCCTATGGCTTCTCGTTGTGTATGTGCCATTTTTTGCGCCGCAATCTTGTTCGGTTCGTGTGCGGTTGCGCCAGCGCAGGGAAACGCGACTACCGCTCAGACTTCCGCAGCATCAACGACAGTAACTGCTGATTATCCATCGGACCGCGCAGGCGTGCTGATTCGGGGCTCGGATTGGATTTCGATCGAGTCGGAGGGGCCGAGTAAGTCACACGTGAAGCACAGCTTTGCACCCGCGTTCACTTACGGCTTGGCTCCGGCTGTAATCGTGTCCGATTACAAGGGACCGCATGCGCAAGTGCGCGTTCAGTCCGACAGGCCTGTAATCTGCCTGTGCCATTTTAATGGGCTGCCCGGAGATCCAATCCTTGTAAAGCTACACGTAAAGAAGGGCATGCGCGAGCTTGACGGTGGAAGGCTCCAAATATCGGCGCCAAACTCGCAGAGGCTCAGAAATCCGATCTAGTCCCGGTAAACGTCTCGAAGCCTGAGGACACGGTTTGGTTGGTGCAGCCGGACGAGGCGTTGCCGCCGGGCGAGTACGCACTCATGCTGGGAACTCAGAATATCGTCATCTTCCCCTTCACAGTTGACACTGAGGGCGCGTCCGCAACAAACAGAAAGCCATAGGAACAACGCCATCGCAACATGCTGTGCAAGGGGATGAAAGTGGCTACGAGTCTGCGCTGCACTGTGCGCGAGCGCGTGCTCGTTCTAACCCTCGAAAGCGACGAAGGCCTTCCTCGTATTCAGCGCCACATACTGAAGGAGATTGGGCGTCGGGTCGAACGCCTCGATGCAACCCGCGAGTTTGGTGGCTGCGTCATTACTGGCACGGAGCGGGCGTTTGCCGTCGGCGCAGATATTGCAGAGTTGGCGCGACTGACGCCGGCGGAAGCCTACGAGTTTTCGCGCGAGGGCCAGCGAGTGATGCGGCTGATCGAGCGGTCGCGCGCGCCGATCGTGGCCGCAGTTCGAGGCTATTGCATGGGGGGCGGGCTCGATCTTGCGCTCGCGTGTCATTCACGGATCGCGACGGGCGATGCGATCTTCGCGCATCCGGGCGGAGCACTGGGCATTCTGACGGGCTGGGGCGGGACGCAACGACTATCGCGCTTGATCGGGCGCGGGCAGGCGCTCGAAATGCTAAGTACCGGCAGGAGGCTGAGTGCGCAGGAGGCTCATGAGTGCGGGCTAGTGGCGAGGACGGTGCCCGCTGACGACTTGCTTTCGGTTGCCGCACAACTTTCACGTGGAATCGCTTGAGGGCAGGCGCGCTCCAGGTGAAGGCAAAGGCGAGCGCTGGTTGAGCAGCGGGATAGGACTGTCCTGGCCCTCGACGTCCACCTCGAGCGTCTGAAACGTCCAGTGATTTGCGTGTTTCTCCGCAATGACCACGATAGTTCCCCGGCCTTTGGCTCCGGTGATCGGAATGTTGAACGCGGCATTGCCCTCCGGTCCGGTGTAGTTGATCGACCCGGTGATGAACCACCCCACCTTGAACGGCTTGCCGATCCTGTCGGCCACATCTGTCGATGCGTTGGCTCGATTTATCGCGACCCTGTAGGGATACGAACCGCGAAACATCGAATTGATCAGCGAAAACAAGCCAACGACAAAAACGCAGAGAACAATCAGGACAACAGTCACCAGAACTGGCACAAACCACTTCCAGTTCCGTCCGAACCAAGTGGCCGGTCGCGGCACGACACCGGGAGCAGGAAAGGCGTTCGTTGAGCTCATCGACGATCTTCCGTGCGCCTATCTACTACTTTCCCAGCCGATTTGCAATTTGCACGCGGCGCTACTTTCGCGTCAACTTCGTGCGGGTGTAGGCGACGCGGAAGCCGAGACGTTCGTGATTGCGATGCGACGTGCTTCCGGGCAGCGTGATTCCTTTCGCGAGATCGCAGCCATGCCGGACCGCCCAGTTCAGACGCGCAGAAAGCAGCGCCGTCTGAACGCTGCGGCCGCGGAATTGCGGAAGGGTGCTCGCGCCGAACATGCCGGCGACACCGTCGAACGCAAATGCTGAAGCGCCTCCTGCGGCAATTCCCTCGACAAAAGCAAGGAAAGGATGATTGCCCTTGCTATGGAAAAAGCCCTCCATAACGTCGAGGAGAGGTTGTGTGACCGGCGCGATTTCGGCAAAACCTTGCGCTACGGTCTGCGTGAACAGCTTCTCGTCGTCGGGAAGAGCGGGGCGAACGGTCACGCCGGACGGTGGAGGTGGGAAGCTGTCGGCCGGATTCAGTTCGCGAAAGAGCACGTTCGAAACTTCGACTAGGCGATATTCGCGTTTCGCCAAGGCTTCATACAACGGCAGGCCGGCGAAAGGGCACAGCTCGATCGCCGTTGCAGCACCACGAGACTGAAAGAAGTGCTCGAGACGATCGAGTTCGGCGTCGACGACGGGACCATTGAGGCCAACACCCACCGCTTGAGTCACCGGCGAATCGACGCCGGCGTATACCGCGATGCCGCCCGCGATTTCTTCGGAAGCGGCTCCAAGTTCGGGATGAAACTTCTGCGCTGCGTCCGCACAGGTTTTGCCCGACAACGCTGAAGCCATTTCCAAGCGCCTAACCAGGTCCAAATCGATGAATTTCATCGCAATTTTCTCCTTTTTTCAACGCCTGTCGAAGGCGAAATAAAAGGTGTGCGCGCAAGTTGGGCACCTGCGCGTCTGTCAAATTAGCAATGGGATTAGAACGAAAGAACGAGGTGCCGCGTTATCGAACGGAAGCGGAGGCGGACTCGCCCTTCGGGTGAGTGATGCAGCGCATAGGCGCCTCCTCGGAGAAGATGGCTCAGCAGTAGTGAGCTGAGGCTGAGTATACATCGGGCTTGCGCGAGCGCAACGCAAAATGAATTTCGGATGATACAATCACGGTTTGCCAAAAAAGACTCAAGCCCGAAACCCAGGGCGGCCGGCCCAGACGACCGACGAGAGCCGCGCTGTCAGGCCGGTCCAAAACGAATCCAGCCAGAAGCACCTCGGAAACCGCACGGAGGCGAGCGGAACGAAAATCGGGACGCCCGCGGACACCAACTCCCCTGCTTTTCAGAAAAACAGCCGGCAAATGGTCGACCGGCTCACGCAAATCAAGAACCAAGAGGAACATATTCGGCAGGGCGGCGGCCCGAAGGCGACCGAGTCGCAACACAAGAAAGGGCGTCTGACGGCGCGCGAGCGCATCGCGAAGCTGATCGATCCGGGGACGGAGCTGTTCGAGCTGGGCCTCTACGCCGCATTCGAGATGTATGAGGAATGGGGCGGCGCGCCGGCGGCGGGAACCGTAGTTGGGCTCGCGCAGGTATGCGGGCGGCGCGTGATGATCATCGCGAACGACGCGACGGTAAAGGCGGGCGCGTTTTTCCCGATGACCGCGAAGAAAGTAATTCGCGCGCAGAACATCGCGATCGAGAATCGCATTCCGACAATCTATCTGGTCGATTCGGCCGGCGTATTTCTTCCGTTGCAAGAGGACGTTTTCCCCGATACGGATGATTTCGGGCGCGTCTTCCGCAACAACGCGGTGATGAGCGCGATGGGCATACCACAAGTTACGGCAATCATGGGCATGTGCGTGGCGGGCGGCGCTTATTTGCCGGTGATGTGCGATCACATACTGATGACGGAGGGCAGCGGCCTTTTTCTCGCGGGACCAGCGCTGGTGCAGGCTGCGATCGGCCAGAAGGCGTCAGCCGAAGAATTGGGCGGCGCGCAAATGCACGCGCAGATCAGCGGCACAGTCGATTTTCGCGAGCCGGATGATGAGGCGTGCCTGCGGCGGATTCGGTTGCTCGTCGAGAAGATGGGGCATCCGGCTGCAGCGCCATTCGACCATAAGGTCGCGCGCCCGCCTGCGTATCCCGCCGACGAAATCTATGGACTGTTTTCGGCCGATCCTTCGAAACAGTACGACATGCGCGAAATCATCGCGCGGATTGTCGATGCGAGCGAGTTCGAAGAGTATCGCGCAGAGTATGGCGAGACGGTGGTGTGCGGATACGCGCGGATCGGCGGATGGGCCGTCGGAATTGTGGCGAACAATCGCAGGCACGTGATGGTTTCCGCTCCAGGCACGGGCGAACGGCGGATGGAGTTCGGCGGCGTGATTTATACGGAGTCGGCGGACAAGGCGGCGCGGTTTATTTTGGACTGCAATCAGAATTTGATTCCGCTGATTTTTCTGCACGACGTGAACGGTTTCATGGTCGGCAAGGAAGCGGAATGGAGCGGAATCATTCGGGCGGGCGCGAAGATGGTCAACGCGGTGGCCAACAGCGTCGTGCCGAAGATTGCCGTGATTTGCGGGGGGAGTTTTGGCGCGGGACATTACGCGATGTGCGGTAAGGCATACGATCCCAGGTTCATTTTTGCGTGGCCGACAGCGCGCTACGCCGTAATGGGCGGCGATTCCGCAGCGGGAACGCTAGTCGAGATCAAGATGAAGCAGCTCGAACGTGAA
>DASUJR010000288.1:0-11699 GCA_036279175.1 Candidatus Acidiferrales bacterium | reverse complement strand
ACGGGATTGCCGCCGAACGTCGACGCGTGCGCGCCGGGCGTCCAGTTCATTACGCTGCGGCGAGCGATCATCGCGCTGAGCGGCATTCCTGACGCGATTCCCTTTGCCGTGCACAGAATATCCGGCTCGATCCCGGAGTATTCCGACGCCCACCACTTCCCGGTGCGTCCCATTCCAGACTGCACTTCGTCGACCACAAGCAGAATGCCGTACTTGCGGCAGATACGCTGCAAACCCTGAAGAAATTCGGGAGGCGCGGGCAAGTAGCCGCCTTCGCCCTGAATCGGTTCGACAAAAATTGCGGCGACTTCTTCCGGATCGACGCGGCGGCGGAACAGCTCGTTTTCCAGATAGCTCAAGCAATCTTCCGAAGCGTGCTCCGGACGAACGCCGTAGGTGCCGCGATACGTGTCCGGATACGCAGTGTGGAACACGCCCGCGAGCAGCGTCCCGAAACCTTTGCGCTGGATCGAGCGGCTGGCAGTGAGCGACAGCGCGCCCATCGTGCGCCCGTGGAAAGCGCCGTGAAACGCGACGAGCATGTCGCGCTTCGTGTGATATTTCGCCAGCTTGATGGCCGCTTCGATTGCCTCCGCGCCGGAATTGCCGAAATAGACGCGCTTCGGCTCTTTCCCCGGCACTATGGAAGCAAGTTTCTCGGCCAGCTCGACGAGATTCGGATAATAGAAATCCGTTCCCGACATGTGGATCAGCTCGGCGGCCTGTTTCTGGATTGCGGCCACCACTTGCGGATGGCAATGGCCCGTCGCCACGACTGCGATTCCCGCGGCAAAATCCAGGAAAGTATTCCCGTCGACATCCTCGATCACGGCGCCGCGTCCGGTCTTTGCCACCAGCGGATAATCGCGCGTATACGAAGGCGACAGAAATTCGCTGTCTTCCTTTACGATCTGCTGCGCTTTGGGGCCGGGCAGCTTAGTTACGAGGTTCGGCAACTTCATCTCAGCGGTCTGCATTTTCATTCCTCCCAATCAATTTTGTCCAGTCGGATTTCGGCCGTGCGCGGGCGGATTCCGCCGCAGCGCTCCGGCTACTGCCCTGGGTTGGGAGGAAACTTAATCGACGCCGAACAGATTGGGACGGTCGTGGGAAGGCTGGTGATGCAGCAGGTTTTGCGAGAAAAAGCTCATTAGTATTTCCATCGGACGGTTCCGTCCTTCGCGTCTTCGACAATGATACCAGACTCTGCAAGTTGTTGGCGGATGGCATCGGCGCGTTTGAAGTCGCGCTGCTTGCGCGCGGCGTTGCGCTCCGCGATCAGCGAGTCCACCTGCCCGGGGCTCATTTTCGTCTTTTGGGCGTAGCCCAGCTTTGCCAGCTTCTCCTCGTCGTCATCGACGAGAAGGTTCAGAATTTCGTCGGATTTTTCCATCGATGCGACGATGCGGACGGCATCCTGCTGGCGCAGCGCGCCCTTGTCGATCTCCGTGTTCACATCGCGGATCAGGTCGAACACGGCCGCGAGCGCGACGGCGGTATTCAAATCGTCGGCCAGGCCTGCGTCGAAGGCACGTTCTGCTGCCTCTGCCCGCGCCTGCATCGCGGGATTCGAGCCTTCCGGGAAATTCGATTGCCGGATTCGCGTCATGAAGTTTCGCATGCGCTCCACGGAATTCGCCGCTTGCGTGAGGCCGTCGTTCGTAAAATTCAGTTGCCGCCGGTACGGAACGGAGAGAAGCAGGAAGCGAATGGTCGAAGGCTTCTGCCCTTTCGCGAAAAGGTCGCGGAGCGTGAAGAAATTGCCGAGCGACTTCGACATCTTCTCGCCGTCGATGATCAGGTGCTCGGCATGGAGCCACAGCCGGACGAACTGATGCCCCGTGGCGGCTTCGCTCTGCGCGATTTCGTTTTCATGATGCGGGAAGGCAAGGTCGATGCCGCCGGTGTGAATGTCGAGCGTATCGCCCAGGTATTTCATCGCCATCGTCGAGCATTCGATGTGCCAGCCGGGACGCCCCGGACCGATGCGCGTTTCCCAGAAATGCTCGCCGGGCTTCGGCGCTTTCCACAACGCGAAGTCGCGCGCGTCGGCCTTCTCGTAGCGGTCGACGTCCACGCGAGCGCCGGCCTGAATGCCGGTCATGTCGATTTTCGAAAGCTGACCGTAATGCGGAAATTTCGCGATGCTGTAATAAATCGAGCCTTCGCGCTCGTAGGTGACGCCCTTTTCGCGCAGGCGTTCGATCAGCGCGACCATGTCGTCGACGTGGTCGGTGGCGCGGACGATTTCTTCCGGCCGTTCGAGATGCAGCGCGTCCATATCGTCGAGAAAGGCTTTCACGTATTTCTCGGTGTACTCGCGAATGCCGATCTTCGCGGCGGCCGCGTTCTGGATGATGCGGTCGTCCACGTCGGTCAAATTCATTACCTGCAACACGCGATAGCCGCGCTGGCGCAGAAAGCGGCGTAGCACGTCCTGAAAGACGAACGTTCGGAAATTGCCGATGTGCGCGAAATCGTAGACGGTCGGTCCGCAGGTGTAGATGCGCACTTCGCCGGGATGCAGCGGCTGGAGCGGCTCAAGCCGGTTCGTCAGCGTGTTGTGCAGCAGGATTTCGCTCATGTCGAGTGGGTCAGCGCGATTCGGGCGCGAACGAAACGCCCAATTCTAGCTGACAGCTTTGTTTTGCAGCAAACAGTGAGTTAGGCCCGCGATTCATATGGACCTCACGCCTGCGATTCAGGAATGCGGTCGATCGTCCCCTCCGGGACTCCTTCTCCTTTTCTCTTTGGACCATTCGCACCCGGCATTTCACTCGGGCCTGCCTGCGGCAAACGAGTTCTATGCCGGGCTAAATGCAATCGCCGCTCCGCGGCTCGCGGCAGAAAACTGTCAGGCGAGTGGATTTTGCTTACGGGATCAATTCGACGCGGCGGCTGACGAGCGTGACATCGCCATCCTGCGAAGCGGTCGCCGTCTTGGGCCGCGCGGCAAGCAGGGATTTGCCGTCCGGCGGCAGGCCGAAGGATTTGTCGATGACGAAGACGGTGATCGGCTTACCCACGGGCAGCGTGAAGCTAAGCGTGACGCCGTTCGACGGTATCGTATCGCAGCCGTACGACGTCCAGCCGTTCAGATACGCGGAAAGCGCAGGGCGGCCGGCGCGCGGCTCAGTTTCGGACGCAATCGGGACACCATCCATGCTGACGGAGTCGATTCCGGATCCCGGCGGGAACATGACCGCCGCCTCGGGCGCGCCGCGCTCGGACAAGAGCATCATCCGATACACGTGCTTTCCATTCTCGACGGACGACTGTTGAATCGTGAAAATAGGCGGCGCCAGACTGAGCCGCGGCGCGCGTTCAGCGAACGTTCGCGTCCTGCTCCACGGAAACGGCTGCCCGTCTAATTGGAATTTCGCGGACTTTCGCGTCGACGCGGGCAAGCTGCCCGAACCAGGAATGGCCAGCCATTGCGCGTGGCCGGTGTCTCCATCCAGCCAATATTGGAAGTTCAGGTGTTCCGGCGATTTGGCGGAGTAGGCCGGCGCGACCGCCGCGAAAAAACACAAAGCAATCGTAGCGATGATCGGTAGGCCGGGGATGGACAGGCGCGGCATCAGGGTCGAGTTGGTCAGGTCGGCGCCCAGTGGAAGCAGCGGCGCCAGCAGAACGGCTACGATCACCGCCACGATTGGCAGCGACGGTACGCCGAGCCCGTCGTAAAACATGAGCGCGACTCCGAAGCCCGTGATGCCAGTCGCGATCAGCGGAAGAATTACGGGAATCAGCCCGCCGGGGCGGCCCTTTTCCTCGCGCAACGTGAACGGCAGCGCCGAAATCGCCGCCACCGCCGTGCTTACGATGAAGATGAAACTGAAGCCGGGAATCACGACGGCGCACGCAAGCGTCAGCACGGCCATCGCCGACCATACGCCCGCCCACAATCCCCAGAACTTCGCGCGTCCGGCAAACGAAACGGCATGAATGATCACCACCGTCAACGCGAGCGACCACATGGCAGCGCGCACCGGCAGCGAATGCGCTACCCAGTCGACCGGCAGAGCGCCGAGAAGCTTCAGCGCGCGAACGATGATGAGCGCCACTATGCCCGTCGCCACAATGCTGGCCATCCACGCGATTACGCCCCAAACTAACTGCCCCGGCGTCAGCCTCTTCCTGTGTATCAGCCAGACGATCTGTCCCGCGATCAGCAACAATATAATGATCGCCGCAGGCCACGTGCGATTGGCGGGCCAGCGCGCGATCCAACGGCCGAGAATGTCCGAGTAGACGGCTTCGGTTGGCGGCGGATCGTCGAGTTGAGGCGCGTTCGCCAAGGCCACCACAACCGGAAGCGCATTGTCGCCCTGATGCTGCAGGCTTGCGGGACTGGCGTTCTGCATATTGTCGAGCGGCGTGTGGTAGTGCGTGACGCCGCCCACATAGCCGAAGTTCAGGCCTTGATAGCCGGCGCCCTTGAACACGGTGAAGTCCGTGTCGTTCGGCATCGTTTTGTAAACGGTATACAGGATGGAATTTGTCGCCGGACGGAGCGCGTGCTGCGCGAACAACCGCACGGCCCAGGCGTTCGCGCTGCCCGTCTCGAACATCAAGCTCGGGCCGGATGAGCCGCGCACATCGACGTTCACCGCCGCGCGGACCTCTTTCGCCCACGGATCGAAGTCGACGAAGGCGTGCGCGCCGAGCAGGCCAGCCTCCTCGCCGTCATCGATCATCAGGATTACGGAATGGCGCGGCGCGGGCATCGTTTTCAGGGCACGCGCGATTTCCAGGACCGTGGCGGCGCCTGAACCGTCGTCAGATGCGCCAGGTCCCGCCGGAACCGAGTCGTAATGCGCCGCAACGAGCACAGCGGTGCCCGGTTCGGTCCCATCAAGGCGCGCAAGAACGTTCTTAACGGTGCCGCATGTCCCAAATTCGTCGCAATCGAAGGCCGTTTGCACCTGCGGGTCGTAACCTAACTGCTTGAAAAGCCCGATGATGCGCTGCCGAACCACCTCATTTTGCTGGCTGCCGATCGGGTGCGGGATCCCGTCGCCGGTGAGGTTAAATTGAACGGCGCGAGCACGCTCGGCGGAAAATTGTGCGGCGGGCGCGCTGGCGGGCAATGGAGACGGCGGACGGATCGAGAACAGCGAAAGCAGGAAAACAACGCCAATTATAGCCAGTGCGAGCGTGAACCTGCGGCCGCCCCGTAAAGTGTCCGGCTCCAAATAGCCCCTCCCTGGTGCCGCGCCATGCTAGGCCGCGCGTCAGAGCAAGTCAATGGAACTCGGGGGTAAGAGACTCAGCGCTCAAAAGTACCCCACCTTCGGCGATCAGCTTGCCGATGGCTAGTTAGTTGGAATGGTACGGAAAGTAGAAGTCCCAGCAGCGAAAATAATCCAGGACCGTTCGCGCGATTGCGATGACCATCAGAATGATTGTTTCTAGTCGAAAGCCAAACAGCACAGTTAGTGCCGCGACTACTATCGCTAGAAGATTGATAACTGACCATGAGATGAGAAATCAGGCCCCACACCATATCAAGCAAAAGCAAGAGACCAAGAGCAATGAATGTCGTGATTCCAGAACTTAGGGACCAACCAGCCGCGAAAAGTAGGCCAGCTTCGACAAGGAATATTGCGAAGTCAAACAACAAACCGCCATGCTTAACTACACCCTTCTTCTCTAAGTAGCATCGATCAAGGTGTCGATTCATGCCGTGCCAGAAAGGCACAAGCGTTACCAGCAATGCGGTGAAGGCTGGTAGGCCAGCTATGATTTGGCCACGTCTGAGAAGCGTACCGCTAGTAGGGTCCTTCAGTAGACCTTCAAACGCTTGGGCAACTGCTAACGCAATTACGACAGCGTAGATGTTTTGGAGGCAGTCTACTGTCCGCTCCCGGAAGCGCTCGGCCTCATTGGTCATGTTAATGGTGGGTGCGCGTGTCGCGAACTAAAATGCCTACTGAGTTCGTCGATGTCAGTAAATACCGGTATCCCTAGTTTTCGAGCTAATTCGACCTCTTTGTCGGCACCGTTTGATTCGCCCGGCAGTCGGAACACGGCTTCGCAATAGGGCAGGAATTGTGCGTCGAGATCCAACCAGAATTCATAGGGGCGTGGAAACAGTAGGTGCCACAAATGTGTGGCATGAGGCACAAACGGAGCGAATCCACGGTCAGCAAGGCGGTTCGCCACCTCGTAGGCATTCCGAACATTGCGCGCAACATCGCCTTTTGTATACGGGCCAGCTACGTAGACCCGAGCGATCATCGAACCCACAGATGGCATAGACGCTCTCCGATCAACGGGAATTCCGCGCTCGGCGTTTCTGTCCATGTGACCTCTTATTGACCCGTACATGCGATGGCAAATCGTTCCGGCTCGATCTCGAAAGCTGGTCGGTCCGTGGCCGTTCCTTTGAACGACGCTTCTTTGTGGGTGACATGAATCGTCCGCGTGAACCTTTGATATAACTCTTGTTCGGTTCTACACAAACCCATCTCCGGTTTAGAGCCTCGGCAGTAGCGCCAGTCGTGTTGCTCCCAGCAAAAGGGTCGAACACGAGATCGTTTTCGCGGGTAAGAAACTTGATGAAGAACTCCGCGATCCCGTCCTGCATCGTAGCTGGGTGCGGCCTGATCTGCTTAGCACGACAATGCTCATGGTATTTGTCCGTTGACGATGTATTCGAAAACTGCAAGACGTTTGATGGAATGGATCCTCCATTGTTTGTGAGGAAGGAACTTTTCCCAATCCTATGGCCCGAAGGGCGCTCTCCGGAATTGTAAGTTTTACGGCGAAGAAGCGACTTCATCGCATCACTGTACTTTTTCAGAACAGCGCGATTGTCAGCGTAAGGGCGATCCGAACGGGCGAGCCACCAAAGGTGCGTAAACGAGTCTTTGACGCGAATCCGCTCGACGTTCACCCACTGCGCGGGACTCGGAAGGCGCGCGGGATTGTACGCTACAAATTGCTGCACAAGCCTAAATTTGCCCTTAGTCTTGAAGGCCAGGAGTGCTTCCAGTGCGAGGGTCGACATTACGGGTCTACCGGGCTCCCAAGCATTTCCCAGCTCCAAAACTATGGAACCGTTTGGTCTCAACATTTTCCGAAATTCCGAGCCAAAACTAGCTAGCCAATTCAAATAGTCATTGCCGCGAAGGTTTCCGTATTTCTTTTTGCGGTTCAGCGGAAACGGAGGTGAGGTGATCAGAAGTTGAATGGTATGCCTATATCTCTTCGCTGTGCTTGATGACAGGAATTTCTCGGCAGAACAGCAGTAGATTGCGCCTCTGCGTGTTGCATACCTCAACTTCGGGGTGTTAGTGTTCCGTCCGCTCACGTTCTTATCGCGCCAGGCACAATCTGTTTCGCAAACTTTTGAAGGATCCGCGAGCTGGGGTGATTTGCCAGCGACACCAGCTTGTTGACGAGCGCAACTGGAACCAAGGAATCGTCATACATATCACATTTGAGCTTAGCGATATTCCCGAGAACTACATCGAGGTTTGGAAAATCTTTCTGCGTCGGATTGGACAGAATCCCGCGCGTCGGCAGAGTTGCTACATGGACATGCTGGGAGGCTGATTTGAAAATCACTTTATTTCCGTAGTAGGTCGTTCTCCCATACGGACTCGACGCATCCGCTTTTCCAGGAATAATGTATTTGTAGATATAATCGTCATTAAGAAGCAGAGCGGTTCCTGGTTCTAGCAATTGCGATATTTCATGTGCATGCTCCACGAATGCCCCACTCTTTTCAAGACCATGTATCTAACTGAGATTCCTTTCCACTCGTCTTTAGGTTGTCCTTGTAATACTCGACCATTGAACTGATCACGTCCCCGTCGGTCGGCAGTTTTGCGGGAGCGATCACCCGCAATAGAAGTGCCTCAGAAACGTTTTCCTCGTTTTCGTAGTAGGCCAAGAGAAAACAGCCCTGCGGCAGACCGTCTGCTTTTTGTTTCCAGGCATCGGCCACCAGCAAAAGTGCGGAAGAATAGTCGAGGTGAAAAGGTCGACCCACGAAAGCCCCAGTGCCCACCATTCCAGTCCCGGAGTCCTTCTTGAACAGATCAACCGTCGCAATCTTCGCAATCTCGGTTGTCAGAGACATGCTGCCTCCTTATTCGCCGAGATAGTAGCAAATTTCTAGAGTGTTATTTTACATAGTGAGGTTTGGTGCCCTTTTCGGAACTAGGCTAAGAAATTGCATTTGGATGCGGAAAAAAAACGACGGCCACGCCGAAAGTCCTTGCCCACTGTGATTGCAAATGTTGAGCTTTTCCAGTCGCGGCTGAATCTCGCTGCGCCTATTCTCTTCCCGACACTCCCGCAAGCGTTGCGAGAGTCTGCCAGTGTCTCGGATGCGGAATGCACGCTCCTTTGCGAACGTGGGTGGCGTAAGGTTGAGACACATCCAGCGCAGAAGCAATGATGCCGACGGGAATGCTGGCGAGGCGGGCTTGAATGTTTTCCCGGTACACCCTTTCAGTCAGCCAGTCTGGTTGATCTGATGGATTCCAAGCTTTCGCAGCAGTATTGTGTTGGCGCTGCTTTTCCGCTTGGCGGGCGCGTACCTCCTGGCTGTGCGCGATCACTCGCCCGACCTTTGCAGCTTCAACGAGGCATTCCCTGGAAGCGGTTACACCACATGACGCACAATACACGCGTCTGGATTTGATCGAAGCACCGCAAGTTCGACAAACACTGGGAGGTCTTGGTGCGTTCGGCATAGGCGGAGCTACGATACCTTCGTTTCGGCGTCTATGCGACTGAGTCAAACGTGTAGCGGGAGGTCGATACTTGCTTGGAGTCGTGGGTTTCGCCATCCATAAACTGCGAGCTACAGTTTCCGCGACCGGCGCAACCGCACGTCCCCAGGTCGGCAACGTTTCACAGAGACGAGCAGCAAATGTTCCCATCAGGCGAGCGTTTCCATCACGTTCTTCGAAGAACCACTCCCGTTTCAGCATCTCGTGCGTAATCCACCGTAAAACGTACGCGTCTACCTCGGGCCGAATCGGTTCCATAACGTCACATGCAAGGCTGTCGCGCGTAGGTGTGTCAACGTGCAGAACACCTAGACCGGGATCGAGTCCAAGGGCAGCAATTGCGAGACGAGCTTCCGATTCGAGCAGAGCGTAAAGATAGTTGAGCATCGCGTTTGGCGGATTCGCCGCAAGCCGAGGCGAACCGGTCAGGGGCGATACGCGACCTCCAAATTTCTTCCAGTGATCGGGAACACGACGAAGACCGTTCTTCGGGTAATTGACCGGCAGAGTTCGCCACGCGCTCCAATACGCGAGCGCGGCTCGCGATTCGATTAACCGAATCGCCTCAATCGTCTTGGCGTTTGCCAAGGCAGACCGCGCGAACGCGATTTCCTGTCCGGCAAAAGTGTCACCTAGGCCGTCGCGAGCAAGCTTTTCCTGTCCATCTAATTTTCGACTGATTAGTTCCCGCGCGATCTCGACGGCTGTACCGGACTCATGGGCGAGGGCCTGAGCACGTCGCAAACGCGCGTCGGACGGCCTAACAGGTCCGGTTGTGGCGAGCACGGAACCATCTCGGTCGAGCATCACGAAAGCAGCGTCCTGGTCGGCAAGCCACCTGAGCGCGGAAAGCGAAACGCTTCCCTCAGATCCCACAACGATTACGCGTCGAATGCCATGATTTACGCGAGCGAAACGGCTCTTATTACGCGTTCCGATTCCATCCTCTAAAACAAGGTGACCCCGCTCAACGCGCACACAAATCCCGTAGCCAAAGAGGGTTATAACTCCGCGAGAGGGCTGCAAAGCACCTAGATTCTATCACTTACGCGTAGTGCGTGGAACTGGGAATTGGGAGTTTCACGTATCCGAAAGGGCTTTTTCAAGCTTCAAAATCGTAGACTTGCGCAGCCGTTTTCCGCTTCGTGCAGCCCGAATTGTGCGGGTACTGAATCCCGTTTTACGTGCAAGGGCTCGAATCGACATTTGGCGGACTTTCTTAGCCAACGCGGGATCTTGCGCCTTTCGCGCGGTCTCATTTCGACGGTATACGGGAAGCTCCGGAAACAGCAAACTGATGTCCTCGCCCTGCTGCCACTGTCGGTCTGTTTCTTTTCCGTGTGCGATCACACCGACAGCTTCGATGTGCGTTCTTTGCAGAAGTCCACGCGTTCGGAAATCACATGGATTTCCGTCCGGAGCGCGGCTCTTGTTTTCGCGATGAATTCGAAATTCCTCGACGATATCCCGAAAAGTCGCAGCCGGAACGGGCAGTTCCGAATACACCTTCCCATCATGGATGTTGACCCATTTCTGTTGGCGCAGTTTCCGCAGATCAGTGGTAAAGGGGGTAATTAGCGTAATCGGCTTTCCGCGTGCGGCGAGCAGAAAGCGATTCAAAATCGGGACGAGCACGAAATTGTACGGTTTCGTTCGATCTCGAAACGGAACTCTTCTTTGTAAGCGTAAAAGCGGCTTGAGGACCTGTGGAGTGGTGACAGTTAAGCGCATCATTGCGGGATCGTCGAACCATGACGGGATTTTCGGCGCGAGCGATTCTGCGTCGTGCAGAATGTATTCCCATAACTCGACAATCCACTCAGGCGCATCCGCACTTTCGTTAAAACCGGCTTTCGGCGGGTACAAATATCCCAGGCCGTGTTCGCTCGCCTTTTCGACTTTCACACCGTCGATGGTTCGAGAATACAAAACATATCGTTTTGTGCTGATTGCGTATCCGCAGAGTCCAGATTGCATTTTCTCGATTTTGAGAACTTGTGGAACTAGCTTTCTGTTATACGGATTGATTTCTTCGAATTTCTTGACGATCTCTCGCACGTCGCTGAAAGACAATGCTTTGACCGCTTCTATTCCGCTGTCTAAACGGTGCGGACCTCCAATACAGGGTACGAATCCGCCCTTCTCTTTGGCTACAATTCCCATGCTGTCCGTATCCGCGAACAAATAGGTTCCGCCCGCGTCTGCAACCGAACGTTCGAGCATGGCGAGAAGCAGGCGACCACCGGCTGTGATGAGTGATGCGGTCGGCGGGAAATACCACCGCCCCTTGGCCTCTACGATTTCCGCAGAGCAGGGAAACTGCTCATCTCCGCAGAAAACTTCAATTTTCTTCCCGTGATTTGTACGGGACGGATTCACTTCGACGAACAGTCCATAAGAAGTTGCGCTCGCAAGGATCTTTAGCGAATAAGCCAAACTCTCTTTCTTCTTGTGCTTCGCGACTTCCTTAGCCTCAATCACCGCTTTGAAAAAGTCCGCTTTTCGCGGATCAATAGAAATCTCTCGTCGGAAAAGAATCGGCTTCAATCCTTCCTGCTCTCCTTCTGGGATAATTCTAAACGCCCGGAGAATTTCAGGCACCTTACCTGTCAAGAGCAGGGAGGCCACTACATCGGGACCGCTAAACCAAATCGGTTGCTCCGAGGTCAAATAATTGAGACCGATGTTGTAGGAGTCAGGATGGTAGGTTGTTCGGACAGGAAGCACGTCTTGACTTGGGCGAACCAGCGCAAACCAATTGAGGCGCTTCCAAAAGTTAGAGTTAAACGTATCAGCCAGAGTGAGAGTCGCGAGGAGGTTTCGAACATCCTTCAAAGCGTCTTCAATAGACCGGATCCTGCCCGAGGTCGGCCCGGCGATGGCGGACTACACCGCTGCCCTGCTGCGCCGTCGGCACATCGAGGTCCGGCTGCGGACCCGGCTGGCCTC
>DASUJR010000287.1:0-17403 GCA_036279175.1 Candidatus Acidiferrales bacterium | reverse complement strand
GGAAAATCAGGATGAACCTGCGCCAAACTCGGCGAAGTCTCAGACAATCCGTAACCATTGCATAGGGAAAGTCCAAACAATCGTTCGACGTCCGATTTCAGACCGGGCCCAAGCGGCGCACCCGAGCACGAAATGATTCTGAGCGAGGGGAGTTTAAACGAGCTTGCTCTCCGCAGTTTGGCGTACTCGACCAACAGCGCATACATCGAAGGCACCCCGAGGAAAACCGTCAACCCGTGCTTCTCAATGTCCCCTTGAGCTGTCACCGGGTCGAATCTCGGCGAAAGGAATACACTCGCTCCCGAATAAATCGCGCTCAACAATACAGCCGAACAGCCCACCACGTGCGACATCGGTAGTACCCCGTAAAGGCGATCGTCGGGCGTCAGCGACCGGATTGTCGAAGCCGTCGCCGCACTGAATAGAACGTTGCGATGCGTCAGCATGACCCCTTTCGGGCGCCCTGTTGTGCCCGACGTATACAGCAGCAGCGCCACCTGCTTTGTTCCGTCGCTCTCTATCCGTTCGGGTTTCGTGTCTTCGTTCAAACGTCCAATTCCTATCGGCCCCAGCGGTGAGACATCCGCGACCTCCAACTGGCTCTGCTCGGCGTGCTGCTTCGCATGCGGGGAAGCCGCCACGGTGTAGAAAATCCTGCGAGCGCCGGAATGATCGCGAATCTCACCGATTTCTCTTGCGGAAAGGCGCGCATTTACAGGCACTGGCCATGCGTCCAAAGCGGAAACTGCGAACATCAGCGCGACAAAAGCGCGGCAGTTCTCCGCGACGAGCATCACGCGATCGCCGGGGCGGACGCCAGAATTGCGCAGCCAATCCTGGCTCCCGTCAACCGCATCCTTCAACTCACCATATGTCCACCTGCCAGTACCTTCGACTAACGCCAGCCGATCCCCCCATTTGTTCGCGCCCGTTCTTAGAATGTCCATAATGCGATTTGGCAACCGTTCAAACGCCACCCGTTCAGATTCTGCAGTCCAGCCAGGCATCATGCCATCCGGTGATTTCATCGAGTCAAACAAGCCTCTCCTCCTTGCAGTCGGCCTAAGTCTCGCTTTTGATTCCCTAGCCCCGCAATTAGCGGTCCAGATATGCTGACTTCGGCTCGGAGACCGCCCCATCACTGTGGAACGACTTGTCCACAATGTGTAGGGGCTTTCTCGCAGTCACAAAATGTCAACGAAACGTAGTCGACGATTGTATACGCAACTTACTTAAAACAAATATGTTAACAAGAGCTCTACGAGTTCCGTATACCTGTGCCGTTTGGCAACTTTTTTGCTCATTAGCAAACGACCATTAAGCATCTCTGAACAGCATCGGGCTCTGTCCTTCGTTACGCCCGCCCTAAAGGGAGGACTAAGAGTTTGAAACCGACGGTTCTAATCGCCGCGACCAAGCGCTGGTTCCCAACAGCGCGTCTGGCTATGGCCCTTTCGAACGCAGGCTTCACCATCGAGGCGGTCTGTCTTTCAAACCACCCTCTCGAAAAGACCTCAGTCGTCCGCCGGATCTACGGGTATGACGGGTTTGCGCCGGTAACTTCTTTTGCGAACGCGATCGCGGCATCAGCCCCGGCTCTGATCGTTCCCGCTGACGAATACGCCGTGTTTTGCCTCCACCGCCTCTTCTATCAATCGCGTGATCGTGGAGATGAAGGCAAGAAAATTTGCGCGCTGATTGAGGAGTCGCTTGGACCTGAGCAGACCTTCGGCGCTGTGCAACATCGCGCTCCCCTGATGAAATTGGCGGCTGAAGAATCGATCCGCGCCCCAAGAACGGCTGTCGTTACAGACAAAGCCGAACTGCGCAAGTGCTGCGAACAACTCCTCTTCCCGATCGTTCTGAAAGCGGATGGTACCTCTAGCGGTGAAGGCGTCAGGGTTGCGCGCACTCCCGAAGAGGCCGAACGATTCTTTCGGGCGCTTCAAGCTCCGCCCTCCGCCCTTCGCGCCATGAAACGGGCTTTGATCGATCAGGATGTCAGGCTGATTTTGCCCACACTGTTGCGTCAGCGGAACACGGTAAACGCCCAGGAATTCATTCCAGGAGACGACGCCACGAGTTTGGCTGCTTGCTGGAAAGGAAAAGTTCTAGCGAGCTTGCACTTTGAAGTCATCAAGAAGCAGCACAAGAACGGCCCTGCCAGCGTGATGCGGCGAATTGAAATTCCCGAAATGAGCGCCGCAATCGTAAAGATCGTGGGTCGATTGAAACTTTCGGGCCTCTATGGCTTCGATTTTCTGCTCGAACGGGAGACCAGAGATCCGTACCTGATCGAAATGAATCCGAGGCCGACCCAGGTGGGCCATCTGACGTTGGGACCCGGGTGCGATCTGCCCGCCGCCCTATACGCTGAGCTGACAGGCACCCAGATCCAGGAAGCGCCGAAACTCACAAACGACGATACGATCGCTCTTTTTCCGCAGGAGTGGATGCGGAACCCGTCCAGCGCGTTTTTGCGCTCCGCCTATCACGATATCCCCTGGGAAGAACCGGAATTGATTCGCGTCGGTGCGCGCAACTCGCGCAATTGGAGTGCTTGGTACAACACAAAAAAGTGGGCCGCGCTGTTGCTGGCGGACCGGGTGCCACCCGGAAACGAATAGATTCCGAGGAGTGTAGCCTTGCTGCCCTGTTCAAAGAACGACATCAGTCTTAGCCGGAATAGTGCGTCGCCGGCAATTGGCCGGACAACTCGTCTCTCGTTCGTCAGTAATTTGGCGCCGCGTATTGAAAGCGACAGCAAACAATCAATCCGGGTCCTGAAATTTGGCGGCACCTCGATGAATGGTGCGACTTGCATCCGCAATGTCGCAAGCATCGTCGAAAATACGGCACGCGAGGCACGAATTGCGGTCGTTGTTTCGGCGATGAGCGGCGTCACCGATCAACTGCTCCGCCTCTCATCAGCAGCCCAGGCGCGGAATCGCCGCCTTGTCACCGACATTCTGAACGAACTCCGATTCAAACATGTGGATGCTTTGGCTGACCTGGTCCGCTCGTCCTATGTTCGTATGGCCGTAGCCCGGAGGCTCTACGACGTTTTCGGAGCTTGCGACCAGGTCTGCGAAAACGTCATGCTCTCCGGTCAGCTGAGCCCGCGCGAACGCGATTTGATCGCGGGAATAGGAGAACGTTTATCTGCGCCGCTCCTGGCGGGTGCGCTTGCTGACCGTGGCGTTCCGACCGAGTCGATCGAAGCAACCGAATTGATCGTCACCAATGCGAACTTCGGAGAAGCCGCGCCTTCCATGGCCGAAACGCGTGCCCAATGCACTGCCCGTCTTCTTCCGCTTCTCGAAAATGGAATCGTTCCTGTGATTACCGGCTTCATCGGCGCTACTCCGGACGGCATCCCCACTACCCTCGGCCGGAATGGATCCGATTACTCCGCGACCATCATCACGGCTGGAATCGATGCCAACGAAGTTGTGATCTGGACCGATGTCGATGGCTTCATGACCGCTGATCCAAACGTCGTCCTTGGTGCGCGCGTCATACCCGAACTCTCCTACGATGATGCCTCGGAACTGGCGCTGTTCGGAGCCAAAGTGCTGCACCACAAAACACTCCACGCCATAAAGCAAACTGGGCTGCCGCTCTGGATTCGCAAAACCTTCGCGCCCGAAGCGCCGGGAACCAAAATCACGCCCGAAGGCCCTTATGTTAAGACCGGAGTGCGGGCTCTGGCATCGGCGAAGCAGGTTGTACTGGTCACAATCCAGGGTGAAAAAATCGCGACGGATCGCGAGTTGCTGGACCGCGTAATCGAAGTTACACGCCTGCGGTCAGACGTTATTCTGACCATAGGTGCATTGTCACAAAACGAAATCGGACTCGTCGTCTCAGCTTCGTGTGCCGATGAAATGGTCACCCGATTGGTCTCGTGTCTGGATTCCGAACTGCAGAATGGCACCGTTCTGAAGATCGATCACCGGCTTGATGTTGGTCTCGTGTCTGCTGTTGGATCGAGACTGAACGCTGTGGTGGACTCGGCAAAGAGTGCTCTTCGAGATGCTGGAACCAAGATTATTCTCGAATCGTGCTCCGACAATTGGTCTCGCGTCTCCTTCCTGGTGCAAGCCGAGAACCTGACTCACTCGGTCATTGCACTCCACCGGGCTCTTGTCACCAGTGAAGAGCACCGGTTGCGCCTTGGCGAACGGGCGAGCGGCATTCGCTGCACGGGTATCGAAGCGTACGGAGCTAGCTAGCTCGAGGCTTCCTTAGGCGCCTGGGCGCTAGCGCCAAATCGTCCCCCAAACGGGGGCAAAAGTTTGCCCACTGAAGGACAATAGATTTCTCGTGGTCGGCGCAGCGCCGACGGTCAAGTCTAGTGTTTTCATGCGTTTGCCAAATAAATGGTTGGCGACAGAATTGCCACTTTCGAGCTCAGCCCGATTAAAAAGGTTTGCTGCCGTCACTAATGGGAAAGGTTCTGCTCGGTGTAATGCAAGCGAATTATCTGTCAGCTTGCTGGCGGAGCGCCACCGACCAATTCATCCGAAAGGGGTCTGAATCTTGGACATGATAGATGCCGTCATCGTTGGAGCGGGACCATATGGTCTTTCTTTGGGAGCTCATCTTCGCCAGAAAGGCGTCCAGTTCCGTATTTTCGGCCGCCTCATGGACAGTTGGGCCTCCAAGATGCCGAAGGGTATGCGGCTGAAGTCCGAGGGGTTCGCCTCGAATCTCTACGGTGCCGATCGTCAGTTCACGCTTAAGGACTTCTGCGCACAGAACAAAATCGAATATCAAGATGTCGGCGTTCCGGTCCGCCTCGATACGTTTTGTGCCTATGGCGCCGCATTCAAGGACCGCATGGTTCCCGAGCTCGAAAATAAGATGATCACGCAAATCAGTTCTTCGCGTGGCGGGTTCATGCTGAAGCTCGACGACGGCGAAACACTGCTGGCTCGAAAAGTCGTGTTGGCCGTGGGCATCACCCATTACGCCTTCGTGCCGCCCTGCCTGGCAAACCTGCCTGCCGAGTACGGTTCGCACAGTTCGGCGCATCACGATCTCGAACCCTTCCGGGGACGAAGCGTAGCGGTAATCGGCGGTGGTTCGTCCGCGACCGACTTGGCCGGACTCCTGTTCGATGCCGGCGCTCACGTCCAACTTGTTGCTCGCGCCCGCGAGTTGAAATTTCACACGCGGGGCAGCTCGGAACGATCACTTTGGCACAGGATTCGCTATCCCCAATCTGGTCTTGGCCCCGGGATCAGCTCGCGCTTTTTCTCAAATTGGCCGCAAGTGTTTCAGTATCTCCCGGAGTCGTACCGATTACATGCCGTGCGTACGCATCTGGGCCCTGCCGGAGGGTGGTTCGCGAGAGATATGGTAATGGGCCGAGTGCCTCTTCTGCTCGGCTACACGCCACAGAGCGCAACCGTCAAAGACGGCCAGGTCCAGCTCCGGCTCCGCGAACAAAATGGCGCTGTTCGTGAGATTGCAGTCGACCACGTGATTTCCGCTACAGGCTATCAGGTCGACGCTAACCGGCTTAAGTTCCTCGATGAAAAGCTTCGTTCCAAGATCCGAACGACGGGCACAGCTCCTAAACTCTCGCGCCATTTCGAAACCTCCGTACCGGGTCTCTATTTCATCGGAGTGTCAGCCGCGAACAGCTTCGGGCCTCTGATGCGCTTCGCGTACGGAGCCCGCTTTGCCGCAGAGCGCGTCACGGCCGACCTCACTCGCGAATTTTCTCCCAGCAGCGCTGTTGCTGCGGTTCCGGACGTCGCAACCTCGCTGAAATGAGATTGGCGCCACGGAAAGAACCCAGATCCGCTCCAGTAAGGTGCCCAAGGTGAAACTGGAAACACTGGCCATACATGCCGGCTATGAGACGGACCCGGCCACCAAGGCGGTCGCCGTCCCGATCTATCAGACCGTCGCGTTCGAGTTCGACAGTGCGGAGCACGGTGCAGCCCTGTTTAACCTCGAAGTGCCGGGCAATATCTATACGCGCATCGGAAATCCGACCAACACCGTGCTCGAAAAGAGGGTCGCGGCTTTGGAGGGCGGTGTCGATGCCCTGAGCGTCAGTTCCGGCATGTCGTCGATTCACTACGCGCTCGCCAACATCACCGAATCCGGCACAAACATCGTCTCTACCCCTCAGCTTTATGGGGCCACTTACACGCTTCTCGCGCACATCTTCCCGAAACAGGGAATCCAGTCGCGATTCGGCGAGTCCGACCGGCCCGAAGCGCTCGAAAAGCTCATCGACGAAAACACTCGCGCCGTTTTCTGCGAAACCGTCGGCAACCCGGCGGGCAATGTCGCGGATATCGAGGGCATCGCGCGTGTGGCCCACAAACACGGCGTGCCGTTCATCGTCGATAACACCGTCGCCACTCCGGTGCTGTTGCGCCCCATCGAGTATGGCGCCGACGTCGTGGTTCACTCCATGACGAAGTTCATGGGCGGACACGGAACAACGATCGGCGGAATGATCGTCGACGCCGGAAATTTCCCCTGGAATCAGTACGCCGACAAGTTTTACATGCTCACAAAGCCGGAGATTGCGTACCACGGCGTTGTTTACACTGAGCACTATGGCAGGGCGGCATTCGTCGCGCGCTGCCGAACCGTGTGCCAGCGCAACACCGGCGCCACGCTTTCCCCGTTCAATGGCTTCCTGCTGCTTCAAGGTGTGGAAACTCTATCCCTGAGGGTCGAACGCCACGTCGAAAACGCGCGCCGGGTCGCCGAGTATTTGCGCAGCCACCCCAAAGTCGCCTGGGTGAGTTACGCCGGTTTTCCCGATAGTCCGCTCTATGCTATGGCCCAGAAATACCTCGGCTCAAAGCGGTGCTCTCTGCTCACTTTTGGCGTGAAGGGCGGTTACGAGGGCGGTCGCCAATGCTTCAACGCATTCAAGTTGTTTAAGCGGATGGTCAATATGGGCGACGCCAAATCGTTGTCTTGCCATCCCGCGTCCACCACCCATCGGCAGTTGACTCCTGAAGAGCAGGCAAAAGTTGGTGTTACACCCGAGATGATCCGTCTAAGCGTCGGAATCGAGCACATTGACGACATCATCGGCGATCTCGCTCAGGCTCTCGACTCGGTAAAGGCATGAAAATGTCGACCCATGACCGAATGGAGCGTTTCCCATGCCGCTGATAATTGACGCTGACCAACTTCCCAGGCGCTGGGCGGAAAAGCACGCTCAGCCAAGCCGCTCCGATCGCATGTTCCGCGACGCTAACGCCATCCGCATCGCGTTCATCAACAACATGCCTGATCCGGCGCTCGAAGACACCGAACTGCAGTTCTTCGATCTCCTCAACTCGGCTGCGGGAGACATACCCGTTTCAGTAACACTCTTCTCTCTGCCGGGAATTGAACGCGCAGGGCAGGCTCAAGAACACGTAAGCGCCTGCTATTCCCCCATCGCCGATCTTTGGCGCATCAGGTTCGACGCCGCAATCATCACCGGAACCGAGCCGCGCCAATCGAACCTGCGAAACGAACCTTACTGGACCGTCTTGAGCGCCATCTTCGATTGGGCCGCGCAAAATACGAGTTCGACGATATTGTCGTGCCTCGCCGCGCATGCTGCGGTCCTTCACGTCGACGGCATCGGCCGATATCGCAGGAGCGAGAAGTGCGCCGGCGTTTTCGACGTGCAGGTGGCTTCCGATCATCCGCTCTTCGAGGGAGTGCCTCGCACATACTGCATTCCCCACTCACGTTGGAACGAGTTGCGCGAACAGGAGTTGGTTGCAAAGGGCTACACCATTCTCACTCGATCGTCCGATGCGGGTGTCGATGCGTTCACAAAGAAAACGCGCAACAGCGTGTTTCTCCATTTTCAGGGACACCCGGAATACGGCGCTCACACGCTCCTGAAAGAATATCGCCGCGACGTCAAAAGGTTCTTGCGCGGCGAGCGCGACGACTATCCCACGATGCCCCGCGGCTACTTCAACGATGCCGCGCGCCAGCCGCTCGCGGCATTCCAGGAAACGGCCCAGAGCGACCGGCGCGAGGAGCTAGTCGAAGCCTTTCCGCAGGACGCCGTCGAGGCGGCTCTGGAAAGAACATGGGATCTCCCTTCGCGCCGCATCTATACGAATTGGCTCAAGTACTTGTCAGCTCGGAAGGCCGAGCGGCAACGCTTCGCGCCCATCGCTCGGGTAAGGGCAACTTCCGTCCGCCACGATCGGCGAAAGCGATCTGCCGCATCCTGACCCCCTCGTTTCAGCCATAGGTCGCGTCGTCACACTTTAATCATGGTGCGCTGCTAAGTGTTTGCTCATCAATACCCCCTCAGAGCGAGCGCCTCTGAAATCGGCCTGACCTCCGGGCGTCTCTTCTCGACACACATGCCGGGAAAAGATCGGCGTAAGTCCTTTAGTATCAACAAAACGTCGAAAACTTCTCGACACACTTTTAGCGGTTTGGGATTCTCAGGAGAGTTGCACAACAATGGTGCAATTCTTGGGCTGAAAACTACTCTAAAGTTTGATTTCGATGAGGCTTGGTCCCTGACTCTCGAATCCCGCCCGCAGCAGCTTCGTGAATTCCTCTAACGAAGTGGCGCGCCGCGCGGGTACACCCATACCCTCCGCCAGCCTCACCCAATCCAGGTCTGGCCGCCCAATCTCGAATAGATCGAGCGCCTGCGAGCCGGGGCTGCCCACTCCCAGGCTCGAGAATTCGCGTTTCAGAACGCCGTATGTTCTGTTGGCAAACACCACCGTCGTCACTCGCAATCCCTCTCGCGCCATTGTCCATAACGCCTGCAGCGTATACATGCCGCTGCCGTCAGCAGACAGGCAAAGCACCGGACGTTCGCGACAGGCGATCGCAGCACCGACCGCCAGCGGTAGCGCGATTCCTATCGAGCCACCCGTGTTCGCCAGCCAGTCGTGCGGCGGCGCATTCACCGTTTCGGGTAGCATGGCTCTACCCGAAGTCATAGATTCATCGACAACGATCGCGTTTTCCGGAAGCACCGCTCCGACGGCCGCAGCAAGACCCGCGAGCGTGATTTCCCCTTGCGGTGCGCCAGGCCGTTCCCCGATTTGCGATGTTGTCTGTATCTGCGATGGTGTCTGCCCTTTGTTTACGTGAACCGCATCGGCAACAGCTTGCAGTGCGCCAACGGAGTCCTCGTTCGGTTTCGCCAGCGTGTGAACTTCGCATCCTGGCGCCATCGGAAACGGATTCTTGCCCGGATACGCGAAGTAGGAAACAGGAGCTGGCGTACCCACTAGAATCAGGTGACGGAACTCTCGTAACTGTTCGGCTGCCTGCTCCAGAATGTAGTGAATCCGTTCGACCATCGGCAGACCGGTGCCGCGCTCAAGTCGCGTAAAAGGATAGGGCGCGAACAGCTTCGCATTGCTCGCGCCGGCCACTCGCCCGGCGAGCGACAGCCCTTTGCCGTATAAGGCGCGCCCAGCGATCAGGAATGCCGTTCGTTCGCCCGACCGCAGAATCTGAATCGTCCGATCGATGCTGGCTCGGCCGGGCATCGACGGATCTGGAGCCTTCGGCACTTCTGCAATTTCGCCGCCGTCAGTCCATGCGGCATCTGCGGGAACGATCAGCGTGGCGATTTTGCCCGGAGCTGTTCGAGCCGCCACGATCGCATCAGCTGTATCGCGTCCAATTTCTGATGCGCTGTTCGATGTTCTCAGCCAGTTAGAGTATGGCCTCGCAATGCCCTCGATATCTGAAGCCAGCGGCGGGTCGTATTGCAGATGTGCCAACGCGTGCTGGCCGACGATATTCACGATCGGCACGCGAGCGCGGCTTGCGTTGTGCAGATTTGCGAGGCCGTTCCCCAACCCTGGCCCGAGATGAAGCAGCGTGCACGCCGGTTTCTCGGCCATGCGCGCGTAACCGTCCGCAGCGCCGGTGACTACGCCTTCAAATAGAGCGAGGACGGACCGCATTTTTGGCGCCTTGTCCAACGCCGCAACGATGTGCATTTCCGATGTGCCGGGATTCGCGAAACAAACTTCCACGCCTCCCGCAATCAGAGTTGAGACAAGGCTCTCCGCACCATTCATCCCTTTTGCCTCACAATTCCGCCCGCACCAGCAGTCGCTTCGGCTAGGTCGAACAGCATACAGTACAATCCCTCACAGCGCGTGAGTGTTGGATGGCAGACAGCGACGCAGAGAAGCGCTGGGCTCGAATGCAGCTACTCGGCGGGACCCGTGTTCCGGTCAGCGGGCGGCGAGCGGCTTCAGCGCAGTAGCATGGGCAAATTCCATGTAAAGCTCGCGGGCTTTGGTGTACAACGGGCCGGGCGCGAGCTGGCGATCGTCGATCTTGCCGATTGGAACCACTTTGGAATAGTTGCCGGTTGAGAAAATCTCGTCGGCGGACTGGAAATCGCTGTAAGAGAGCGTCTTTTCGACAACGGTCACGCCCGCTTCGCGTAGCAGACCGATTACGCGCTTTCGCGTTATGCCCGCCAGAAATGTCCCGTTGATGGCAGGCGTATAGACGACGCCGCCCTTCGCCATGAAGACGTTTGAAGTCGCCAGCTCCGCGACATTGCCCAGCATGTCTAAGACAACAGCGTTGTCGAATCCCCGGCTCTGCACTTCAAATAAAGCGCGGGCGTTGTTCGGATACAGACAGCCGGCCTTTGCGTCGACCGGCATGGTTTCGAGCGTCGGACGCCGGAAGGGCGACACAGTGACCGAGAATCCATTCGTCGGTTTCCGCATCGGCGCTTCGTAGATCGTCAAGCACCAGCGCGTCGACTCGGGATCGTGCGCCTGAACCCACGGTCCCTCTTTTTCGGCCCAGTACATTGGTCGAATATAAAGCGCGACATTTCCGTCGAAGCGGCTAATCCCTTCGCGCACGAGCTCCATCCACGTTTCCGTCGAAACGACGGGTTTCAGATAGAGCTTCTTGGCAGACTCGTTCACCCGCGCGCAATGAAGATCCAGATCCGGTGTGACTCCTTCAAACGCCCGCGCGCCGTCGAAAACAACCGAGCACAGCCATGCCGCGTGCGTGCGCGGCCCGATAATCGGCACGTTGCCTTCGTGCCAGTCGCCATCAAAGTACGTCCATGTCCTTGACCAATCCACTCGGGCCATCCAAATCCTCCCTTTGCTTCGGAGCAGTCGCCGGGCACATCCATCGTCACTCGTCGTGAGAAAGTAAAACTACGCCACAGAGCCTGCGTGGTCAACTGCCCTTGCGCCGGAGCGTTGATTCCGGGGGGATCGCCAGCATTAAAAGCCAAGTCCGGCCACCAATCTATACCGGCCCCTGGATCCCAAGCACCTCTGTTTCCAATCTCTCCGTGAGTGTCCCCCGGTTGGTATGCAGTTGCGTTCCTACAATAGGCAATTGACTTCCCTAACCGTCGCGCACGCATCCGCTGGCCCCATCCTAAACTATTGTAAATAAGTAACTTACACAATCAACTTGGCCGCGTAATCCGCCAATCCGCCACGCAAAAATGGCCTGTCAATTGCAAAACTAGGCGCACGGTCTACGGTTAGTGGCTTTTGTCGTACTTCATTCGTGTGCTGACCAGCATGCATTGTTGAGCGGCCCCGTAGGCCATCAAAATGGCGCTACTTTGAAGTGGTATAGCGCGGCTAGCGCGACAAAGGAAACCTGTGATTAGAGTTTTCAACCGCTACGTTCCTAGCCGGGCCCTCGTCTTACTGCTGGGCGAGATTTTAATCTTTTGCGGGTCTTTTACTCTTGCTGTGGTCCTCCGCTCCGGCGTAAAGAGCGTAGGTCTCATAAGCGATGTTCGCACTTTGTCGGACATCGCGGGACTCACTTTGCTGGCGCTCATCTGTTCCCACTATATGGAACTGTACGATCTGAGCTGGTTGAACAGCCCGAGCCAAATGTATCCCCGGGTTCTGCTGCTCGTAGGGACGCTGGCGCTGGTGTTGGCTGGTCTGGGTTCCCTTTTCCCGCAGGCGTTGTTGGGAAGAGAAGTATTGTTGACGGGCTTGTGTATTCTCGGCGTTACCTGGGTCCTTTGGAGGTGGGCTTACGGTAGGATCGTATTTCTACCGGCGCTGCGCCAACGAGTTTACGTCATCGGAAATGGTAAACGAGCCCAGCGGATCGTTGAGGCAATCCGCACGAGGGCTGAACTGGGAATGGATCTCGCCGGATGGGCCGGACGGATCGACGATGACACGCGGACAGCTCAGTCAACCGGAGCTGTCCTTCGCGATTTATGCAGCCGACACAATATCGACCGGGTTGTCGTCGCCCTATCCGACAGGAGATCGATCATGCCTGTCGACGAACTGCTTCAGCTTCGGCTAAGCGGAGTGCAAATCGAGGATGGAACGACTCTGCTTGAAAAGATTTCTGGAAAAATCGAAGTTGACGATCTTCGCCCCAGCTGGCTGATTTTCGGCGAGGGATTTCGCCTCACGGGACGATATTGGTTTCCTCGCAGGACGGTGTCAGTCCTTCTGGCTTTACTCCTTTCTTTGGTGACTCTGCCCATTATCCCGCTCATCGCGCTTTTAATTAAGTTGGGTTCGCGCGGTCCGGTACTCTACCGTCAGAAGCGGGTCGGCTTGAAAGGCGTTGCGTTCGACTGTTACAAGTTTCGCACGATGAGACCCGACGCAGAAGCGGATAGTGGCGCCACTTGGGCACTGGACGACGACCCCAGGATAACGAAGGTCGGCAGATTTCTTCGGCGCACGCGCCTTGACGAAATTCCTCAAATCTGGAACGTCTTGCGCGGCGATATGGCTTTTGTCGGCCCCCGGCCAGAGCGACCGGAATTCGTTAGTCAGCTATCCGAGCAGATCCCGTACTATGGGCTGCGCCACCTGGCTCGCCCGGGAATCACAGGATGGGCTCAAATCAACTATGGATATGGCTCTTCGGTTGAAGAGGCCAAAGAAAAGCTCCGATATGACCTCTATTACAT
This sequence comes from Candidatus Acidiferrales bacterium, assembly GCA_036279175.1. Taxonomy (GTDB): domain Bacteria; phylum Acidobacteriota; class Terriglobia; order Acidiferrales; family UBA7541; genus Palsa-295. The sequence goes on along the minus strand of DASUJR010000287.1, from coordinate 4,472 downwards.
TCGACACATTTCCGTTCTGCTGGACCTCGTAATTGTTTTTTACACCATTCGCGCCGTCATCGTGGGCCGCGGCGTGAGATAAGCGTTTGGACCTATGTGCCGCCGAATATGAATTCGCTTGTTCCGCCGGAGACGTCCCAACAGATGCACATGAAGCACGGTCGAATACTTCATCTTCGAGCCAGTAATTTTGTCGGTGGGCCCGAAAGGCAGCTCTTGCTGCATGCTCAGGCTCAGCGCGATGGCGAATGGAACATTCTGCTCGGAACGTTTCTCGGCGAATATGAGGGACAAGAACTTCGGCAGCACGCGGAGTCTTTGCAACTGCCAAACATCGCACTGCCGTCTGCGCCGAAAAATAAAGCGCTTAAAATGTTGGTTTCGCAAATTCGGTCTGCCGGAGTCAGTTTGTTATGCACTCATGGATACAAAGCCGATATTCTCGGGGTCATAGCGGGGCGCATCACGCGGGTGCCCGTGGCCTGTTTCCTTCGCGGTTGGACGCATGAGGACTGGAAAGTATCGGCTTACGAGCGCCTCGACCGATGGTGCTTGCGCTACGCAGATCGCATCGTCTGTCTTTCGAATACGCAAGGTGCAAGGATCGCGACATCCTTGTCAATCCGAAAGCGAATCCGGATCGTCTGTAACGCGATAGAGTCTAGGCATATCGCGGATCATGAAAGGTTGCAGGCTCAATCCGAACTCCGCCGCCGGCTCGATCTCCCTGTCGATAGTAAAGTCGTGGCTACCGCGGGACGCCTGAGCCCTGAGAAGGGAGTGGCTGACTTTTTGGATGCGGTAAGATGCCTCCAGGATGAGTTTCCGGCAGTCCGATTCGTGGTGTTTGGAGACGGCTTTCTCCGCGAGGAGCTTCGCAATCAGGCAAGAGCACTGGGAATTGAGGAGCGTGTAAGGTTCGCCGGTTTTCAAAAAGATCTTCAAACGCTACTGCCCGGAATCGATCTCTTGATCAACCCTTCGCATTCGGAAGAAATGCCCAATATACTTCTCGAAGCCATGTCCGCGAAAATACCGGTCGTCGCTACCGACGTCGGAGGCGTTGCGGAAATAGCAGGGACCGAGCGAGCTTTGCGGCTTGTTCCCTCCGGCTATCCGCATGTACTCGCAATGGCCATTCGAGACTTGGTTAGAAATACTCAGCGCGCCGAACGGCTTGCCGAAGCGGGACACCGGCGCGTTGAACAAACTTATTCAATTGCAGCACAGCAAAAGCAATTCGATGCACTGTATCGCGAACTCCTGCCGAACTGTAAGTACGAGTGTTCGACTCGGCACGCCGTACACGACCATCTGGGTTCCCCGGTCTGAGAAGACACACAGCTATTGAATTTGATAACTCAGACCAACTCAGAACGGCCGATGGACTTGAGTAGACCGAGCCGGCCGTTTTTGTTTGGAGAGATAGCGCTCCTGAACAAACGAATTTTTCATCAAGTTCGCCGGAAATATAGCGGCTGCCGAGTTGAATACTCTCATCGAGTGAGAGTTTCGAGGCTGGCGTGCGTAAGCTATAATGTTCGTCGCAAGTCTAGAAGATCGCTGCGGCCGAACTCTGGCCGCTATTTTTATCAGGGCAGTGCTGTCGCCGCTCGAGTAGCGGCTGACTGGAATATTCGTTTCCTTGGTGTTCTGATATTGACAGCCGATTCGTTCCGAACGTCGCTACAGAAACGACTGGACTCCGCCGCGGGTCGCGTCCTTTTGCGAGTGATTTGTTCGCGAGAAGACCACAAATCGGTTGATTTTACCGGCCCCCAGCTTGCCGCCAGTGGCGTGGATATGGCACGCCGCTACTGTGACGCTCCGCCTGGCAGCGTTGTCTTGCTGCTGCTGCCGCACGCACCAGAGCTGTTTCTTTTGCATTTAGGTCTCGTGCTTTGCGGATATCTTCCCGCTATCCTGGCATGGCCGACGGGGCGGGTAGATCCCGAAAAATACGAACGTAATCTTCTCCATCAATTACAGAGCCTGCCCGCCGCACAAATCATCACTGTCCCACAACTTGCAAAAACGCTGGAGCCGTGTCTGGCATATCGTGTGACGGCCTGCCATGTGACGGGTCATCACCCGCTTGAGAGAGCGCTGAGCAGCCCATTCTCGATTGAGCCCGTCGAAAAGCGTATTCCGTCGGAAGCGCCGAAAGATGCGCCTAAGGACGCACTCTTTCTTCAATTTTCGGGTGGCACTACAGCTGCACAGAAGTGCGTGGTCGTAACGGCAGGTATGCTCGAAAGCCAGGTTCGGCACCTCACCGAAGCGCTGCAATTTACATCTGCGGACGGCGTCGCGAGTTGGCTCCCGCTGTACCACGATATGGGCCTGATTGCCTGTTTCTGGCTGCCCTTGTTGAACCTCGCTCCTTCCACGCAGTTTGCTGCGATGGACTGGCTCATGTCCCCCGGCATGTTGTTTCGGCTGATGTCAAAATACGCCGCCACTTTCTGCTGGATGCCGAATTTTGCGTTCTCTTACCTCGCGACACACAAGCGGCGATTGGCGAAAGGTGTGAATCTTCGGCATGTGCGGGCATGGATAAACTGCAGCGAACCCGTTCGGAAAAAATCATTGCAGGCCTTTTCCACCGCTTTCGCAGAATTGGGAGTGAGACCGGAGCAGTGCCACGCTTCGTATGCGATGGCGGAAAATGTCTTCGCCGTGTCTCAAACACCACTCAACTCGGAGCCGCACACGATCTCGCGTGCGTTAATTCAAGACAACGGCACCGGCCAGAAGCAATCAGCATACGAACTCCTTGACGACGTCTACGTTTCCAGCGGATCGGTCCTCAATGGGACCAATGTACGCATTCGAGGGTTGGACGGTCGGCCCTGTCACGAACGCGTCCCTGGGCAAATCGAGATCCGCGGAAGAAGTCTCTTCTGCGGCTATTGGGGCAATCCTGGCTTTTCCAGGAATTCGCTAACCGCAGACGGGTGGTACGCGACGGGAGATTACGGTTTCACAGAACGCAACCAGATTTTTGTGATCGGTCGAATTAAGGACATCATAATCATCGGTGGCCAGAATATCTATGCAGAGGACATCGAGGCTGTGGCGAATTCCGTCGACGGCGTTTATCCGGGGAGGGTAGTTGCTTTTGGAATAGACGACCCGGCAGAGGGAACGCAGCATCTCGTGGTGGTGGCCGAAATGCGCGGCGAATTCGAGATGGATCGAGCGCGAGTCATCCAGCGCGGGATTCAACGCCTAGTTGCATCTGCGACGGGAGTGACGGCTCGCGAGGTGAAAGTTGTCTCAGAGCGCTGGATAGTGAAAAGCACCGCCGGAAAAATCTCGCGGAGAGAAACGAGAGAGAGATTTCTCGAGGACGTATTTAATGCCCGCGTGCATCGCGGCGGACGGATCGAATCATGACAGATACGTACTATCGCCTCGTCCATTCTCAACATCCGTTCGCTCGGACCCTGCGCTCCGTTTACTACGGCGTTTCCAATTTCAGTATCCCGGCTCCTCGGTTCGTATTTCGGCCGGTTCTGCTCGCGTTCATCTCGCTCCGCCAGCTCTATTATTTCGTTTCCCGTGTTTTCTTCTGCGAGCCCTTGTTCAAGGCTTACTGTACGCGGCACGGACGAAATCTACATACCGGAGTGTTTGTACACTTCTTTCTGGGAAAAGGCCGATTGCTTATCGGGGACGACGTAACCGTAGATGGCAAGTGCAATTTCACGTTCGCCGCGCGCTACAACCCGAATCCTACGCTCTCGATCGGAGATCGCGTAAAAATAGGCCATGGCAGCTCATTCACCGTTGCTCGTGAGATCACGATTGGGAACGACGTGTTAATCGCTCCCGGCGCCGAGATTTTCGACACTCCCGGGCACCCGACAGACCCGGCCCTCAGAAGGTCCGGTTCTCCTGCGCTGCCCGCTGATGTCCGGCCGATTCACATCGAGGATAATGTTTGGATCGGCCATGAGGTACGGATCTTTCCGGGCGTGACGGTGGGAAAGGGCAGCGTCATCGCAGAAGGTGCGCAAGTCATGAGCAGCGTGCCCCCTTTTGTCATTGTCGCCGGGAACCCAGCTAGGCAAATCGCAAAACTAAAACCCGAGGAGGAACCTACTTGATGACCAGCGAAGCCGCACAACAAGATCTGCAGACGGTGAAGAAGGTCATATGCCAGATTCTGACCCTGGATGACATCCTGCCGGATGACGATCTTTATCAGGCCGGCCTTACCTCCGTAATGGTCCTGCCACTGCTGTCTGAACTGGAAAGCTCATTTCAGATTACAATTCCGGACGCCGATTTCCTTGACGCTCGCACTCCGCTTGCCCTTGCCGAAATGATTCATCGTCGGCGGCAACAGCTAGCCTCGCAAACCAGCGCGGAGTGACCGGAGCCAACTGCGCCCTCCTTTGGGCGCGCATTACGCATTACAAATGATGCGTGGCAATTTTGGTGTCTTGCCACAGGCTTCTTGGGGG
>DASUJR010000286.1:0-33067 GCA_036279175.1 Candidatus Acidiferrales bacterium | reverse complement strand
GCCAGCGTTCGCTCCACGCCATCAAGCGTGCGCAGCTTTTCGCCCGGCCGCGCGCGACGGACGATGATCCGGTGCTCCGGCAGCTTGTCGAAATCGAAGGCGTGCAGGGCGTGACCCAGCTCGAACATCACGTAGTTCGTCACATCCACCACGTTATTGATCGAATTTTGTCCGATCGCGGCGAGCCGTTCCCGCAGCCAGTCGGGCGAAGGCTGAATTTTCACACCGCGCAACACGCGCGCAGTGAAGCGTCCACAGAGATCGGGTACTTCGATGTCAACGCGCGCCGCAGATTCCGCCTTTTCAGCCGACTCTTTCAATTTCGGGTGAACGGATTTCAGCGGCTTGCGGTAGGCCGTCGCAACCTCGCGCGCTATGCCGTAATGGCCCAGGCAGTCGGGGCGGTTCGACGTGATCTCCGCATCCAGCACCGGTCCAGCGGGCGAATCGTCAACCGAATCGATAGCCACGCCGGCCAGAGATAGACGTGAAGCCAGTTCGGTCGCTGGCGCCGTCACATCGACGAATTCTTTCAGCCAGTTGTAGACAACCTTCATGCCTTTGCTTTCGTATTAGGTACGACTTCAACGACTTCAGTCGTACCGTCAGCCCCTACCTGCTAGAGCGGCTTTGGGCGCTGGCTAATCATCTCGCTAAGGAAACTGCCGCAGGAAACGCACGTCGTTTTGAAACAGCACCGGCAGTTCGCTGATGCCGTACTTCATCATCGCGAACCGGTCGACGCCCATTCCGAACGCAAAACCCGAAACGCGCTCAGGATCGTAGTCGACGAATCCATATACGGCCGGATTCACCATGCCTGCGCCAAACAGTTCGATCCACCCCGATTGCTTGCAGATCCGGCACCCGGTTCCGCCACACATGTGGCAGGAAGCGTCGACTTCCGCTGACGGCTCCGTGAACGGAAAAAAGCTCGGCCGCAGGCGTGTTTTCACCGAAGGCCCAAGGAACGCGCGCACAAAATATTCGACCGTGCCGTTGAAATCGCAGAAGGTGATGTCCGTATCAACGGCCAATCCTTCGATTTGATGAAACATGTATCCGTGCGTCGAATCCGGATTATCGCGGCGATAAACCTTCCCCGGCACGATGATTCGCACCGGCGGCTTCTGCTTCTCCATCGAACGAATCTGCATCGGCGACGTGTGCGTTCGCAGCAGCCGGGGCGAGCGCGTCCCCTCGATATAGAAGGTATCCATGTTGTCGCGGGCGGGATGGTGGTCGGGGATGTTCAACGCCTCGAAGTTGTAATACGGCGTCTCGATTTCGGGGCCTTCGACCACGCTGAAGCCGATCGACACGAAAATCTGTTGAAGTTCCTCGAATGTCTGGCGGATCACGTGCCGGGTTCCCAGCGCGCGCTCGATCCCTGGGAGCGACATATCAATCCTGTCCCGTGCAGCCGCCGATCTTTCAGCGGCAGCCTTGATCTCAGTTTCTCGTTCGGCGAGAACCTGTTCGACGTGCGCCTTAAGCTTGTTCAGTTCCTGGCCGACGACGCGCTTGAGTTCAGGAGTCGCCGGCTTCAGCCAATTGTCCGTGATCAGCGACAGGACGCCCGACTTGCGTCCCGTCCAGGCAACGACGAACGTTCGCCACCCTTCCGCGTCTGCCGAGTGCGCTGCAGCTTGCTTGTCGAAGCGCTCGCGAACTTCGGCGAATCGCTCCGCGACGCGTTCGGGCGTGGTCGCGCTCAGGTCGGTAAGTTTCTGTTCGACGATCGACATTTCAGGCATAGAGATTTGAAAGTACGACCGGGGTCTTCAAAGCCTACGCCGTATTCGGTCTTTGTCAGGGCACGAGGTGCCTGCCGCAGTCAGGCTTCAGTCGCGCCGTAGGCGGCTCAAAAAACGAATCGGTTTTAGCGCTGGGACAATGGATTTTTCGACCAGTTCCCGCGCGGGCCGCTTCGCATGGAGCGTTTTTCGATCCCGGCAAAGATGCTAATGCCGTGCCAAGTCGCGAATCGTTACGCGTTCGCCTGCGGCGCGGCCGGTGCATTCGCCAAGTGCTGCTTGGCCGAGGCGACCAATGCGGTAAACCCTTCGGCATCCCGCACGGCCATGTCCGCCAGGATCTTGCGGTCGATGTCGACGCCGCCCAGTTTCAATCCATGAATCAGTTGGCTGTACGTCGTGCCATTGTTCCGCGCTGCCGCGCCGATTCGCTGAATCCACAGCGTCCGAAAATCGCGCTTGCGATTGCGGCGGTCTCGATAGCTATAACGCAGCGACCGGTTGACCGCCTCTCGTGCCGACCGGTACAGCTTGCTTTTCGTTAGAAAAAATCCCTTCGCGTGCTTCAGCAGCTTCTTGCGACGCGCGCGGCGCTTCGTCCCTCGTTTTACGCGAGCCATGGCTGTCTATCTCCTGTTCTCATCCGAATGGATACTTCTGCGCGGAGGGCTGCCGCAAGAGCGCGCCGCCTGAAGAAACCACGCAGGCGCGACCGTGCTGCATTCTCCGCGGCGTGTTCGTTGAGCTGTCGCTCAGAAACGCGCGACAGCCAGAGCAAGCCAACGATCGGCTCGCAGATCCTTCACCTCAATCGAGGTTCAGGCTAAACCGGCAGGCCCGCCGCGGCGGGTTTCGCTCTGCCTGGCTTGGTGAAAAGGAATTGTAGATGGTTAAGCGCCGTAAGGCAACGCCAGACGCACGTTCGGCACGTCGGCGGGATTCACCTCGACTGCTTTCCCCAGCTTCCGCATGCGGCGCGGCGCCTTCGTTCCCAGCAGGTGCCGCTTCCCCGAATGCATGCGCATTACTTTACCCGCCGAGGTGATTTTGAACCGCTTGGCGGCCCCCCGGTGCGTCTTCAATTTCGCTTTCTTGTTCTTGGTCACGATTTCCTCTTTTTCGGTTTCCGTGCCGCGCGCTCCGATTCACGCCGCGCCGCTAGCCTGGCTGCGGCCTACCGCGACGACAGGAACGCCCTTTTTCGGCGCCAGAAGGGCCAGCAGGATATTCGCTTCCATGCGCGGCCCGAACTCCACTTGCGCGTGCTCGGTGATGTCTTTCAGCAGGCGCTCCATTTTGGAGCGCCCGACGTCCTGGTGCGCCATCTCGCGGCCGCGGTGAAAAATCATCGCCTTCACCTTGTACCCTTCGCCCAGGAACCGGATGATCTGGTTCTTCCGCACCTGATAGTCGTGCTCGGCGGTCGAAGGACGAAACTTCACTTCTTTGATCTGCCCGCCCTTCTGATGCTTCTTTTGCTCGTGCGCCTTCTTGTTTTGCTCGTAGAGAAACTTGCCGTAGTCCACGAGCTTGCATACCGGCGGGTTCGCGTTCGGCGAGATTTCCACCAGATCAAGCCCCGAATCTCTTGCGCGTTTCAACGCGTCGAACAGAGAAACCACTCCAAACTGGTTCCCCTCTTCGTCAATTAGTCGAACTTCCCGAGCACGAATGCGCTCGTTTACTCGAAGGCCACCACTCGGAGCACGCTCAGCGATAGATTCACCTCCACGTCCCGCGAAAAACCTCGCTGGTTCTCTGGCGACTGTCGGTACGGTACGGACAGGTACAGAAAAACCCGCCGCTGGGGACGGGAACCGAAGTATAACATGTCTCTTCTATCTGCTCACAATAGTACATTTCCCGATAATGAGGGGCGGAAATTTCCGAGTGGAGGATGAGCGCGGGAGGTGGCGCCGTGGCTGGCGAAGCGAAGACACCCGGTGCACCCGCTTGCGCCCCGAACTGGTTGATTTCGTCGCCCCGCCAGGCCTCAGGTGCTGGTCGACCGGATCGGAATGGTTACCGGCTTCGACCCGTCGAAGCCCATCACAACATGGCACCGGCCGTCCACCATTGCCCCCGGCTCGATAACCAGGCATGGCGTGTGAATCTCCGCCGTAACAACCGCCTTCGACAGAATCTCCACTTTGCTGCGCGCTTGAATCCGCCCGTCAAAGCGTCCGGCGATCGTAATAGCGTTCCCTTCGATCTCGCCTTCAACCGTTGAATTCTCGCCCAGGATCAGCATCTCCTGCGAAGCAATGCTTCCGCGCAACTGCGAGTCTATACGGAACGTCCCCGGCAGCTCCAACCTGCCTTCGACGCGCACACCTTGCTCCAGAAACCCGCTCCACTCGCCGCCCTCTCGTTGCAGCCGCTCCAGAATCTTCCACGCCACCGCGCTCTTCCTCTCGTTCCCACTTAATGTATGGTTCCGTTTCAATCAAAGCGGGACTGCTGTTGCTCGGCCGCTCCTGCTCGGCGCCAATCAGCTCCTGGCGAGCTACCGATGTTACCTCGATTTTCAATTACCTCATCAGTATCTGATAGAGGCGCGTCAGGTCGAGATCGTCGTAGTATTCGAATGTTAGTTCACCCGCATGCCCGGCCGCTGCCGCCTTCAGGTGAACGCGCGTCGAGTAATGCCGCTGGAGCTCTTCGAGCGCCGCTTTTGTGTTGGGGTCTACTTGCACTGACGCCGGTGCGCTCTTCGGCCGAACGCTTCGCGCCAGCATCCGTTCCACCTGCCGCACCGTCATGCCGCTCCGCGCTATCTTCCGCGCTACCGCGACGCGCTCGTTCGCATCGGCCATCGAAAGCAGCGGCCGCGCGTGTCCAGGGGTGATCCGTCCCTCCTCGATAAGTTCCTGGATCGGCGCGTCAAGCCGCAATAAACGAAGAGAGTTTGCGATCGTGGTCCGGTCCTTACCCGTGCGCTCGGCCACTTCCTCTTGCGTCAGCGCAAATTCGTCCATCAACCGCTGAAACGCTTGCGCCTGCTCGATGGCGTTTAGATCTTCGCGTTGCAGATTTTCGATCAACGCCATCTCGAGCGCGGCTTCTTCCGAAACCTCGCGGGTCACCACCGGCACCCGATTCAGCCCGGCTCGCTGCGCCGCGCGCCACCGTCGTTCGCCCGCAATCAGTTGGAAACGACCGGCGATCACCCGCGCGATCAGCGGCTGCACGATTCCGCTTGTACGAATCGATTGGGCCAGTTCATCGAGCCCCGTTTCGCGGAATTGCGTGCGCGGCTGGTACGGGCTTGGGTCGATCAGGTCAATATCGACCTGCTGCAATCCTTCACGAGGAGCCAGCGCCGGTGCTACCGCTGCCGCCGCCGCTGTCACTGGGGCCGCCGGCTGCGCCGCTTCCGGCCGCTGCGGCTGAGGCGCTTCCGGCTCCCGAATCAGCGCACTCAGTCCCTTGCCCAACGCGTTTCTGGGCATTCGCGATTACCTCCTTTGCAAGTTGGATGTAACTTTCCGCCCCTTTACTATGAATGTCGTAGAACATCACTGGCAGCCCATGGCTCGGTGCTTCGGCTAACCGCACATTTCTAGGTATAACAGTATCAAACACTTGCGAGCCAAAAAAGCTCCGCAAATCCGCGGCGACCTGCTTTGAGAGACTGGTCCGATCGTCGTACATCGTTAGCAAAATACCTTCGACCGCGAGCGAAGCATTGATCGTTCTGCGCAGCCGCATCAGCGTGTCCAGAAGTTCTGAGACGCCTTCGAGCGCCAGATATTCACATTGGATAGGCACGAGAACTGAATCCGCCGCAGCCAAGGCGTTGAGTGTCAACAGATCGAGCGCCGGTGGACAATCGATCACAATGAATTCGTAGTTGTTCCGAAGAGACTGGACGAGTCCCTTGAGCCGATATTCTCGGCTCTCCGCGGAAACCAGCTCAACCGCCGCGCCCGCAAGGTTTTTGTCCGAAGGAATCAGGTGTAGGAACTCCATTTGCGCGTCGATGATGATGCGCTGCAGCGGTTCGTCCAGGATCAGAGCCTGATACAGCGTGCGACGCGCCGGGTCCTTTGGGAACCCGAGCGCACTGGTCGTGTTTGCCTGGGGATCGCAATCAATGACCAGAGTTTGCTTTTCTGCCGCAGCGAGCGACGCGCCAAGGTTGACAGCCGTGGTGGTCTTGCCCACGCCACCTTTTTGGTTGGCAACGGCAATAACTCGAGCCACTTTATTCCCTTCAGTCAAGCCGCAAGGCTGAGTTCACCGGCTGTGCAGTCGAACTGAACGACAAAACGCAGCCAATGAAGAACGGCGCAATGTACCAGAACACTTTATGTCCATGCAACAAATTGTTTCACGTGAAACATTGACGTTTCCTGACCTTTGGCCCAGCCGCTAACTTTCCGCTTACGAGAGGCTAAATCGATTCGCCCTCGGCTTGAGCCGCCGACTGCCACAGTCACTTTCATTGCACATCGGAAATCCCAATTTCAAAACCGCGCGTCGCAATGTTTCACGTGAAACAGTTTCGCCCCTTAGGCCTCCCGTTCGCCAATTACAACGAAGCGGTCGTTCGTGCCCGGAATCTTGGCCCTTTCCACCCATTTCCACCCAGAAGCCCGCCCTGCCTCTGCTGCACCATCAGCGTTCACCCAAAGGAGCATCCGCGCCCCCACTGTCATCCGTTCTGCCGCCCATTCAAGCCATCGTTGCCGCTCACCCACGGCCCGAACCGTGACAAAGTCAAATGCCGCGGTCGGCGGCACCTGCTCGGCCCGGCCGTGGTGGACTGTCACATTCTTGAGGCCCAGTTCGCGCCTGACTTCCTCAAGAAAAGCCGCCTTCTTGCCATTCGACTCCATCAGGACGGCGGTCAACTCGGGCTTCGCTATCGCGATCGGCGCGCCAGGGAACCCGGCACCCGATCCAAGGTCGGCGAGCCGACCATTTTGCATTCCCCCCTTTGCCATACCGAACAGACTCTCGCCAAAATGAAACCGCACCACCTCTTGCGGCTCCGTCACTGTCGTCAGCGCCACCTTCCGGTTCCACCGCAGCAGCAGTTCGATATACGCACAGACTATCTCGCCGTATTCATTCGTCGCCGCGTAACCGTACGCCAGCAGAATCCGTTGAATGTCCACAGCAGTTAGCGCCTTCATGGACGATGCCCCCTTACCCATCTCGACGTCCGCCAACAGTCACGCCGACGCCCCAGGGTCGCTCGATCGCGCCGCGAGGGCCGCTCGAAACTTGCCTGGCGCGTAGAGGCCGGCCGCCAGATCCGCCACAAAATGAGCGCAAATCGTTGGTAGCAAGTTTCCCGTCCACCAACGCATTGTCGCGAAGACCACCCCCACAATGAAGGTCGAAACCAATCCGCGGCGGCCTTGATAAAGATGTGCAGCTGCGAAAAGGACGGCCGAACCCGCGATTCCGGCCGCAGCGGATCCCCCTAAGCTCTGGAATAGGCCCTGAATGAATCCGCGATAGATGAATTCTTCGCAGATCGCGACGGTGATCACCAAGGCGACAAAAGCTAACCGCTCGATTCCGCTCTGCGGAAATATCTTCATCGCCATCTCGACGATCATCCCTTTTATTTGCCGTGGATTTGCGGACAGCTTTCGGATGCTGAACATCTGGTTTGCTAGTACCAGGAAGGAGAGCACAATCGCTACCGACGCGGTTAGTTCGCCGTTGCGCACCACCAAGCCGAACTGGTCGGACGTTACCCTGTATACGGCGGTGCGCCAGACGATGATGGCAACAACCGCCCACTGGAATGCGGTTGTCGTTGCGTAAAGCGTCAGTCGCTCCATGCTCGTCGTCGACGGGATCTGCAACAAACGACGAACGCGGAAGTAGCCCAGAGTCGGCGCAATCACGCCCAGAAACAGCAGAATGGCGATGTAATCCCAATGCATTCGCATCTTAGTCGCAGGAAGATATCATTGTTTCCCGGTGAGCGGCCACCATCATCACGCTTGCAGACCGGCAAGCATTGTTTGGAAAAAGCAGAGAACTCAGAGATCAGGCCCCAGGTGGCAGTTTCATTCATATTGAGCGATCAGGTTCGCTTTTTATTCGCCAGACCATGTCTCTTTCCTGAGTGTGCCCGAAGTCGTTGACACCCGTATGGAAGCCGCCGTATCGTTCTTTTCGCGCGCGGACTGAGACATGGCCGGCGCCTTCGCATCTTTGGAGAACACTTGAAGATCCTCGTTGTAGGCGGCGGAGGTCGCGAGCACGCTTTGACCTGGAAGCTTCGCCGGGATAATAATGTAGAACAAGTATATTGTATTCCTGGCAATGGCGGCATTGAGAGTGAGGCGGGTTGTTTTCCGCTCGACCAGAAAAATCCCGCCGCTGCTGCTGATCTGGCGGCAAAGCTCGCCGTTGATCTTACGGTTGTTGGCCCGGAACTCCCGCTCGTCTCCGGCATCGCGGATGAGTTTGCCCGTCGAGGCTTGAAAATACTGGCACCCGCGCGTGCGGCCGCACAACTGGAGGGCAGCAAGGTTTTCGCGAAGAGATTTATGGAGAGCCATGGCATTCCCACGGCTTTCACCTACGGCGTCTTCGATTCACCCGTCGACGTGTACGCGGAACTTTGCGCCGTAGATTGGCCACTGGTGATTAAGGCTGATGGTCTATGCGCGGGTAAGGGAGTCCTCGTTACTTCTTCTCCTGACGAGGCTACCGCTTTCGTCGATCGAATCATGGATCGTCGGGAGTTTGGAGACGCAGGCAACCGAGTGATCCTCGAGGAAGGGCTCGCGGGCACGGAGCTGTCATACATCATCCTCACGGACGGCAAAGATTTCGTTCCGATGGCGCCGACGCGCGACTATAAGCGGGCCCTCGACGGCGACGAAGGTCCCAATACCGGCGGTATGGGTGCCTATTCCAGCGACGATATCCTCCCACCGGCGCTCGAAAAGCAGATCATCGAAACAGTTGTCCGCCCAACGCTTGAAGGTCTTGCGAAAGACGGCATACCGTATCGCGGTTTTCTCTATTTTGGTCTAATGCTTACATCGGAAGGTCCGAAGGTTCTCGAATACAATTGTCGGCTCGGCGATCCGGAAACGGAGGTGATCGTGCGGCGCGCTGATTTCGATTTCGCGCAGGCCTGCATGGCCGCCGCCACTGGAAAGTTGAAGGATGTGGCGTCGAAATGGTCGCCAAATCCCGCTGTTTGCGTCGTCATGGCATCGGAAGGTTATCCCGGAACTCCGAAAACAGGCGTTGCGATCGAAGGCCTGGACGCGAAGGACACCGCAAGCGTGGTTGTGTTTCATGCGGGCACCAAACGCGTGGGGTCCGAATACCACACGACCGGCGGGCGCGTACTCATGGTCACTTCCACCGGAAAGACCGTCGCCGATGCCCGGAATCAGTGCTATGACGCCGTAAAGAAGATCAACTTCGAGGGCGCCTTCTATCGCACAGATATTGCCGCCGAGCGGAAGCGAGTAGCGACTCCGGAGTGAGTCGCAAGGTGGAAAAGCGAGAGCAAACGTGCGAGAGTCGCAGCTTGTTCTCATCCGTTCCGGGAAGAAGAGCCGCAATCCGATGCTGTAGCATGCCCAAGTTCTAGCCTTGATGTAGTCCCATTTTCCATTTTCGCTTGTCTACGTTCATTTTTCCGGAGGAACAGAGTGCCAACACAGAAGAACGACAGCATCACCGTAGGAATCGTGATGGGATCGGATACGGATTATCCCGTGATGAGCCAAACGGCCGACACTCTCACGAAGTTCGGTATCAACTTCGAAATGCAGGTCTTATCTGCCCACCGGACGCCGGTTCTCGCACACGAATACGCGTCAAAAGCGGCATCGCGCGGGCTGAAAGTGCTAATTGCGGCTGCCGGAGGCGCGGCTCATTTGGCGGGCGTCGTCGCGGCTAACACAACGCTGCCGGTCATCGGCGTCCCGATGGCGACGAGTACCCTGAATGGGCTCGACGCCCTCCTCGCCACCGTGCAAATGCCAAGCGGAATTCCCGTTGCTACCGTTGCCATCGATAAAGCCGGCGCCGCAAACGCCGCGATTTTGGCTGCCCAGATTCTCGCGCTTTCCGATCCCGAGATTGAGCGCAAAATCGTCGCCCACAAAGAGAGCCTGGTGAAATCGGTCCAGGAGAAAAATGCGCGCCTGCAGCAGCTTCTTGCGGAGAAAGAAAAAGAGTAAATAATCGCGCATCTCAGTCGAACGTTGCGAGCGCGAGGCTCCCAGCCGGAGCCGGATTTCTTCACCAGCGAGGGTGCTCCTGAAGGGTGTACCAGCGACGGGGCGCCTGCAGGCCGCTGCTCTCCCGGCATCGTTGGCTCCGGTGGCGGCCGCAGGACCCACCGGAAGCCGGACTCCTGCCCGATCACGGCAAATGTCTCCCGGGCACCCGGCGGAGTAATTGCCGCCAGCGCCGCGCGCAGAAACTGCTCACTGTCTTGCGACTTGATCTTCTTGCTGTCGCCTTTCAGCAGCAAACCAGCCACTTCGCCCATAGCCGGATCGGAGGCGATCACCTTCTGTAGCCGGGGATCTTGCCGGCGCAGCAGATCGAGCAGCGTGGGCGGCGCGTTCTGTGGCGGATAGTCAAATTCAACCAGCGTGTGCGGCTGTCCTTTTTCCGGCGGATAAAACTGAAGATATTGCGGCGTCGTGACGCGCGTGTCCCAAAACTCGCCCTGCTCAGGTTGTTGATCGAGCCCGAAGTTCACTTGCCACACTTCCGGCCCGTACCCCGTCATGTAATCTGCAACGATCAACTCGGCCAACGGCTGTCCCTCCGCAAGGTGGACGTTCTCATGTAGCCCGCTTGCTACCTGATTCAGCCGTTCCAGAACTCCCTGGCCAATCGCCTGTATATCCGTCGCCTGGTTTCCCGCTTCCGTTTCCCCCAGATGGGGCCCGCTCTGCACCAGTGAACTGTGCAGATGGGGCAGTTCAAGATCGATCTCGGCGAGCATGCGATGCGTTGAGGGCGAAAACCAGTCCATCGCGCCAAGCGTTACTCCCATTCGTTCGCTGCTCATTTGGACGGGTGTCGGAGGGCGCGTTTGCGCCTCGATCGGGTTTTCCACCGTGCCGACCAGAATTGCGTCTTTAACCACCGCAACGATTACGCGCCCGGCCGATAGATTTGCCACAAGTTCCTCGCGCGGTGTTTCCGTGGACTGTTGTGCGCGGGTAAAACGGAGAATGGGAAGGATCAGGCAGCACAGAAGACCAATGAAGCAGAATCGAATAATCCCTTGCTTGCCGGCAGCGGCCCGCAACTTCATGTTGTTACATTAGCACAGCACGAACCGGAGCGAACTTGGCGCGAACCGGGCTCCGGGCTGCTACGAACGTCGCACGTGGAGGGTAGCGAGCTCGATGCGTCAATCAATGACGCATATGCCTGTTTGCCCTCCAATCTAGTAGAATTCTGCTCTTCACTTCACGCGAGGAAGAACAATATGGGAGTATTGGATATTTTCAAGCCGTCAGGTTTGCGTTCGCTTCGATCCATCCGGCACAACGGCAAACGCGTTTCCGAAATACTCGAAGCGCATGCGCGTTACGTCAGCGGCGATGAATCCGGGGCGCGTGCGGATTTGTCCGGAGCGAATTTGTCGCGCGCGGATTTCGCTCGGGCCAATGTCGCCTATGCGAATTTTCGCGGTGCGAACCTTGCAGGCGCGAACCTTCGCGAAGCACGGCTCTCGTCGGCCGATTTCAGCCAGGCCCGGATGCAAAAGGCCGATCTGCGCAAAGCGGATGTAACCGAATCCAACTTGAGCGGTGCCAATCTCAGCGAAGCGCTGTTGGGAGGCGCGGAACTCTTTCGCACGGATCTTACCGGAGCCGATTTGCGCGGCGCCGATCTTTGTGCCGCGAATTTGCGCGAGGCCCAGATTCGTGGCGTGCTGCTCGCCGGCGCACACCTTGGGACGACAATTCTGCGTGAAACGAACCTCGACGGTGTCGACCTATCAGGCCTCGATCTCTCGACCACATTGCTTCCTCGGAACTACGCGGCTGCACGAACCGCCGCGGTGAACGCACCCACGCAGGCTCCCATTGGCCCAGAGTCCGCAAAGCAGGGAAATCCATGAACAACGAGCCGTGGTTTACAGTCGACGACTACAAAGAAGGCTCAGGGTGGATTGGCCTCGACCCGGCCGAGCGACGCTCTCGCGCCTATTGCGAGATGCTCGAACGAGGACGCGTTTTGTTTTTCCGCGAGCCGCCGTTTCGTTTCCCTGCCGACGATCGCGACTTTCTTCTTTCGCAGGAATGGACCGATTTGCGCATGCACAAGAATGTCTCCTACCGCCCCGGCGAAGACGTTTTGCGCGGAATCTCCGGCGATGCGACCAAGACCCAGCGAATCCACGAGATTTTCCACGACTACAGCGCGCAAGTCGTCGAATTCGCCAGGAATTTTCTGGCGCCTTATGCAAAACGGTGGACTCTCGATTTCGCGAGTTTCCGCCCCATCGAAGAAGAGCGCCGCGGGCTGCCGCTCCACAAACGCAACGATCTCTTGCACGTCGACGCATTTCCGAGTCGTCCCACGCGCGGCGGCCGAATCCTTCGAATCTTCACGAATCTGAATCGCGAGAAGCCCCGCGTTTGGAATACGACCGAAAGTTTCGAAGCGCTCGCTCGCTCTCATGCCGATCACGCCGGGTTGCGAAAGATCGCCGAAGATGACGGCTGGGTCAGCCGGGCCGTCCAGGACTGGGGATCGAAGCTAGGCTTCAGCGGCTTCGGCCGCACGCCATACGACATGTTCATGCTGCGGTTTCACGATTATCTGAAAGAGAACAATGAATTTCAGTTGAAGTGCGCCAAGGTCCGCATGGAGTTTCCTCCCGGCGCCACGTGGCTGGTCTTTACGGATGGCGTCGCGCACGCAGTCTTGTCAGGACGCTTCGCCATCGAGCAAACGTTTCTCATCCCGGCGGAGGCGCTGGTCGCGCCGCAGTTCGCGCCCTATAAAATCCTCGAGCAGATTGCCGGCGTTCCCCTCGTGTCCTAGATCGGAGCACTTTTCCAGCGGTCGGGAGTTTACGCTCGATTGAGGGCATGCACAGTCTCGGAGAGCCGGGGCCTTGTCTCTTGTGTGGTTCCGAGCGCCAAAGCCTGGAGTGCGCATCCCCATCGGGGAATCGGTTTGCTATCGCGCGTGGAACGCAACCGAAGAAAGCAGCGCGCTGATCCCGTTCCACATGATCTGCACGCCAATGCAAACCAACAAGAACGATGACAGCCTTACGATCACCGTCATCGCCGTTTTTCCCAGCACGCGAGCCAGCCAGTCGGCAAATCCATAGCACAGCCAGATGGTGATCGCGATGACAACCATCGCTACGATCGCCGCGATGATCACAGGTATGTGAAACCCGTATTTGTGCGTCGAATTTGCGCCCAGCGCAATCGCCACCGAAATCGATCCTGGCCCCACAGTCAGCGGCAACGTCAGCGGATAAAACGCGCGGCCATACACGTCCTGCGCCGGAACATTCGTTCTCGTCGTATCATGCGCCTGCTCCTTCGCCATCAACATGCCCCAGCCCATCGCTATCACCACCAGCCCTCCACCCACCTGTACCACCGGCAGCGACACGCCAAAAAAATTCAGCACATGCGCGCCAATAAAGTACGACCCCAGCATCAGGCACAAACTATTCAACGCCACGCGCCACGAAAGCCCGCGCCGCATCTCCGGCGGGTCCATCACGGTAAGCGCCAGGAAGATCGGACTTCCGGTTAGCGGATCGACGATAGGAAACAGCGCGCTGAAAACCAGCAAAAATACTTTGAGGGCGTCGGCCACACTTTCTCCCGGTCGCTGCGATCCGGCAACTACGGACTCTTCGCTTGAATAGGCTCTCGAATAAACTTTGAAAATGAAGCGGACAGTCTACACCGGGTGCAACGCATCCGCACTGCCCCGCGCCGTGCAGAATATGCCGCGCAAATTCACAGGCTTGATGCCGATGCGCCGACGCGTTGCCGCTTCTCCGTGCCGTCGGCTTTTCTCAGTGCCCTCTGCGTTTCAGTTCTCGGGCGGTGACTTTCGGGCTACGAGGCGTTTTGCACGGTCTCGGCGAGCTGCGACCGCCAATCCGGCAGTGAAAATCCAAAACTCGCCGCAAATCGTGCATTCGAAAGCACCGAATAGGCTGGACGTCGCGCCGGAGTCGGGTATTCAGCGGTCGTGATTGGCGTGACGCGTTTCGCGATGATCGGACGGCCTCCAGTCGCCGCCGTGACCCAGCCAGGAACATCTTGCGGTCTTTCAGCGGGAACCAGTTCGTGCGCCGTATTCAGAATCTCGACGGCGAATTCATACCAGGTCGTCTCTCCCGCAGCCGTCAGATGGTATGTGCCGGAGTTTTCCGCGAACCAGCCAGCGCAATCGGCCTCACAATTCCCGACAAGGCGCGCGGTTGCCAGCGCGATCGCCCGCGCCGGAGTCGGTGCGCCGAACTGATCGTTGACGATGCGCAGTTCCTCGCGCGTCGACGCCAGCCGAAGAATCGTCAGCAGAAAGTTTTTGCCCGACGTAGCGTACACCCACGCCGTGCGAAGAATCAGGTGCGGAACTCCAGACGTGCGAATCGCTTCTTCGCCAGCCAACTTCGTGCGGCCATACGCGCTCAGCGGATTCGTCGGATCGTCTTCCATGTAAGGCGACCGCTTCGTTCCGTCGAAAACGTAATCCGTGCTGTAGTGGATCAGGGACGCGCCAATTTTCTTTGCTTCTGCAGCAACCACGCCCGGTGCATCCCCGTTGATCGCTCGTGCCTGCCCTTCTTCCTTTTCGGCTTGGTCGACTGCCGTATACGCAGCGGCGTTAATGATCAGCGCGGGCCGCACGTGCGCGATCGCGCGGTGAATATCGTCCGCATTTGCCAGATCGAGTTCGTTACGGCCCAATGCGGTAAGTTCGCAGTTCGGCGAGAGCAGCCGGCAGAGCTCCGAACCCACCTGCCCATTTTTCCCCGTCAAAAGAATCCTAAGCGTCATTTTGAACGGGAAAGATTATGCCTCATCCGACGAGGCTGCGATGACGATTCACCATTTGCCGAAAATTGCGGAACGAAAGTGTTTCCAGGAAGGTTTCGAGGCACTGGGAGGCGACCGCGCTGTCGTCCTCAACTGCGACTTGTGCGCTGCACACCGCGTGATCACCCAGCCATATGGTTTACTGTGGCGAAGAGCTGCGCGGAACCGTGCGCAAATAAGCGATCACCGCCACCGCATCCTCGTGCGTCATGTGGTAAGTGTGCATGGGCGCGCGTATCGCAATTCCATTCGGCCCCACGCCCTGCTCCAATATCTTTTCGCCCTGCGCTTCGGTAAACGACGGAAAACCCGCGATGTCAGGCGCGCGCATCGCCCAGTTCGGGTCGGGATGAACGGGCGTGATCCAAACCGGCGCGCCTTGCAACCAGCGCGAATGGTCCGGTTGTCCGTTCTCGTCGCGCGGCGTATGGCATTCCCAGCAGCGGGCGACTTCTTCCACGATGTAACGGCCGTGCTCCACCTGCGCCGGCGTGGCGGCAGGAAACCCTTCGGCCTTGTTAGCGGGCGCCGGCTTCGTTTTTTTCTGGGGCGGTTGCGCCGGCAGCGCCGCAGCAACGAACAGAATCAGTGCGGGTAGAACGATTCGAAATTTCACAGATGGTGCCCTCACGTGAATTTTTGAACAGCTCGCATGAAACGCGGAGCGCGACGGCGAACAGCATATCAAACGCAGTGCCGAGTGACGAGTGGCGAATGCCAAGAAATCCAGCGTCGCCCGCCTAGCTGTTGGTTTAAGGATGCACCGCCGCTTGGTTTCTGAGCCGCAGCTTCTTTTGCTCCATTGGATCAATTATTATCGGCACTGCTCCCGCCGCGGGTTAGTGCTTGAGATGAAACAAATCGCGCGCCAGGATCAACTTCAGCGTAACCGCGTCCGACCCCTGCGTTAGCCCAAACCCAATCCCCGCTTCCACGTCCGTCGCGCCGTAATGGTCGAACACAGCCCACAACTCGTGAAACTGGTCTGTGCTCTTGTAGAAATCCCGCAGCGGACCTATGTCATCGTATTCCTCCGCCGCCACCGACCATTTTGAATTCAGGTGATACGCGACTCGCGATGCCGGCGCGAAATCCAGGCTCTTGAACCCTCCCGCCCACGAATTGTCCAGAATCGGATTGAAGATGAAATCCCACGGATTCAAATGCAAACCGATAATCGGACGAATCTCGGACGTGTACGTGCGCGGATCCCAATGCGCGGAGTTGTAGCTGAACTCGAAGTTCGCGCCGTAGAAGAATTTGCTCTCGGCCGCGTGAGGCTTGACGAACAGCAGCCGGATTTTGCCTCCGTTGATCGCCGCGCTGTTGTTCTTCGCATAAACGGTGTAAAGCGGCAGATACAGACCCAGCTCCAGCCACGGTTTCGCGCCGTACGCCCATTCGAACGCACCATTCCACGATTTGTCTGGAATCAGGCCACCCGTGAACGACGGCGTGTCCCGCCCATCGGGAGTGAAGTTGCTGTGGAACGTCAGGTTCACGACGCCAGGCTCGGCGATCGAGGCGTCGTACACCTGAATCTCGTCCGTCTGAGCGAAAACCATACTGGGGATGAGCGCAAAAAGAGCGGACACTCCAACCAAAGCAACAAGCCAGCGCTCCAGCCGCGCTTTCATGCGTGCGGGTGTGACTTATCGTAGACGGCCATTAATTGTTCAACCGTCGCTTGCGTATAGCGCTGTGTGGTGGACAGCGAAACGTGGCCAAGCAGCTCCTGGATGGCGCGGAGGTCCGCGCCGTCCGCCAGTAGATGAGTAGCAAAGGCGTGCCGCAGCGCATGCGGGTGCAAATCCCAGTTGACGTTGCTTAGCCGCGCATATTTCTTCACCAGGTAGCGGACGGAGTCGGTTGTAAGTCGCCGGCCCGCGCCGTTCAAGAACACCGCTTCGTGATCGGGACCGGGCGACCGCGCAAGAATCTCGTCGCGAACCGGCCAGTAATTTTCGATCGCCTGTTTGGCCTTCTCCCCATAGGGAACGATGCGCTCCTTGCGGCCCTTCCCCAGCACGCGAATCATTTGCCCGTGCACATCGATATTCATTACGTCCAGTCCGACAAGCTCGCTCACCCGCACCCCGGCGCCGTAAAGGAGCTCCAGAATCGCGCGGTCGCGCTTCAGCAGCAGCTTTTCTTTTTCGCGCTCCTTCTGGCTCTGTTTCTTGCTTCCCGTGCGGCGCGACGGCGGCGAAGCAAGGTTATCCAGAAACGAATTCATCTCCTCCGCGCTCAGCACGCGAGGTACTCTTTTGGGAAGCTTGGGGCTGCTCACCAGGCGGGCGGGATTCTGTTTCGTCAGCCCTTCGCGCATGCAGAATTTGAAAAACGTACGAAGCGCCGCCAGTTTTCTGGCGATCGAACTGCGCTCAAGGTTCTGGTCGTACAGTAAACTTACGAACTCGCGGATGATCTTGTGATCCACCTTATAGAGCGCCATGGTCTTCTCACCGGGCGGTGTCAGAAAGCCGAGAAATTGCGAAACATCGCGGCGGTATTCGCGAATCGTGCAGGGCGATGCGTTCTTTTCGTACTGTAGATAGCCGATAAATTGGTCGATGGCGTCGTTCATACCGGTCCGGACGAAGGGATTATACAGTGCCCGTACAGGCTGCGGCGATCCTTTCGAGTCTACGCGTGTAGTGTCTCAGCTTGGTAAACGAAGTGCCGATTTCCGAGCGGGGCGCATGGACCCGCTCTAGCGTGGTGCTGAGGGGGGCCCGGCACGGTTCTTGTCCGTGGGATTCAGGAGGCGCGAGCCTCGATCCATTACAAACATCAACGACCGAGCCGCGGGGTTTTTGAACTCTCAAGCCAGCCCCGGTTCCGAACGCGTGTTTCTAGCCTGTGCCTCGGCCAACGTTTGTGACTCCTTCCGGCATCTGTAATTCCGGTGTGCATCCACCCCAAGGAACTGGGAATCGGGAATCGTTCGACATTGGCCGCTGATTGCTTTTCGTGTCGGCAGGATTCGAAGCCTTCGACGCGCGCGGGTGTCAGGATCCGATGATTTAAACCCTGAGTTGGCAAAACTTCAGGGTTTGATGATCAAACCCCGCCTGAGAGAGCAGTTAAAATTCGGATTCACTCAATGCCAGTGGCCAGTTCGCTTGGCACTGCGAGCGATGCGATTTAGAATAGTCGACTTTTTGGGAACAGCAGGGTTGATAGGAGATTCGATGCCGAAGGTGGCTGATGGCGGAACGAAGTCGGGTGATGGCGGAACGAAGTTGGGTGATCGCGGACCTTTCTTTCGTCCGTTAGGTGACGCGTAATGTGGCATACCAGGAAGATCGTTCCTTTGCTCGCGGCGGCGATAACTCTGCTGGCCGTATGCGGCTGCGGCGGCAGTTCGGTCACGGCGAATAACAACGTCAGGTCAATTACAATACAGACGGTTAACAACACCAGCGCAACGGTGGCACTCGGAGGTCAGCTGGAATTCGCCGCCACAGTCACACTCGCGGATTCAACGATCACTACTAATACTGCTGTTACGTGGCAAGTAAACGGGGCTACGGGTGGAAATGCGACTACGGGCACAATTGTGTCATCGTCGACAGGTACGAACGAGGGCATTTACACCGCCCCCCAGAAAGTGCCCAATACAAATATCAACATCACGGCGATCATCACTGAAACTCCCAATTCCAACTCCACTTCCACCACCACGATCACATCAAACTCGATCGGGGTGGGCATCGGTAGCGGGACGGGCCTGCTAACGATATCGCCCGGGCAAGTCACGGTTCGCGCGGGCGCCACCCAGCCATTCACCGCAGAGTTCAACAATGTCGTGGATAGCAATGCCACATGGTCGGTCAGCTTGACCACCGGTACTTGCCCATCCTCCACGCCCGATTGCATCGGCTCGATCGACCCGACGGGTCTGTACACAGCGCCAGACGCGCCTCCGCCAGGCGGGCAAGTCACCATTACAGCGACCGACCCGACGCAGGCAACTGCGCCAGTCACTGCTACGATAACCATCGCTTACTCCGCGGCATCGCTGCGCGGCCCGTTTGCTTTCTATTATGTGGGCGACGATGCCACCGGCTTCCGCGCCGTGGCGGGCAGATTTGTCGCCGACGGTGCGGGCAACATCCAGGGCGGGCTCGAAGATGTCGACAGCTTTGGCCGCCCGGTCGAATCGGCGGTACAGATTCAGAGTGGGACGTACGTGGTTGGCCCCGATGGCAGAACCAGCGCCAGCATCACCACCAGCAGCGGCAACGAGCGCTGGCAATTCGTGCTCACGTCTACTTCGCACGCGCTGCTGATCCGCTTCGACTCGAACACCACGGGCTACGGCACAATCGACCAGCAAAATCTGAATGATCTGACGAACGCATCCGTAATTAGCGGAAATTATGTGTTCCGCACGGAGGGGGCAGACATATCCTTCAACCCATTGGCGATCGCCGGTCGCTTCACCGCCGACGGCGCGGGCGGGATTCCGGCCTCTGCATCGATCCTCGACGAGAATGACAACGGTACAGTGAAGAAAGCGGATACGAGCCTCAATGGTTCCTATTCCTTCGACGCGGCCAACTCCGGCTCAGGGCGTGGAACCTTGACCCTCACCTCGGCCAGTACCGGCCAGCTTCAGTTCGTCTTCTATGTGATCGACAACACGCACCTGTATCTCGTCGAGACCGACAGGGCGGCGTATCTTGCCGGCGAAGTGTACAGCGGCGCGACTGGATCATCGTTCGACCTCGGCGAGCTTACCGCGTCGAATTACGTGTTCACCGTCGGTGGGAATTCCAGTTCGGGAGCGTATGCAGCCGGTGGTGTGCTTGCTTCCGATGGCAATGGCAACGTCACAGGCGGAACTCTCGATTCCAATAATGCTGGGACGCTCACGGCCAATACATCGATCAGCGCGTCGACGTACACCGTGGACCCGACCACCGGGCGCATCGACCTGAACTTGGGATCGATGGAGTTTGCAGCATATCCGACGGCTTCCAATGCGGCGTTGCTTGTGGAACTCGACTCGACAGCGACCTCCAGCGGCAAGGCCTACCTGCAGGCAGCCTCGCCGGCATCCCTCGCTGGGCACTTTGGCCTGACTCTGCGCGGCCAAGGCGTTTTTTACAACAATCCGGCGCTCTATCAATCGGATGTTGAAGGAGAGGCTCTGTTCAACGGCGCGACGTTCACGAACGGGACCGCTGCTCTCGACATCAACAATTATGGGACATCACCGATCCTGAGCGATCCACTCGGCACATCCAGCACCGTTGGGGCGCCGGGCACCAACGGCCGTGGAACAGTCACATTGGCTCCTACAAACCCGCCGGCAACGTACAATTTGGTGTTTTACGTGATCGATCCCAATACGGCGGTATTCGTCGGCCAGGACACCACACGCGTTCTTACGGGAGTTGCCATCAAGCAATTCTGACCGCGCCTGCGTCTTACCGACCACCCTCGCAGTAGCGCCAGCGCCTGCCCTGGGGCAGGCACGTCCTCGCTGGCGCGACTGCCGGAGGCGAATTTCATTCCCAGGGTGCCCGGGCGCTCCGCCCAAACGCTCCAGTCCAGGACTATCTGGGGACTATCTGGGGCGAAGCTGTGGCGAATGTTGAGAGCCGAACCTGTGGCGGTTAGAAAATCGTTTCTCCTTTATTATCAGTTACATGTACGCCGTTTTAATCGGCGGGGTGTTGCGATTAGACTCTCGTCTGTGAGGGTAGGGGACGGTCCTATTCGGAGAAGAAGATCCCTATCTGGGGCAGGCAGGCCTCACCCTACAGGCGCGCTCGAAGCGCGACCATTCCCGCAAGGGCGACACTGGGTTGCACCGCAGCACGCGAGCAACGACGTGCCGGGGACCCCGGAGTTCGGGATGACACGCGTGGCGTAGGCGGCGCGACGCATCGGGCAGGCCTCGAAAAGCGAAAACCCTCACCTCTGACGAGGTGAGCTACATGCTTCCCGGCGCTGGTCGCGACGTGCCGGCCGCGTAGGACGCCCAGTTTTCGTTCGCCCCGTCGCCTTACAAGGTCGTGTCGAGAGTCAGATTCTGGATCATATTGTCGAGCTGCGACTGGGCCTGATCGCGCTTCGTTTGCAAGTCCGCTGATTCGCGGCGTAGCGCCTCGAGCTGCGTTTCCTGATCGGAGAGCTGCTTTGTGTAGCGCTCCGTCAGCGCGCGTTCTTCCGCCGTTCCCTTCAGTGCTTTCAGATTTTCGCGAATGCGTTGCTGATCGTCAAAAATCTGCTGCCGTTCTTTCGAGCGTTGCGCGATTTGAGCGTCAAGGCCGGCGACCACCGCTTTTTGCGCGACGATCTTTCGGAACGCCTGTTCGATTTGCGAGTTGATCGTGCCCTGATGCACGAACATCTCGATCTGATCGCTAGTGAGGTTCGTCAATGCGTAGTTGCTCTGGATCGGGCGCGATTCCGTTACCGTAAGTTTCGTTTCCGCTTTAGGCGCAAGGCCGAGACGGAAGCGGTACACGGACGATGTTTCCTCCGCCGGCTTCGGCGTGTCCTTGCTGAGCTTCCATCCGCCGCGTACAGGATGCTCGATCAGCACGGTGCGCGGCGTGGTGTCGTCGTCGCGAACGGTGTAGGTGGTTTTCTCGCGGAGCTGGCTGGTTTGAATCATCATTCCACGGATGATGCGGACTTCAGTCACGCGCTGCGGATCGCTTTCCTGGCGTGAGTTCACTCGAACGCCCAGATCGGCCGCGTATGAGATGATGCGCTTCTCGTCCGGTTTGATCGGATCGGTCAGCCCTTCGCCGGCGAAGGCATTGTCCTCGATCACGCTGAAGCTGCCGCCATCTAGCGTCAGGCCGCTGGAATTCGTGATCCACAGGGCGCGCAGCGGCCGCTGCGATCCGGAAGATGCATTCCATAGCGAGACTTTCTCCGCCTTGATCTTTGCCTGCAGAATCGGCACCAGCGCCGATTCGTTTTTGTGAATCGTGACGCGATCTTTCAGTTTGTACTCAAACAGATCGCCCAACTCCCGGCCGTTTGCCGCGGCAGTTACACTGGATAGCGCGTCATAGAACGAGGTCGGTCCGACGACGCCCGAGTTGGATTCCACACCACCTGCGACTCCAGGAGTAAACGCCCTCGCGTATGTCTTCAATTTGTCCGTTACTATCGGGCCAGCAGCCGGAGCTTCCAACTTTCCTTGTTGAATCAACGGTGGCGCGGTTTCGTTTGGCTCGCTCAGCATGGCGCTTTCGTGCGTCTGCGGAGTGAGTTGTGCCGTCTGCGGAAGGGGGATGACTGGACGGCGCGAGTAGTATGGCTGCGAAAGCTGTTCGATAAACGATTGCGGCGCGCCGGCGACGAGCGACAGCTCGACGTTATCCCAATCCTCGCCCACCGTGTTGTCGACGATAGCCCAGCCCTGCAGCAACGGTTCGTCGGTCGCTTTCGATGGCAAAACAATCCGGTACGTGGTCTTCCAAATAGGAACTTCGCTGATGTAGCTGACGAAGAGCTGGCGTTCGCCCGCGCCGGATGTGGAAATCATCATGCGGCGTAAATCCTGCTGGCGGACAGAAGAAAGCAACGTGAGGTAACGGCCTACTTCCTGGTTCACATCGTGGTCGGCAAGCTGGACGCTCACGCCCGGAGATAGATCGACGCTGCGAACGTCGCCCGAATCACTCACGAGCGTGAGAACATTCACCTGGACGCTGGTTCGGTCGATAACGCGAGTATCTTGTTGAACGCTGAGCAGCCGTCCTGTGATGGTATTCGATCCGCTGTGAACTTCGAGACGCGCCCCGCGCAGCGCGCCGTAGAAACTAGAAATGTTCGTTTGGTCCGTGAGCGGGAGGCGCAGCATTCCGAGGCGTTGAGCGAACGGCGCTTCGGAATTGTAATCGACGGCCGTGATGCGGCCGCCGCCAAGATCGAGGACGGTGAGCGATTGCAGCACGTCGTTCAGCTGGCCGCTGGTGAAGTCGATGCCGACGGTCTGGTCGCCGCGCACTTCGCCCATGTGCTCGAAATATCCGACGCCCGTCTTGTACAGAATCACGCGACGAACGGGAAGCTTGTCCTGAGATGCCGCCGCGATCTCGGAATCCGTTTGAGAACGAGAAGCTGCCGCTTTGGGAGTTGCGGCTTTTGCTTGCGCCCGAGCATTCCGATTCTGCGGCGATGCTCCAGCCGATAAGGCTACCGAGCCCAACACCAACACACATGCACACACGTGTACCGTCCGCATGTTCCCCTCCTTCTACCTGACTTCGACTGCGTATTATGCCGTTATCGCCTGGATCGCCATGAGTGCGTGACGCATGGGTTATGAGAGGTGCTGTGAACCGGCTCAGCTAACTGCGCCGTGTGCCGATGTGGCACGGTTGTTTAGAAACCAAGTACGCCAATTTTGTTGCCGTACTGGAACTGCCTTTTTTCTTGCGCGAGGCGCCCTTCGGTTTTGCTCAGGACAAGCCTGTGTCACACAGGCAACGATCGAAAGGCCGCCAATCAGGAGATTGGCGTTCCCAGGCCTCGCGGCACACGGTCCGCGACCGAACTTCTGCCGGGCTTCCCGACACAAAACCATCGGGACGCAAAATGCGCGGAAGCCCCGGCGCTGCGTTAAACCTAAAGGCAAAAACGCGGGCGAGACTTGGCTGCAAGGTGAGGCGGACTGGAATCGCAAAAAAGGCCCGCCCACGCTCACAAACCGAGCGTCGTCCTGAACTCGCAAGCGGGATATGCTCTGAACCGCTATACGATCTCGGTTACAGGCTCGGATGGCACCCGCATCGGTCACACCATCGCGAACCGCTGCAGAGATAAATTCCTTGCTGATTTGCGATCGCATGTGGCAAAGGAGAACTTCGCGACCGAGTTGGCCCAATCACGTCCGTGATGGCGCGCCTTGGATGCCGCGCTTGCGCATGAGTTGAATTGCTGCGAAAATTTGGCCTCCAGCCGCCGACGAAATGGCAACCATCGACACGGAAATTAAGGTCACACCACAGATCGCCGCAGAGCACGGTCTTACCCCTGAGGAATACGCGCGCATCCAGAAAATCCTTGGACGCGATCCGAATTTCACCGAACTCGGTGTTTTTAGCGTGATGTGGAGCGAGCACTGCTCGTATAAATCGTCGCGCGTGCATTTGAAGCGGCTGCCGACTCGCGGCGCGCGCGTGGTGCAAGGCCCAGGCGAAAACGCGGGCGTGGTTGATGTGGGCGACGGGCTGGTGGCTGTTTTCAAAATTGAGTCGCATAACCATCCGAGCTTCGTCGAGCCTTTTCAGGGCGCGGCGACAGGGGTTGGCGGAATCCTACGCGACATTTTCACGATGGGCGCGCGACCGATTGCCGTGCTTGATTCCTTGCGCTTCGGGCCGATTGCGTCCGGTCCTGGCGCAGGCGACGCGAGCTCGCAAGAAATTCATCGCAACCGGCAGATTCTGGATGGCGTTGTGCGCGGGATCGCGTTCTACGGCAACTGTTTTGGCGTGCCGACCGTAGGTGGCGAAGTTCTTTTCGAGCCGTGTTACTCGAACAATCCGCTGGTGAACGCGCTCGCGCTGGGCGTTGGCCGCCGCGACGAGCTTTTCTTCGCGCGGGCGAGCGGAGCCGGCAATCCCGTTATTTACGTTGGAGCGAAAACGGGCCGAGACGGCATTCACGGCGCGTCGCTGCTGGCGTCCGCGGAATTCAGCGAAGAATCCCAGCAGAAACGGCCCAACGTGCAGGTGGGCGACCCGTTCATGGAAAAGCTGCTGCTCGAAGCTTGTCTGGAGGCGATGCGAACGGGCGCCGTGGTGGCGATTCAGGATATGGGCGCGGCAGGACTGGCCAGCTCCAGTTCCGAGATGGCATCGCGTGGTGAAGTGGGCATCGAACTGGATCTTTCTCGCGTGCCGCAACGAGAAACGGACATGACCCCATACGAAATGATGCTGAGCGAATCGCAAGAACGCATGCTGCTGGTCGCGCAGCGCGGGCGCGAAGGCGAAGTGTTTGCCGTTTTCGAGAAGTGGGGGCTCGATGCAGTAGAGATCGGTCGAGTAACAAACGATCGAATGCTTCGCCTGATCCATCAGGGCCAGGTGGCCGCCGAGATTCCGGCGCACGCGCTTGCAGAGGAAGGGCCGCGGTACGAACGACCGATTGCCAGGCCCGTTTCTGGTTCTCAAGCTGAAAAGAAGGCGACTCTCGTTGAGTTTGCGCGTGAAGGCACGGACTTGACAGAGAAATTCCGGCGCCTGCTTGCGTCTCCGTCGATCGCGTCGAAGTACTGGATTACCGAGCAATACGATTCGATGGTGCGGACGAATACCAGCATCGGACCTGGCGCCGGCGACGCGGCCGTCGTGCGGTTAAAAGGGACCAAGCGCGCGCTGGCAATTGCGACTGACGGAAACGGACGCTGGTGCTATCTCTCGCCACGAGTTGGCGCGATGAACGCAGTTGCTGAGGCTGCTCGAAATGTAGCTTGCACCGGCGCGCGGCCGATTGCCGCGACGAATTGCCTGAATTTCGGCAATCCCGAAAAACCGGAAGTGATGTGGCAGTTCACCGAGGCGATCGACGGCATCTCCGAGGCGTGCCGCGTTCTTGAGGCGCCGATCACGGGCGGGAACGTCAGTTTCTACAACGAAACTCTCGGCAAGCCGATTTATCCGACTCCGGTGCTTGGGGTGCTCGGGCTGCTGGAGGATGCGGAGTGCGCGCTCGGCTCAGGCTTTTGCAACGAGGCCGACACGATTCTGCTCTTGGATGCAAATCACGATGCCGGGCTTAAGCCCGGCGCTACCTTTAAACCTGAAGGCGCGTCGACGGAACAGCTTCGGCGCGAATTCTCTTCTTCCGAATATGCGAAGGCAATTCACGGGATCGTTTCTGGAGTGCCGCCAGCCGTCGATCTGGACGCCGAGAAGCGGCTGATCGAGTGCCTGGTTCAGCTTGCGAGCGAGAAAGCCGTTCGGTCTGCTCACGACGTCAGCGATGGCGGATTTGCGGTGGCAGTCGCGGAAAGCTGCTTCGCGAGCCAGGGCCTTTCGGCGCAAATCGCGATTAAGCCTGCCGTTTCGGATCAACCGGCGGAGATAGCTCTCTTCGGCGAACGCGGGGCGCGCGCAATTGTATCCGCTGCTCCCGATCTTCTTGCTCGAATCGTCGCAATTGCGGCACAATGGCGGGTGAAGGCTCTCCAAGTCGGGAAAGTCACGCGGGGCGAATTCCGCATCGAATGTAAAGGCGCTGTTGTCGTCAGCGGGGAACTAAGCTCCTTCCAGAAAGCGTGGGGCAAGTCTCTGCCGGAGGCGCTGGAAAGCGCATGAACCGCAACTATTTGGACGACCATTTCCACGACGAGTGCGGCGTGTTCGGAATCTTCGGCCACGCGGAAGCGGCGAAGCTTGCCTATCTGGGGTTATATGCGTTGCAGCACCGCGGGCAGGAGTCGGCCGGCATCGCTTCCAGCGATGGCTTGGATATCCATGCACACAAGACGATCGGCCATGTGCAGGAGATCTTCACACCGGACGTGATCGCTCAATTACCGGGAGAATCGGCGATTGGCCACACGCGCTATTCGACTGCCGGCGACAGCTCGTTGACGAATGCGCAGCCCGTGGTGATCGACTGCAACCGCGGCAAGCTGGCGCTGGGACATAACGGAAATCTGACGAACGCCCTCGAAGTACGGCGCCGACTAGAGCATCGCGGATCGATTTTTCAAACGACCAGCGACACCGAAGTGATCGTGCACCTGATCGCACGGAGTTCGGCGCGCAACCTTTCGAGCGCGATTGCCGATGCGCTCAATCAGGTGGAAGGCGCATATTCGCTGGTGATCCTGACACGCGACGAAATCTACGCTGTTCGCGATCCACGCGGGTTTCGCCCGCTGAACCTGGGCCAGCTGGACGGTTCGTGGGTGGTCGCATCGGAAACATGCGCGTTCGACCTGATCGACGCGCAATACATCCGCGAAGTCGAACCCGGCGAGATGGTTCGCATTTCCCGCAGCGGGATCGAGTCGATCCGTTTCGCGCCTGAAAAGCCGCACCAATACTGCATTTTTGAGCATGTCTATTTTTCGCGTCCGGACAGCTTCATCTTCGGCCGCAGCGTGAATCAGAGCCGCGAACGGCTGGGCCGTTTGCTGGCGCAGGAACATCCGGCGGACGCAGATATAGTGGTTCCGGTGCCGGACTCGGGAGTGCCGGCGGCCATCGGGTACGCGGATGAATCCAAAATTCCGTTCCGCATGGGCCTGATCCGCAATCACTATGTGGGGCGGACGTTCATCGAACCGGAACAGGCCATTCGCGATTTTGGTGTGAAACTGAAACTGAATCCCGTGCGGTCGATGCTGGAAGGACAGCGGGTGGTTCTTGTTGACGATTCGATCGTTCGCGGGACAACGAGCCGGAAGATTGTCCGGCTGGTTCGAGACGCGGGCGCGCGAGAAGTCCACGTCCGCATCAGCTGCCCTCCTACGATTTCGCCATGCTTCTATGGTGTGGATACGCCGCGGCGAGACGAATTAATTGCGGCGCGGCAATCCGTCGATCAGATTCAGCGATACCTGGAAGCGGATTCGCTCGGATATCTTTCGCTCGAATCGCTGCGCGAAGCCGTAGAGGACAGGGAAGGCAAGTTTTGCACGTCGTGCTACACGGGCAACTATCCCACCGAGCTCGTCCAACTCGAGGTGGAAGCCCATCGTGCTAACTGACATAGTCTGAACGCCAGGCCCGAAGGTCTGATTCATGGGGCGCATCGGGAGATTCGGCCTCGGCTTCGGACTGCAAGGGCCATCTCTGGTTACATGAACAACTGAGGGAGATTGTGAGTCCAAAGGCAGAAGCAAACTCGGTAGCTACAAAAGCCAAGGTGAGACCCGCCGTGCGAACAGCGACAACGAAAGACCGTGTCTGGCGAGAAGTCCTTTCCTGGTTCTGGGTGATTCTGGCGTTCTTCTTTATCGAAGGAACGTTGGTGCAGGCGCGCGTGATTCCAAGCGGCTCGATGGAAAATACCGTACTTATTGGCGATCATCTGATCGTCAGCCGGATCGGATACAGCGCGGGTGTTCCCTTTACAGCGGCGAGCGTTCCTTTGTGGCGCAAGCCGCAACGCCAACAGATCATTGTGTTTCGGGCGCCCCTGCCGCAAGAGGGCTATCCCGACTTCATCAAGCGGGTGATTGGCGTTCCCGGAGACCACATCAAGGTTACCGACGGGCGAGTTTCCGTAAATGGGGTCGCGCTGACCGAACCCTATGTGCTGCGGCAAACTGGTGTAGTCGGCCTTCCCATGGAGAATTTTCCGCCCGCGAACGATTCGTTCGCTGCTGACGGCCAAATGACTTCAACGTGGGCGGCCGATTTTGCGCAGCACGTCCAGAATAGCGAGCTGGTGGTGCCTACTGGCGAATACTTTGTCATGGGCGATAATCGTGACAATTCATTCGATAGCCGGTACTGGGGATTTGTTCCGCGCGCCAACATCATCGGGGAACCGGTGATGATCTACATGTCCATCAATGCACCCGAGGAAGTGTGGGATCCCGGCCATATCGCAGACCGGTTCTTGACTTACCTCAAGGTATTCATCGATCCCGGCGAAGTTCGCTGGAAACGCCTATTCCATACGTTCTAAACTAACTCAGAGCCCCAGCCGCGTGACAAAACGAGCGAAACCCATGCGGTACGCCGACGCGGGCGTAAACATCTCTGTTGCCGAAGAAGCAAAGCGGCGAATCGCCGCTGTTGCGGGAAAAACGTTCCGGCGTGGTGTGCTCGCGCCCATTGGCGGTTTTGGGGCGTTATATCAGCTCGATACGAAGCGGTGGCGCGAGCCGGTGCTTGTGGCGAGTACGGACGGCGTCGGGACGAAGCTGAAGGTCGCGTTTGCTACCGGAATCCACTCGAGCATTGGCGCGGACATCCTGAATCACTGCGTGAACGACATTCTGACGCAAGGCGCCGAGCCACTTTTCTTTCTTGATTACCTTGCGATGGGATCGATGGACCCGCGCGTGGTGGAACAGATAATCGAAGGAATGAGCCGCGCCGCGAAACAAGCCGGGTGCGCCTTGATCGGCGGCGAAACAGCCGAGATGCCGGGCTTCTATTCGCCGGGTGAATACGATCTGGCGGGCTTTATCGTCGGTGCCGTTGAACGCGCAAACCAACTTGACGCGCGGCGCGTCAGTGCAGGCGACGTGCTAATTGGGTTGCCCTCGAGCGGCCTGCATACGAACGGATATTCGCTGGCGCGAAAAATCGTGTTTGAAGTCGCAAAACTCGAGCCCGACGCGTACGTTCCTGAAATCGGCAACAAGATTGGCGCGGAGCTGCTGAAGCCGCATCGCGCGTATTGGCCGTTGCTGAAAAACGTTATCGCGCGCGAATGGGTGTCGTCGATGGCTCACATCACCGGCGGCGGTATCACAGGCAATTTGCCACGCGCGCTACCTCGTAATGTGCAGGCTGTCGTGCAGTTGGGATCGTGGCCGGTGCTTCCCATCTTCCGCTATCTCGCCAAGGCGGGAGGAATCGAGCGCGACGAGATGCTCCGCACCTTCAATCTCGGCATCGGCATGATCATGATCGTTCCCGCCAGGCACGTGGCCCGTGTCGAAAGCGAGCTGAAGCGGCGTCGCGAGAAGTTCTACCAAATCGGCCGCATCGAAAGCACTACCCGGGGCACGCCGCGCGTCGTTTATTCCGGCACACTCCCGTTCTAGATTCTGTTTGGGCAGGCTGCCCTCGCATTCCCGGCACACTGACGGCATGAACGTTGGCGGATTTTCCGCGAACTGCGGTCCCACGTCGTAGAGGCCCACCTTGTGGTTTAATGTCGCCCGCACCAGCTTGGAGGCGCAAGTGCGAGTATTTTCTGTTTTGGCGATCTGGCTGGCCACGGCTGTTTCTGCTGTTTGCGGTGCGCCATCGGCCAGCGCGCAGAAAGCGCAACCGCGGGAGAAATCCTCGCCGAAGACGTTTCACGTGCAGGGCGACCGGCTGCGGGGAACGCTCGAAAAGTTGAGTACGTTTGGCCGCAACGCGGACGGCGGCGTCACACGCCTGGGTTTTTCGAGTGCCGACATGGCAGCGCGCCAATACGTGATGGGACTCATGCGGGCGGCGGGGCTGCGCGTGAGGGTCGATCCGGCCGGAAATATTTTCGGGTATCGAGCCGGTACGGAAAACCTGCCGGTCCTGCTATTCGGGTCGCACATCGATTCGGTGCCTCACGGGGGCAATTTCGACGGCGACGTGGGCAGCCTCGGCGCCATCGAGGTGATCCGGGCGCTGAACGATCACAGTGTGAGGACGCGCCACCCACTCGAGGTCGTCGTCTGGACGAACGAGGAGGGTTTTCATTTCCGCGTAGGGGTGTTTGGCTCAAGCGCCGCGGCCGGCCTTGTGGATCCCTCGGTGCTCAAGCGGCGCGACGATCAGGGACTGACACTAGCGGATTGGCTGAGAAAATACGGGCAGAACCCTGCCGACATCTCCAAAGCAAAAATCGCTCCGGGCGCCGTGGCCGCTTACGTTGAGCTGCACATCGAGCAGGGCGCGGTTCTGGATCGCGCAAAGATTCCGATCGGCGTCGTGCAGGGCATCGTGGGCATTGGCTGGTGGAGCTGCTGCGTTGCCACGGGTTTTGCCAACCATGCGGGAACAACGCCGATGGATCAGCGGCGCGATGCTCTGGCGGCGGCTTCGAAGGCCGTGCTCGCTGTGCGCCAAGCTGTTCGCGCAGAATCCGGCCGCCAGGTCGGCACCGTCGGCATGATCAAGGTCGAGCCGGACGCGCCAAACATCATTCCGGGACGGGCGGAGTTTTCGGTTGAGTTGCGCGATTTGGATGCAGCGAAAGTGCGACGAATCTGGAGCGATGTCGAGAAACGGTTCGCGACGATCTCGAAAGAGGAAAACGTCCCCATTCAGTGCACTGCGCTCGATTTTGACGAGCCGGCCAAAGCAGATCCGCTGGTGCAGCAGGCGATTCGCGACGCGGCACGATCAGCCGGGCTCGCCTCCCTCGACATGCCGAGCGGAGCGGGCCAGGATGCGCAGAACGCAGCACTGTTCACGCGAATGGGCATGATTTTTGTCCCCAGCCGCAACGGCATCAGCCATTCGCCCCTGGAATTCACTCCATGGAGCGACGTCACGAATGGAGCCGAGGTGCTGTACCGCACCGTTCTGTCGCTGGATCAGCGGCTGAATCGTGAATGAGACGAGGTGCCACGCGGACGTGCACACGGTTCAATGGCTCCTAGAAGGGCAGGTTCGGTTTCGGGGATGTATGGACGTGGGTTGCGATTGATGCGGACACGAAGCTAGTTCCGTGCTGGCGGGTCGGTGCTCGTGACGCGTGTAACGCACAGCGTTTCATGCACGATCTCGCGTCCCGGTTGGCGAATCGCGTCCAACTGACTACTGACGGTCTTCGGGTTTATTTGTTGGCGGTAGAGCTAGCCTTTGGAGCGGAGGTTGATTACGCCATGCTCGTTAAAATGTACGGCAATGATCGTCCGCAAGCAGACGTTCGATACCGTCCTGCGGATTACATCGGTTGCAAAGAGATAAGAGTCGAAGGCCGTCCGAATTCTCGCCACATCTCAACGAGCTTCGCGGAGCGCCAGAATCTCACGATGCGGATGCAGATCCGCCGGTTTACTTGGCTTGACGAATGCGTTCTCAAAGAAGGCGGAAACCACATCGCCGCGATTGCGCTTCATTACATGTGCTACAATTTCTGCCGCGTCCATCAAACGCTGCGCGTGACACCAGCTATGGAATCTGGCATCACGGACCACATTTGCAGCATCAAAGACATCGTAGATTTGCTGGAGAATCGCAACTAGAGCCCGCAGTTTTGTGGTTGCCTTTTTCCCTGAGTTGTGACAAATAGTTCCCGCGCATAGGGGTTTCGGTCATAACATCTACATTAAAAGCTGTGTTTTCAGTGCTCACTTTGGGTGGTTGAATTGCTCTAAGTAGAGCAGGACCACAGGATGTGTGTGCGATTTCACACTTAAAGGTGGCCTATGCCAGTTGCCAAAAAGCGCGGAGTAATGAAGTGGATCACGCAGGACGAAGCGATGAGGCTTCTCGACGCCCGCGCTCGACGTGTGCTTAACATTTCCGGCGACGAATTTGTCAAGCGCTGGAAGGCCGGACAGTACAGAGATATGGATTCCGGCGATTGCCCTGGGGTCATCGAACTTGCGCTCTTAGCACCAACATCGGGAACATCGCGTGCCCGGAAGAGGAAAAGGCGAAGCGGTAGATAATTTTTGTCATTACTTTAAAGAATCGCTTTCCTGCCTCACTGACGCCTTCTTACATCCCATCCAAAAATCCCAAAATCTCTATCTGCTGACATACGAGCCACCAGCTACCTTACTGTGCAATTCTGGTGAACGTAGTCTGTCGGTCACGCAGGTGTTTTCGGTTGTTCCGAACGGAGCCGGAACTGGTCGATTCAAGGTCAAAACGCATCAGTACAGCTACACCCTCAATGCCCTGGGCACCGAAATAGTCTCATACCACTGGCACCCGGATGAAAGCGACGTGCGATACCCTCATTTGCATATTGCGAGCGTTCCACGGGTTCACTTTCCGACCGCTAGGATTTCCGTCGAACGTTTCATTCACATGCTGATCGACTATTACGATATTTCGCCAATCCTTGGGGAATCGGAATGGCGACGAATCCTCAAGAAGAACAATTCTGAGTTCGACAAAATGGCCACGTGGAAATAATGTCTGTCCATTTGGCCACTTGCCCCTGAACTTCAAATTCACACACTGCCCAACGTGTTGAGCGGTTTTGTGGCGTTGGCGAATTGTGCTAATTTCGCTTGCTTATGACGAAACGAATTGCCGTGCTGCTGTCGGGGCGCGGGTCGAACTTTGAAGCGCTGGCCGACAGCATCGCGGTGGGACGCATTCCGAACGCGGAGATCGCGATTGTAGTCAGCAACCGTGAATCCGCGGCGGGAATAGCCAAAGCGCGCGAACGGAACATTCCGGCGCGAGTGATCCCCTCCACAGGACTGCAACGCGAAGCCTACGACACACTGGTGGTGGAGGCGTTGCGCGAGAAAAAAGCGGATTTAGTCTGTTTGGCTGGGTACATGCGGCTGCTGTCGCCCTATTTCGTGGCCGCGTTCCCGAATCGGATCATCAATATTCATCCGTCGCTGCTGCCCGCGTTTCCGGGACTGGAAGCGCAGCGGCAGGCGCTCGAACACGGGGTAAAGTTTAC
>DASUJR010000285.1:0-4095 GCA_036279175.1 Candidatus Acidiferrales bacterium | reverse complement strand
AGGTCAGGCTGTGCCTGACGGAAACTTTACTTTCGTCAGGCACAGCCTGACCTACGCGCTGACTACTGACTGAGAAATGTGCAATGCAAAATGAATAATGCAAAATGTTCAATCCGGAATTCCATTTTGCATTGTTCATTGAACGTTTTGCATTGAACATTTTTTGTCGCTCGATCTTCTCCGTGAACTCCGTGTCTCTGTGGTGAATTCCATCTGCCGAAGTTATTTTTGAGCGGGTAGCCCTGGTTCTTGAAGCGGGGCGGCGCAGCCGCAAGAAGCAACCAACTGCGACCAAACGTCTCGCCGCTTACGCGGCACCAGTTCAAGAATCGGTGTCATCCCGCGCGAGTTCACAGTTGGTCGGGGAGAAACAAAGGGGGCGCCGGTCATTTGTCGCGCGAAATGATCCCCGTCCCCTTTAATTCTTCTACTGAGCAGTTCTGACCCCTTTTTACTCTCCGAATACTTCCGCCGCAGCTATCGCTTCCAACGCAGCATCGAAGCCCGAGTGCGCCTCATGGACGCCGCTGGCCGCCACGAGCTGCCAGAGACCGACCGGGAACTCGCCAAGCTAGCGTATCTCCTAGGCTACGCTCGCCCGCAAGAACTCGTCGCCGAAGCCCCAACGCACCTTCACCGAAAACCGCACCCGCTTCAACCGCATCTTCGACGCCGCGGAACACGCGTAGGAAGCGACTCTAACAGCGGGTAGCGACAATCGGCCGAATGTGCGCGCCACTTAATTCGCACTCCTCGGCCGATTGTCGGTGCGCCGTAGTCGCAAGAGCTGATCGGCTCGTGCCTCCTACGGCTTCGCCGCACTGACATTCGGCCGGGGAATGCTGAACCGACCGCAATGCACAAGCGGCCGAAAGTCAGTGCCCACCCGCAGGGTTTTTCTTTTCACCTGCGCTTATTGTAGCCACAATATGTATGCTGGTCAATGGTTGACAGAAAACTTATTGTCGCTACATTTAAGGTTATGGGAAAGCAACCGAAGATGGGGCGTCCACCTAAGCCTCCTGAGGAACGCAAGGCGGCCGAATTGCGTATTAGGCTCACGGAAGCCCAGCGGTCGGAGCTAGATGATGCCGCCGGCCGGGACACGTCTACGTGGGCCAGGGATGTGCTCTTGCGGGCGGCTAAGCGCCGCAGCAAGTGAGCGGAGAGAGGGAGAATCGAACTCTACGGGCATAGCCTGACCCTACGGCAGGATATAAAGCTGCTGCGCCGCCAAGACGCGGGCGGCTCTCCGATGGAGAGCGGGGGGTGGATCGACTAACTGTGTGCCGAAATCGTGCATGCCCACAACGACAACTAAGTCCGGGCAAGGTTCGCGATGAATAAAGACCTTCACGAATTCCAATGTTCTCACTGCGGCGGGATATTACTTCAGTTTCGGCGATCAAGCAATGGGTCTCTTATCTATAGCAATCCGCCATGGGGAGTTGTTGGAAGCGTAATTGAGCCTTACGAGTTTATCTACGACATTGCCTGCGCCTACTGCGGGCACGTGGAACGAGTAAGCCCTGGATTTCAGTTATTTGGAATACAATGGAAGAATGCACCGATACGGATATCAATCACTCCGCGATGGAAAGGCCGCCTACTTCCGAATGTGCCCGTCTATCGCGCAGAAGCGTCGGCAGCGAAATTCAGCACATCCCCACTGCTCCGCACCTGCTCCGCTGCGTTTGCCGTCAGTGTCGAACGCATCGCGGCTATCGCGAAAGTACCAATACGAACCGCAGGATTGAGTAGACAATTGCGAGCTATTGAGGAAAGGCAACAATCTGCCTGTTCAGAATCTGGTAACAGAGGCACGCCCCTCAAGTGGCGCTCGCAGGAAGGGGACGCCATTCGGCATTCGCAAACTGCGAAACAACATCTATTCGTGCATCCATTGCCGCGACAATTCAAGATGCGAATCGATGGAATCGGACATAACGAATTGCATTTCTGGGCGAGCGCGCACAAGGACATAAACGCTGGCATTGTTACAACGATGTCAGCGCAACTTGTGCTCGCCTGGACGGCATTTGAGGTCCTTGCAAGCGATCTTTGGGTTGCTGCTGTGAATTTGCAGCCCAACCCACTGGCGGTCAGGTTTTCGCAATCGCTGCAAGACAAAGCACAGGGAAAATCGGTTACAGTATCATCGCTTGCAGCGTATGGAGATCACGACTTTAATTTGAGCAATCTAATGGGCGAGGTGCTTCGGGACAAAGCCGACTTCGCATCGCTCCAAACTACACGCGCGGCCTATGAACGCACGTTCGGCACTGACGTACCGGCGTTCACTTCTCCGAATCTGCGTCTTTTGGAACTCGTACGAAATTTGATTCTTCATAAGGCCGGTATTGTAGATTCAGTATTTCTAAAAGCGCTTCGCGACAAAGCTATAAAAGTCAGCCATCCCGATCTAAGCACCCTTGAAGGCGGACAGCAATTGCCAATAACTCGGTCGCTTGCCGCAGCGCTAATTGATAGCGCTGTCGACAGCGGAATTGCGATTATGGAATTCGTCCTCAATCATTTCTGGCCGCCAAACGATCATAAGAAGCCAAGCAACTCTTCAGAATGATGACGAATAAGGCGCAACAACCTTTCGCCAAAGTCCGTCGGGACTACTCCATTGCCGTCGCATAGTTCGGGATGAAGTAAAGGGGACGGGGGGGATCATATTCGTCCGAAACGATCTCCGTCCCCCTTTACTTCCCCTTTTATTTCCTCCTTTGGTTGGCAATCACGCGGCCTTCAAATCGCCGTTTTCTCCGTTCCTGGCAACAACCTGCGGTTCGCATTGT
Source organism: Candidatus Acidiferrales bacterium (assembly GCA_036279175.1). Classification (GTDB taxonomy): domain Bacteria; phylum Acidobacteriota; class Terriglobia; order Acidiferrales; family UBA7541; genus Palsa-295. The sequence continues at coordinate 1,288 of DASUJR010000285.1, read as the reverse complement.
GTTTGTACAGCGCGGGCCATATTCCAGGCTTGTCAGTTACCGCCAAAGAATAAAAAGCGCGAAATTTCAGCCCAAATGGAAGAAAACATTTGACATCCATAGCTGCGTCGCATTACGATCAGTATTGGACGAGAGATTTTCCTTCGGATACCGGGAGTAGCTAATGAAGACTTCGATTTTCGGCGTCCTATGCGGCGCTCTTGCTGCGCTCGTTCTTGGGCCAACGGCTTCGGCCGGGACACTCATTTATGAGCCATTTGATTACACCGCGGGCCAACCCATTTCAGGTCAAACCAACCCATCGACGGGTACCAATTGGAACACGGCGGGGCCATCGGGATCCACAGTTCATACCGTGGTAAGCCCTGGCCTCACGTCGCCGTCAGGTTTTCCGGCTGCCAGCGGTAACGCCGCAGACCTACAAACCGGAGACACTGCGGCAAACTTGGAGTTCGACCGGCTCGATATTCCCGGCTCGTTCGACCCCGTTACTCTCGCCCCGAACTACTACACCGGTTCCACCCTGTATTGGTCCGCGCTCGTAAACGTTCCCGACCTCACGGGGCTGACGATTGCTAACACGAACGCCAACGCCAACAACGACCTGATAATTGCCTTCAACAACACCCAAGGTGCTCAGGCCTCGCGACCCAGCAATTGGGCGGGTGAGCTGGTGATCCGGGGTGGGCAGGCGGCAACGCCGTTTACCACCTACAACCTGGGCATCCGCGGCAGCAGCACCACGGCCGGCACTACTTACTTCAGCGGTGCTCTCAACCCCGGTCAGACGTATCTTGTCGTCGGCCGTTACACGCAGGGTCCAGACGCGAGCATCGCAACCGATGACTCGAACTCTTTGTGGATTAATCCCAGCTCCTCAACCTACGGGGCGGCAGCCGCGCCGGCTCCCGATGGTAGCTCGAACGGAAGCATCAATACCGGCAATCCGACCCTTAACTACGCCGCTTCGTTGCTCATTGGAGCAGGCATTTCATCCGGTTCGAATCCGAACCATGTTACCCTCGACGAAATTCGCGTCGGCACGACTTGGGCGGATGTGACGAGCGTCACCGTGCCGGAGCCAGCCACGATCGGCATCCTTGGTATTGGTGCCGTGGTGGGACTGTTGGCGCGCCGCCGTCGCGCGGCCTGAGTTGAGCAGACCTATCAATTGCAACTTTTCAAGCCCCGCATGAACATGCGGGGCTTTTTTATGTCGGTAGCCGATCGGCGTCGGCCTGGCGCGAGAAACGTTGCCGTCCGGCTGGCTACTTCGACTCGCTCTTGA
>DASUJR010000284.1:0-11985 GCA_036279175.1 Candidatus Acidiferrales bacterium | reverse complement strand
GAAGCATCAATTGTCTCCAGCGAACGTGCTCGTTATGAGGCAAAATTAGCCCTCCGACGTATAGCCGGGTGTCCTGGCGTCTTCGAAACGGAACGTACGTGATTGTTGCAGATAAACTCCGTCGTCGCCGATTCCCGCCAGACAGATTGGTTTACCGTTCACAGCTACATTAAACGCGCGCATCACTCCTCCACACACTTGGTGGCTATAAGCACGGATTGCGGGAACAAATCGATCGGCTTAAACAGCGGCTTGCGCATCTCTCCTTGCCAGCATCACCACTAACCGGGCGACTTCATCCGGTTCCATCGCTGTGCTGTCCACCACAACCGCATCCGGCGCGCGCACCAGCGGTGACGTCGTCCGGCCGGAATCGCGGCGGTCGCGCTCGTGAATCTCTTCGAGCGTGCGGGTCAAGTCGATCTTGTCGCCTTTTTGCTGATGCTCTCGCCAGCGGCGTTCGGCGCGGACTTCAGGCGAGGCGGTTAGAAAAATTTTGAGCTGCGCGTCGGGAAAAACGACGCTGCCAATGTCGCGCCCTTCCATCACTACCCCGCCCTGTTGACCTGCGCGCCGCTGTTCGGCGACGAGAACGTGGCGCACTCCCGCAATCACAGCGATCTTCGACGCGGCTTGCGCCGCTTCGGGCGTGCGAATCGCGGTCGTGACGTCTTCGCCGTCGAGAAACACACGCTGCCCGCCGTCCTGCGCGCGAAGGTCGACGCGCGTGCCGCGTGCGAGCGCCTCGAGGGCGTCCGCGTGCTCGGGATCGATCGCGATTCCGTTTCGCAGCGCCTTCAGCGCGACCGCACGATACATGGCGCCCGTGTCGATATAAACGTAGGCGAGCATCTCCGCAACACGCCGCGCGAGCGTGCTCTTACCCGAGCCGACGGGGCCATCAATCGCGATGATCAGCTTTTGTGGCATTCTATTTACCTGCCGCGAATTGCCAGACTAATACGGAAGCCGCAGCAAGCGCGAACGTCAAGCAAGATATGGCCAGCGTCATGGTCACCGTCCATAACGAGCTTCTGGGATAGAAGCCCCGGTGCAGATCTCTCAACTGATTCCATCCTCCAAAGTATAGAGAATGCGGGATTCTATCGTCAGTCGGGAGCCCTCGGTTGACACGGTAAATCATCAAGTGGAAAAGGCCGAACGCGGCGAGATAGAAGCCAAGAAACGTAGCGAGTAGTGACGTAGCCAGCGGCGACCACGGCGAGCCCGTCATCACGTTATATTCGCTTGAACGCGCGCTCGATGTCGCGCACCGAATAACGCAGGACGACCGGGCGCCCATGCGGGCAGCTCATCGGATATTCGGTCTTCGCCAATTCCGCGAGCAGCCATTCCATTTTCGCGTGATCCAGCGGCGTGTTCACCTTGATCGCCGCATGGCATGCGGTAGACGCCGCGATTTTCGATTGCAGCGAGTCGATTGAGATGGCCTGGTTTTCGCGCGCGACGCCCTCGAGAATTTCGTAGAGCAATTTTTCCGCGTCGCCGCTCGAAATGCCGGCGGGAGCGGCTTGAATTGCGACGCTGCGCGCGCCCATCAGTTCCGCTTCAAACCCGTTGGCGCTCAATTCGTCGGCGATCTGCTCGAACGTGACAAGCTGGCGCGGATTTAGCTCGACAATCAGGGGCGTGAGCATCCGCTGCCCGCCGAGTTCTCCTTCGCGTCGCGCGCGCAGATGCTGTTCGAACAGAACCCGCTCGTGCGCCACGTGCTGGTCGATTATCCATAGTCCTTCGCCGTTTACGGCGACGATGAAGCTGCTGTTCACCTGGCCGAGCGGCTTCAGGTCCATAATTTCGTCGACGCTCGGCAGCGCAGCGGGCTCGGAAGCCGGCGCTGTTGCTGCGGCGGCGCCTGCGCCAGTGGTCGCCGCGCCGATCGGGAAATTCATTCCGCTGTCGGACTGGAACTGCAATCGCTGCGGAACGGGCCGGTCGGGAGCGCCGCTCAATTCGAACGCGTCGGCAACCGCGCCACTCGCTCCATAAGAGCCGTAGGTCGGAGCCATTGGAATTTCCGTGCGTTGCGCTTCGGGCGCACTCCGGAAAGGCGGAGGAGGACCGGGAAACACCGCCGCCTCGGGAACCGGCGCATAGCCGCGCATGCTGCCGATTCCTGCGCCGAATCCGTTCTCGCCGGCTGTGCCGTTCGGGACCGATGCCGCCGCAGCCTGTGACGTAGGAAACGTCGGAATCGGGCGCGCGATGGATAGCGCCTGCCGCAGCGAATCGCGCGTGAAGTCGTGCACGAACTGCGGATGCCGGAAGCGTACCTCGATCTTCGCGGGATGCACGTTCACATCGACTTCCTGGTACGGCAAATCGAGGAATAGCAGGAGCGCCGGAAAGGCTCCGGGCGGCATGATGTTGCGATACGCTTCGCCGATCGCGTGCAGCAGCAGGCGGTCGCGCACCAGCCGTCGATTCACGAAAATGTAGATGCCGTTGCGATTCGCGCGCTGGACTTCGGGGCGTGAAGTGAACCCGCCGATGCGCAGCATCGCAGCCTGCTCATCCCCTTCGATCTGCGGCTCGGTGATCGCCGAGCGCATTGGCGATTCCTGCGCGGGAATCTCGACCAGTTCGTCGAGGGACTGCCGCCCGAAAACCTGGTACACGCGGTCGGCGAGCTTTTCCACCGGCGCGCAATCGAGAATGTCCTGTGTCGGCGTTTTCAGCGCAAACTGGCATTCTGGATGCGCCAGCGCGTAGTGCGTGACCAGCGACGCAATATGGCCGAGTTCGGTAGTCTCGGACTTCAGGAATTTGCGGCGCGCGGGGACGCAGTAGAAAATGTCGGCAACGCTGATGGACGTGCCGGCGGGAACACCCGCCGGCTTCACGCCGATCAGCTTGCCGCCCGCGAATTCGACGCGAGTTCCCTGCTCTTCTTCCGGCGTACGCGTTTCAAGGACGAGGCGCGAAACCGCGGCAATCGACGGCAGCGCTTCGCCGCGAAAGCCGAGTGTCGCGATCGAGAGCAGGTCGTCCGCGGTGCGCAGTTTCGACGTCGCGTGGCGCTCGAACGCAAGCATCGCGTCGTCGTGATTCATGCCGCAGCCGTCGTCGGTGATGCGGATCAGGCGTTTGCCGCCGGATTCGGCTTCGATGCGGATCGAATGCGCGCCCGCGTCGAGCGCGTTCTCGAGCAGCTCCTTCACGACAGAGGCCGGCCGCTCGACAACTTCGCCCGCCGCAATCTTGGTCGCAACATTCTCCGGAAGTATGCGTATTCGGCTCATTTAAGATGGCTTGGGGGAAGCATACCCTCCATACCCTACCTCCGAAAGCCTCAAGCGCTCATACCGACGGACAGAAGCTCGTATCTGAAAGAAGGATCTGATGAAATAGATCACAACCGGAACGAGCATTATCCCAATCTCCCAAAGCGCGACCACAATCACACCCCGCCAATCCGGCAGCTCCACAAAGGCCAGCAGCGACGCGAACAGGAATCCCAGAAGAAGATTAACTCGCAGAACGACCGGAAAGAGGTACTCCGTTTTCTGGCCCGGTGTGGCAGTCGGCCATTCAATCGTGCCGTCCATGAAGACTTGCCCGCAGTTTCGACATCGCCGAACACCCGGCCCTAGGCGTATGCTGGAAAGCGACCGCGAATAAACCCGTCGGCAATGTGGACATCTGAATCTCAGCCGACGCGGAAAATTCATTTGCTACCCTCTTTGATCGCAATTCCCAACTGGTCGAGCTGATCGGCGTCGACGGGCGATGGCGACTCCGCCATCAGATCCTGCGCCTTGGTTGTCTTCGGGAACGCGATGGCTTCGCGCAGCGATTTTTCTCCGGCGAGCAGCATCACGATGCGGTCAACTCCGAGCGCGATTCCGCCGTGCGGCGGCGTGCCATACGTCAGCGCATCGAGGAAGAATCCGAATCGCGACCGCGCCTGCTCGTCCGACAGGCCAAGCGCCTTGAACATTCGCGCTTGAACGTCCTGCCGGTGAATTCGAATGCTGCCGGAGCCCAACTCGTAGCCGTTCAGGACGATATCGTAGCCCTTCGAGCGGCACTCCCACGGAGCTGTGTCGAGCTTGTCCAAATCTTCCTCAAAGATTCCGGTGAACGGATGCTGCGCGCTCACCCAGCGCTTTTCCGACTCGCTCCATTCGAACAGGGCAAATCCGGTGATCCACGCAAATTCCCATTTGCTGCGATCGATCAGATCGAGTTTGTTGCCAAGATAAAGCCGCACCTGTCCCGCGACGGCGAGAGAAGTGTCCGAATGCTGCACCTGATCTTTTGCTGTGACCGCGACGATCAGATCGCCAGATTTTGCGCTGATGGCTTGCGACATATTCTTCAGCGTTTCGGCGCCAAGCGTCTTTTCCAGTGAAGAGCTTGCTCCGTCGGCCGTCACTTTCAGGGTGTAAGCAGTCTTCGCTCCTGCGGCTTTCGCCGCTTCCGTCAGTTCGTCGATTTGCCTGCGCGACCACGCAGCCGCTCCAGGCGCGACGAGCGCCTGCACGTTGCCTTCGATGTGCAGCGTTTCGCGCGCGGCGGCGAAGAATTCGCTTACGTTGTGCAGTTCCATGCCGAAGCGCAGGTCGGGCTTGTCAGAGCCGTACCGGCGCAGCACATCTTTGTAATCGAGGCGCCTGAACGGCCGTGTCACCTTTACGCCCGCGACGGCGCAGACGCGTTCCATCACGCGCTCGATAGCGTCAAAAATCATGTCCTGCGTGTGAAACGACATTTCCAGGTCGAGCTGCGTGAACTCGAGCTGGCGGTCGGCGCGAAAATCTTCGTCGCGAATGCACTTGCAGATTTGGAAGTAGCGGTCCATGCCCGAAATCATCAGGATTTGCTTGAAAATCTGCGGCGACTGCGGCAGTGCGTAGAACTGCCCGTGATGGATTCGGCTCGGCACCAGGCAGTCTCTCGCGCCTTCGGGCGTCGAGCGCGTGAGCAACGGCGTCTCAATTTCGAAAAATCCCAGCTCATCAAGTGTCTTGCGCATTTCGAACACGATGCGATGGCGCAATTCGATGTTCGAGTGCAGCTTGGGCCGCCGCAGGTCGAGATAACGATAGCGCAGGCGCGTCTCTTCGCTCGCGTTCACTTCGTCCTCGATCGGAAATGGCGGCGTTTTCGAATTGTTCAGGATGTGCAGGCGCGAGGCGACCACTTCCACTTCCCCGGTCGGAATTTCGGGATTCGCTTTCTGCCGGCGCACCACGCGTCCTTCGACCGCGATGACGTACTCCGAGCGCAATTCTTCCGCCTTCGCGTGCGCCTGCGGATTCAGCTCCTTATTGAAAACGATTTGCGCAATGCCCGTGCGGTCGCGCAGGTCGATGAAGATAAGCTGGCCCAGGTCGCGCCGCCGATGCACCCAGCCCATCAGGATGACGTCGTTCTCAGCGTCAGCCGCGCGCAATTCCCCCGCGTATTTTGTGCGCTTCAAATTGCCAAGAGTATCCAGCAAGTTGGTTTCCTTTAACCTCTGCCTCTCCGCTCCGCCTCCAAATATTCCAGTAGCGCGCTCTCGCCCAATTTTTCCTGCTTGCCGTCGGCCAAATTCTTCAGGCTATACGTCTGCGACGCGACTTCATCTTCTCCAATGATCAGCGCGTAGCGCGCGCCCAATTTGTCGGCAAGGCCCAGCGATTTCTTGAATTTCATCTCTTCCGCCGGCAGCTCAACGCTGACGCCGCAGCCGCGTAGCTTCTTCGCGACGCTCACGGCCGTCGGATACGAAGCCGCGCCCATCCACGCTACGAAAACCGCAAGCGGAGGCAAGTGTCGCTTCACAGCATCAGGCGCATTTTCCTGAATCGAGAGGATCGAGCGGTCGCTGCCGATCGCGAAGCCGATGCCCTTCGTGGGCGGGCCGCCGAGCAGTTCCACAAGTCCGTCGTAGCGCCCGCCGCCGCAGACGGCGTTTTGCGAGCCGAGGCCCGCGGCGATAACTTCAAATGTCGTCCGTGTGTAATAGTCGAGGCCGCGCACCAGCCGCCAATTTTCTTCGTACTGGATTCCGCGGAGATTCAGTTCGTCTTTCAGCTTCGCGAAATGCTCCCGGCATTCGGCGCACAGATGATCGCCAATCCTGGGAAGCTTTTCGATGATGGGCTGCTCTTCGGGCAATTTCGAATCCAGCACGCGCAATGGATTCGTCTCGATGCGGCGCTGCGAGTCGAGGCCAAGTTGGTCCTTAACTTTGCGCAGCTCATCGCGTAGCAATTCCACGTACTGCGGCCGGCAATTCTTGTCGCCGATCGAGTTGATGTAGAGCGTCGTTGACGTCAGGCTGACGCGCCGGAAGAACGTCAGCAGCATCTCTATAACTTCGGCATCAATCGCGGGTGCGTCAGATTGTCCCAGCACTTCCGCGCCAATCTGATAGAACTGCCGGTAACGTCCCTTCTGCGGCCGTTCGCGCCGAAACATCGGACCGATGTAGTACAACTTCACGTTTCCCGGCCGCGTGTGCATCCCATGTTCGATATAAGCGCGCACCCCACTGGCTGTTCCTTCTGGCCGGAGTGACAAAATGTCTCTCGGCAGCAGGTCAGACATAAGAGCCGTTCGTATTTGGTCACCCTCCATAAGAGTTCGCGGTAGTGGATTAAGATCGCGGGGAGGGTCGAGGAACGTATACATCTCCTTCGAAACAACGTCCGTTTCTGCGCCTATGGAGCGCGCAAAGAGCTCTGTCTCCTCGAAGATCGGAAGGATGATTTCGCCGAAATTGTAGGATTCGAAGGTTTCGCGGGCGGAGTGCTCGAACCAGTTCCACAACGCCGAATCCGGCGGCAGGATGTCACGCGTCCCCTTGATCGCTCTAAATTGTTTGCGTTCAGGCATCGATTTCGGAATTCCTCAACGGGCTCAGCACGCTGTGCCCTACTCTGAAACTACAAAGATGTCGCCGCTAAACGCCCTGCCTGCGGCAGGCAGGCGCGGCGCTACGTTTAATTCCTAACAGCTCTCGCGTTTATACGTCTCCTTGTACTCGACGTACCGCTGCGCATACCCGTCGATCGAAGCCTGTTCCCCAGCCGTCAGTACCCGCCTAAGCTTGCCGGGATGCCCCATAAACAGGCTGCCCGGCGGCACTTCAGTCCGCTCCGGAACCAGCGTTCCCGCCGCGATGATGCTTCCCGTGCCGATCTTCGCGCCATTCAGAATGATCGATCCCATTCCGATCAGGCACCGCGATGCAATGGTGCAGCCGTGCAGCACGACGCCATGGCCCACCGTCACGTTGTCGCCAAGAATCAGCGGCCATTCGTCGCGCATCACGTGAAGTACTGACCCGTCCTGCACATTCGAGCGCGACCCGATGCGTATGTAGTGCACATCCCCGCGTATCACAACGCCGGGCCAGACGCTCGACTCCTCGCCGATCGTCACGTCGCCAATGATGGTCGCCGCCTCGTCAATGTAGGCCGACGCCGCAATCTGGGGACGTCGGCCTTTGTAGCTGCGAATCATGCTCGCGATCCTCTTCAGGACTCGCATCGGCACTGCAGGCGCTCGTTTCTATCATGTGAAACAGTGTCTTTCCTGCTCCAGTTGCGCTTGAAACCACAGGCTGACACGAACCCTGGATAGACGGGCGCATGCAAGGTAAACAATGGAAGCTAGCACACGCGTGGGAGGCTTACAAGCGAGCTTCGGCCTTTGAAACAGCGGAGGAAATGCGGTTTTTGAGGACGCGGGTTAACCCCGGTGGGCGTGCGAAGCTTCGAAATCACTGAAACTTCGCAGCGTCGGATTCGCCGCCATGCGGCGGCTATTTCTTCTTCGCTTCGATCACCTTCTGCAGAACCGGCTCTTCCCGATGCATGAAATACCGGGGATGCTCGTCCATCTCCGTCTGGATGCGCGGATGCTCGTCAAAAAACTGTCGCAAATCGTCGTGGCCGTGAAGGTAATGCAAGTCCTGCACGATGACCGGGTTTCTCTGCAACTCGGCGGCAATGTCCTTGTGTTTGCTCAGGAAATGCGCCGTCGTGCTCAGATCGGCGTCGCCGAGCGCGGCTTGCGACGTGATTTCCAGTGTCGGCGCGCGAGCGCCGAAACCGTTTTCAGGAACGAAGTAACGGGGATCGTCGGCGAATGCCGCCCGCACGCGGACATGCTCGTCGAAAAACCGGCGGAGTTCGCGGTGATGATCGAGATACGAATGATTCGTCACCAGCAGCGGGTGCTTCTTCAGATCCTTCGTGATGCCCGGGTGATCTTCGAGAAACTGATCGATCCGGCCGATGTTTTCCGGCGTGAGGCCGAACTCGAACATCGGCTCGTCATCGGGTTTCACCAAAGCGGGCTTGGTCGCGGCGGGAATGGCCTTCACCGTTTCCGCAGATTTTGCGGCCGGCGAAATAAAGTAGCGCGGGTTTTCAGCAAAAACGGAACGCGCGCGCGGATGTTCGTTAAGGAAGGTCTTCAGTGTGACGTGTGAATCAAGAAATGTGGAATCGTCAATCAGCGCGGGGTTCTGCGCGAGCAACTGCTTGATGTCGTCGTGTGAGACGAGGAACTCGCGCATGTCGCCGGCTTCTTCCTGATCGAGGCTACGATTCGGCCGCGATCCGCGTGCGGCCGCGTTCTCTTCGGCAAAATCGGCGCGTTGTGCCAGGTACTGAGGGTTCCTTTCGAGGTGCGCTTTCACCGCCGGATGGTGATTTAGAAAGATCTGGAGGTCCGGTTCTCGTTGGACATAAGTCGGATCGTTGACCAGGGACGGATTCGAGCCAAGCTCCCTTTCGAGAACGGGATGGGTATCCAAAAAGCGGTCGAAATTCGCAAGATCCTCGCGCGTCGCGTCCGTTTCCGGAGGACGCTGCGATGCCGCTGCCGCGTTTGCGGTGATAGAGTTCGCGCCAGATGAAGGAGTCGTTCCCGGACTCGTGGAAGCCTGTAAATCCCCCGCGGAGCTTGCGGGAGGCTTGTGCGCCGCCTGCTGGTTGTTCGCGGCTTGCAGTGCTCCTGTTGCCAAGCCCGGTAGGAACATCACCGCGATCAGTAAAGCGATACTGGAAAGGATTTCGGTCCCGCCGTTCCTCAAGGCACCTCCTTCGGATGCTGCTTCCGAAGCCACACAGCGGATACGAACCAGTCTCATTGATTACAGCGGTTTCGGAGGCACGGGTGAATCGGCCAAAGCAGGTATAAACCCTTGAAAACCGCTATAGCGAGTTATGGGGATATTGCTGGAGCAGCGTCATGTAGGGCGGCATAAAGTCGAGAACGGTACAAAAGACGCGATTTGGGAAGGATAAACAGCCATGCCGGGGCCCGGCTCGCAAAATTCGCCCGTCGCCTCGACCCAACCGCCCGCCGGCCCGACCCGGTCCGACTCGCCTTAGTCGCCCGTTTTCGGGGTGGATGCCTTCCTGGATGGTGATGTCTGAGGCGTCCGCTGAACGCCCAGATGGTCGTAGTTCATGGCCGCGTTCATCACCAGCATGAAACTGCCCTCGGTCTCCTGTCGCCACATCGGATTATTCGCGAACAGCACCACGTGGCCTCGGCCGACCGGTACATCCACAACCGCTGGAGCTTCCGCAAGCTCGTTGCCGCCGGAGAGCATTCCGCTCACCCACAGATTGTGCTCGTCCGCAAAACGCACGACGACGCGCGGCCATGTCTGCGCGGGCGGGATGATTCCTTGGAGCTGCTCGCGAAGCTCCGGCGCGATGTACGTTTCTTGCTCGGCGCGCGTACGGTGCGGCTGAGGAGCCGGTGGACTCCACGCGCGGCCCTGCGGAATGTCGGGATCGGTCAGTGAACCGCGGCCGCTTGGACGTCCTTCGCTCGCGCCGCCTCCGCCACCGCCGAAAAAGAAGCCACCTGGCATCACCGAAACCCGAAAAACAGGCGCCTGGCTGAAGTAGATCGCCATCCCGTTGTCGTAGCCATAGGTGATCGGACTTCCTTTGTCTTCCACCGTCGCGTTGAAAATCGCTCCTTGCGCGCGAAGCTGATGCGTTTGCTCGATCGATACGCCGGAAGTAATCCCCAGGTCGATCGGAACCACTGTGCTCGAACTGACGGGAATGAACAGGCCGCCTTCCTGTATGAATTTCTTAAGATTGGCGACGCCTTCCAGGCCCATTCCACCGCGCATATCGGGAGTGTGGTCGATGATGCCGATGTTCGGCGTGAGCGCCGTCTTCTCCCACGGGATCGGGCCGCCGAATTCGGTACCATCCGCGAGCGTGATTTTGGGAAGGCCGTCGATCAGCGCCGAAACATTGCGGACGACCGGCGGGAGAATAATCACGTCGTACTTGTCCCGAAGGTTCGGCGTGTTGCCTACGGCTTGAGTTGAAATGTAATCGTACGGGACTTTCATTTCGTCGAGCGCCAAGCGGAACCATCCGTCGGGCTGCGTATTCGTCCAGGTATGAATGATGGCGATCCGCGCAACGGCGAGTTCGTGTCGAGTGACATTGATATCGGCGTGGGTTGCGCGAATCGTGAGGCCCAGGTCCTTCGCCGCCGAATCGAGCTGGTCCTTCAGATCGGACGAGTTCCCTTCCGCCGGAATGATGAACGATCCGGCAACGTATTTGCGGCCGCCTGCCTCAAACGCCTTCTCTGCCGCGAACATCTTCGTGTCTTTCAGACGGAATCGAAGCGTGGCGAGCGACGGTTCGGCATTGGCATCGATCAGGTAGAACTTGGCAGCGCCCCGGCCGGCATCCAGGTCTCCCTCGTAGGGCGCCGGATCGGCCACAAGCTTCATCGGCGCCTTCAAGATCGCTGGATCGGTAACGCGGAGCGTTTTCACGTTGACCAGCGGGCCCATCGTCCAGCCGGTATCGTCATAAGGCTGAGGGTCGTTGATGTTGTAGTACTGCGTATCCAGAAGCATATCCGCCATGCGGCTGTAGGGCTGGTCCATGCGGATGACGTAGCTGTCGGCCGGGATTTTGATGGTCTTCGCCTTCGGTTCCGATTTCGGGGCTGGTTTCGACATGTCGCCGCTGTGGTCGACAAATCCCCCTTCCGCCATTGCTTCGGACTTGCTTCGCGCTCCTGCGCCCGGCGACGCAGACTCCGTGACGTCAACTTCCTTGTCGATCCGGTCGACTTCCACGCCCTGCTGCTGCAACAGCCGGGCGAGTCGCGCCTGAAGCGCCGGCCGGCGACCGTCGTTGATGATCGCCCACGCCGCCGGTCCCTCAGTCGTCGCCTTCGCAACTGCGCGCTTGCTCTTCAAATAAAAGTTCGACAGAAATTCCTGCGCGTGGTCCGCCATGTAGCCCATGGCGAACAGAAGCCCGCTTTCTTCATAGTTCGTGTTGTCGCGCAGCGACCACGTGACCTTCGGCAGCGGCGGATTCTCGCGATACCAGATGCGCGACGTTTCCGACGGAGGCAGCGTGCGTACGCGCGTATCGGCGCCTCCATTCCCAAACGTCTCGTAGAAACGCCCGATCGAATTATGCCCGGTGGCTACGTACAGCATGTAATTGGGCGCCCAGCCGTCGTAGAAACCGTGCGTCCACACGCCCGGCACGCCCCGCTTCGTAAACTGCTCGATTTCGTAATGCGCCATTTCCTGAAACTCGCTGAAGACGATCGGATCCAGCCACGCGTTGTACGGACCCGTGCCCGTCATCGTGTAAAGGTACGGCTCCGATTCATGCAGGTCGTGCAGAACCTGCGGGTGCCAATCGAGAAAAGTCTTCATCTGCACTTTCGAAAGCTGTAGCGCCATTCCGATGTTGTCGCGGTTGTTGTCGTGCGCCACGTAGTGCCCCCAATAAACCAGGCTCGGCGTCGGCTTGCCGAGATTCGCGCGATGGTAGTTGTACAGATCGACCATACGGTCGCGGCCGTCGACTTCCAGCGCAGGCGTAATCAGAACGACGACGTTCTTGCGAATGTTTCGAATGTACGGGGTGTCTTCGACGGCCAGCCGGTAAGCAAGCTCCATCAGCATCTCGGGCGAGCCCGTCTCCGGCGAATGAATCGAGCCGGAAG
>DASUJR010000283.1:0-13543 GCA_036279175.1 Candidatus Acidiferrales bacterium | reverse complement strand
GACGCGGCAACGGCCGGGACGGCTCGAGAACAGCTCATGGAGCCGATCGAGAACGCCGGAATCGATTGCGCCGCGATTCATGCGGACGCGAAGAACGCTTGCGCCGTTCGACGGCGACTGCTCCGCCACGCGATCGAGCGGCCGCGCGTCGGAAACAATGAGTCGCGTCCCGACGTCTTCAACGGCGACGCGCGCCTTCACCAGCAGCGGCGTGGCCGGCTTCAAAATTGGCTCCAGTTTGCCGAAAGCTTCGGGAAAAACAAGCGCTTCGATGACGCCGGTCTGATCCTGCAACGTCAGAATAGCCCAGCGGCGCCCCTGGCGCGAACGCATCGGGCGCGATTGAACGATGATTCCGGCAACGGTGAGATCTTCGCCATTGCGGCGCCCTTCAATCGTGGACAGTTCGACTGCTTTCCATTCCGGCAGCCGGCTCGCGTATTTGTCGAGCGGGTGGCCGGACACGTAGAAGCCGAGCACGGAATATTCGGCGGCGAGCAATTCGTGCTCAGGCGACTCGGGAATTTCCGGCAGGGCCTGCAATTCGAGGGCGGGCGCGGTGGCTGCGGCGGCTGCCCCGCCGAAAAGGCCGTGCTGGCCGACTTCGCGCGCGCGCTGCAGCCGTTGCGAACGTTCCATCGCAGAATCGATGGCACCGATCATCTGCGCGCGATTCGCGCCGAGGCCATCGAGTGCACCTGCACGGATCAGGCTTTCGAGAACGCGTTTGTTCAGCAGGCGCGCGTCCACGGATTCCACAAACTGAAAAAAGCTTTTGAATCCGCCCAGCGACTCGCGCGCTTCAAGAATTCCTTTTACCGTGTTCTCGCCAACGTTCTTAATGGCGCGAAGGCCGAAGCGAATCTGGTGTTCAACCGGGGTGAAGTCGACATCGCTCGAATTGACATCGGGCGGAAGAACCGTGATGCCCATGCCGCGGGCTTCGTTGATGTATTTCACAACTTTTTCGGTATTACCCGTTTCCGACGTGAGCATGGCAGCCATGAATTCCACCGGGTAGTGGACTTTCAACCACGCAGTCTCGTAGGCGAGCAAGGCATACGCGCAGGAGTGGGATTTGTTAAAGCCGTATCCGGCAAATTCGGCCATCAGATCGAAAATACGCTCGGCTTTGTCTTTCGGAACCTTGTGAGCCTGGCAGCCGGTGAGAAACTTCTCGCGCTGAGCGGCCATTTCTTCGACTTTTTTCTTCCCCATCGCGCGGCGAAGGATGTCCGCATCGCCAAGCGAAAAACCGGCAAGGCGGTTCGCGATCTGCATCACCTGTTCCTGGTAAAGGATCACGCCCCATGTTTCGGACAGAATCCCTGAAAGCTCGGGCAAGTCGTAGCGGACTTTTTTCTTGCCGTGTTTGCGAGCGATGAAATCGTCGATCATGCCGCCCTGAATGGGGCCGGGGCGATAGAGGGCGTTCAACGCGGTGAGATCTTCGAGACGGGTCGGCTGATAGCGCTTGAGAATGTCGCGCATGCCGTGCGATTCAAACTGGAAGATGCCGGTCGTGTCGCCGCGCGAGAAGAGCGCATAAACCTCGGGATCATCGAGGGAAAGTGTGGAGAGATCGACGTCGACGTCTCGGTTCATTTTGATCATGCGGACGGCGTCCGTCACGACGGTCAGCGTCGTCAGGCCGAGGAAGTCCATCTTCAGCAGGCCGATGCGTTCCAGCGCGTTCATGTCGTACTGCGTCGTGATTTCGTCTTTGTTCGACTTGTACAGCGGAACGATTTCGGTCAGTGGGCGAGGCGAAATGACAACTCCGGCGGCGTGCGTCGAAGCGTGGCGCGCGAGGCCTTCCAGGCGCAGCGCAACTTCGACCAGTTCTTTGACGCGCTCGTCAGTTTTGCGCAGCGAGTCGAGCTGCGGAGACTGCTTCAGCGCCTCTTCCAGCTCGATATTGAGCTGGTTGGGGACGAGCTTCGCGATCTTGTCGGCCTCGCCGTAAGGCATGTCGAGGGCACGGCCGGCGTCTTTCAGTACGGCTTTGGCGGCCATAGTGCCGAAGGTGATGATCTGCGCGACGCTCTTCTCCCCATATTTTTGGCGGACGTAGTCGATCACTTCACCACGGCGGCGCATGCAGAAATCGATGTCGATGTCGGGCATCGAAATGCGTTCGGGATTCAGGAAGCGTTCGAAGAGAAGATCGTATTGGAGCGGATCGACGTCCGTGATGCGCAAGGCGTATGAAACGAGGCTGCCCGCGGCCGAACCGCGCCCGGGACCGACGGGAACGCCTTGTGCGCGCGCATAGTGAATGAAATCCCAAACGATCAGGAAGTAGCCGGCAAAGTGCATCTTCTTGATCATCTCGATTTCGGCCGTTAGACGCGTCTCGTATTCGCTGACCGGATGGCGGAGCAGATTCTCTTTCGCCAGACGCTCGAGCTGCGGAACGCGCGCAACAAAGCCTTCGCGCACCACTTTCTCGAAGTAGGAGTCCGTGGAGTGGCCATCGGGAACTTCGAATTTCGGGAACGGGTCGTTCACCCGCGAAATCTTTACGTTGCAACGCTCGGCAATCGCGACGGTGCGCTCCAGCGCGTCGGGCAGTTCGCCGAAGACTTGAGCCATTTCCTCGGCCGTCTTGAAATAGAACTGGTCGGTGGCGAACTTCATCCGCTGCGTGTCCGACATGGTCTTGCCGGTCTGAATGCAGAGCAAAACTTCCTGCGCATGAGAATCGGCGCGCGTGAGGTAATGGCAGTCGTTGGTGGCAACGAGAGGAATGCCAGTTTCGCGCGATAGTTTTACCAGATCGCGGTTGACGCGCGCCTCGACTTCGAGCCCCTGGTCCTGAATTTCGATGAAAAAGTTCCCTTTGCCGAAAATATCGCGGAGGCGATAGGCGTTTTCGCGCGCGCGGTCGTACTTCTCGTTGAGAATCGCCTCTGTAACTTCGCCGCGTAGGCAGGCGGAAAGAGCGATCAGTCCCTTGCTGTGTTTGGCGAGCAGTTCGTGATCGACGCGCGGCTTGTAATAGAAGCCATCCAGAAATCCGGTGGAAACGAGCTGGATCAGATTCTTATAGCCTTCGTCGTTTTCGCAGAGAAGAACAAGGTGGTTCGAGCGTTCGGCGTCGCTGCCGCGGTTCTTGTGGTTGTCGGGCGCAACATAGACTTCGCAGCCGATCACCGGCTTCACTCCGTGCGTGTTTGCCTTATGGAAGAAGTTCGCCGCGGCGAACAAATTCCCGTGATCGGTGACGGCGACCGCGGGCATTCCTCGGCGGGCG
Organism: Candidatus Acidiferrales bacterium; assembly: GCA_036279175.1. Taxonomy (GTDB): domain Bacteria; phylum Acidobacteriota; class Terriglobia; order Acidiferrales; family UBA7541; genus Palsa-295. The sequence goes on along the minus strand of DASUJR010000283.1, from coordinate 10,287 downwards.
GCTTCGGCGGTCAATTCGCCAAGTTCGCACGCGCCATCCAGGAGTGAATAATCCGTGTGGAGATGCAGATGTACGAAATTCGGGATCCCCATGCGGCGACCATTCTACCAGAATGTACGGCAATGATTTATGCTTAGAGCAGGTCCGCTTGCTCGCTGTGAATACGGCCACCCCCGGCGTTGCTTCGGGCAGCGACTCCGGCGAAAGGACCTGCTGCATTTTCGTCAGGCGACTTTTGCCCGCAAGTACAATTAATTAACCGTTTTGGCTTCCCATGCATCTTATGACTGTGTCAGCCCCGGCCTCCTGGCCTCAGGATGAAACAGCGGTACATGCAACTTTCCGGTCGCTCTCGGGTTCAATCATGCTCGGTTCAAGGAGACACCCATGTCGTGCCGCAAAACACTGCTCGTCGCGTTCCTGTTGGCATTGTTCGCTGTACCTGGCGCCTTTGCGCAGGGAGGATTCGGCCAGGGAATGTCGCAACATGAATTCGAAATAACGCCGTTTGGCGGTTACAAGCTCGGCGGGAAGATAGATCTTCCCCCTGGGACATCTTCCCCTTTTGATTATTTGCCAATTAAAAGCAGCGTCGATTATGGCCTCGAGGCGGATTACTCCCTCTTTCCCAACTTGCAGGCTGAGTTCCAATTTAACCATCAGCCCACCGACGTCGACGGACACCTAATTGCGATTGGTGGAGACGTGCCGTTGACAAGCGCCAGCATCAATATGTACCAGTTCGGGTTCATATATGACTTGAAGCCGACCGATGCGAAGCTGAAGCCGTTTTTCGGCGCCGGTCTTGGGTTTACGACCTGGAAGCCTTACTCGCAGCTACCGGTGGACAGCAAGACTTTCTCGTACAACGTTGGCGGCGGTGTGAAATATTTCTTCAACAAGTACCTGGGAGTCCGGTTCGATGCGCGGTGGTCGCCCTCCCGCACGACTGTTTCGCAGCAGCAATTCTGCGATTATTACTTCGGGTACTGCGGAGTGACGCCCGTATACGCACACGCCGAGCAGTTTCAACTCAACGGCGGTTTGATCCTTCGCTTCCATTCGAGCTACGGCGCGTATTAAACGACTCGCGCCGGTAAGGTCCACCGGCGGCCGACCGCGAATTCATTCGCGAGCCGCCGCGTGAGCCGCATCAAAGCGAACCGCCCAATCCGAAAAATCTGCAAAAACTTAGTTTCACAATCCCCAGTCCATTCCTGGAGTTCCACAGATGAAACCGCTCCGGCTCTTGCTGGTTCTACTTCCGTTCCTGGCCTTTATAGTGCCGAACGCGCGAGCGCAGCACGAGTTTGAAATTACGCCATTTGGAGGCGTGCGCTTCGGCGGCGCAATCGATCTCAACACGCCTTCCGTCGATTACCTGCCGATTCGGAGCGGTTGGAACTATGGCGCGATCGCGGACTATACGCTGTGGCCACGCCTTCAGGCGGAGTTCCAGTTCAACCATCAGCCAACCTCGATCGAGCAGCATATCGTTCAGGATGACTCGACCGAGCATCTCACCAGCGCGGATGTTGACATGTACCAGTTCGGCGTCAACTTCGGATTGAGGTCTCCGGACGCCAGATTCCAGCCGTTCATTGCCGGCGGAGTGGGATTCACGAACTTCAAAGCAGGCGACTATTTGCCGTTCGCGACTCGATTTTCGTACAACCTCGGAGCCGGCGCGAAATACTTTTTCAGTCGCCATTTTGGAATTCGCGCCGAGGCCCGCTGGTCGCCATCGCAAACGACGAGCCGCAGCGAGATATTCTTCGACCCGCTATTTGGTCCGGAGGTGATTACGGCGTCGAATTATGCGCAGCAAGGTCAGGCGAATCTGGGAATCATCTTCCGATTCCGATAAATTAGTCGAAGCGCGTGGATTTGAATGCGAATGCCGACAGCCTTTGGCCGCATCGGGGTCGTGTAGCTGCCCTGGATTCGCAACAGGAAAAGGTGAATTATGGATGTCTCTGAGTGGGAATCGCGTCTCCGCGCGGAAGGCTTCACCAGCACTTACGTTTGGCGCGACGATCCCGAAGCGTTTTACCCCGATCACACGCACTCCACAGTGACCGCGCACATCATTCTCGATGGCCAAATGACACTCACGATGGACGGCAAAGCTCATACCTATCACGCCGGCGAGCGGTGCGATGTGCCGGATGGCGTCCTCCATTCGGCTCGGATGGGTGCGCGCGGATGCCGGTATCTGGTCGGCGAGAAGTGATTGGTGACTGGTGATTTGCTACCGCGAAGCCGCGCGATCGAGCAACTCGATTACATGCAGGACTTCATGGCCCGTCCGATGAATGGCCGCACCGGCGCGCAACTGGAGCATGCACCCGGGATTTGCGGTGACGATTGTCTGGGCTTTCGTGTCGCGCACGCAGTCCATTTTCTGGTGAAGCAGATCGAGGGAGGCCTTCGTCTGCGTGACGTTATAGACGCCGGCTGAGCCGCAACACTGGTCCGCATAAGCCATCTCGACTAACTCAACGCCGGGAATCGCGCGGAGCAGTTTGCGCGGCGCCTCGCGGATTTTCTGCCCGTGGGCAAGGTGACAAGAATCCTGGTACGTAATCCGCAGCGGCACGGACTTCAGCGGAGCAGACAGGCCCAATTCAGCGAGAAATTCGGTTACGTCCCGGACACGGCACGAGAAACTCTCGGCTCGTTCCTTTTGCGGCTGAGTTTGCGCGCGCACGTCGTTCGCCGATTTTTCCGCTGGTTCGCGAAAAGCGAATAGGTCGCCGTATTCCTTTAGCGTGGATCCACAGCCGGCCGCATTCGTAACAATAGCGTCGTAATCGGCCGCGTCGAACGCCTTGATGTTGATGGCGGCGAGTTCGCGTGCAACGTTGCGAACTCCGGCGTGCGCGGCGAGCGCGCCGCAGCACACTTGCCCCGACGGGACGACTACTTCGCAGCCGTTGGCCTGCAAGACGCGGATCGTCGCGCGATTGAGCTCGGCAAAGGTGACTTGCGCGATGCAACCCGCGAAGAACGCCACACGGGCGCGGCGCTGTCCCCTTGCAGGAAATGTCTTGCCAAGTTCGCCAAAGAAAAAATTACGATCTACCCGCGGCATGAGCCGCTCGCGATCCTGCAATCCGAGAAGCCGGAGGATTCCGGTCGCCCGCGCAAGCGATGCGAGACCGCTTGTCTGATAAAGCCGCATGGCGCGAGCCATTGCGGCGATCCGCGTCGGATACGGAAGCAAACGGCGATAGACCAAATCGCGAACGACGCGGGAAACGAACGGACGTCGGTATTTTTGCTCGATCTGCGCGCGAGCGAGCTCGATCAATTTTCCGTATTCGACGCCTGACGGGCACGCAGTCTCGCAGGCACGGCAATCGAGACAGCGATCGATGTGCGTGACAAACGCGTCGCCCAACTCGAGCCGTCCCTGGTCGACAAGCGCCATCTGGCGGATGCGCCCGCGGGGCGAGTCGGCTTCCCTGCCCCACAGGCGGTACGTTGGGCAATGGTTCAGGCAAAGGCCGCAGTGGACGCAGCGCGCGTAGTCCGCGTATTCGGGCTTATCTTTCGCGCTGAAGCCGCTCAGCGTTAGCGCGAATTCGCGCTGTGCCTCTTCATGGGCCTGCGGCGACGTGGTGGGATCTGCACCGGGCATGAGTTATATACCTCCCACAAAACGCCCAGGACTGAGAATTCCCTGCGGATCGAAGACGGATTTCACTTTGCGCATTTGCGCCCAGTCGCCGCGCTCGGCGCCCCAGACGTTCCGCTTGTCTTTCCACTCAAACGGGCACCATGGAATCATCGCGTGGCCCGCAGCTTTTTCGCATCCCGACTGAATGCGGTTCGCCGCGCGCGCGACACGATCTCGCGAATCTTCCGTGACGGCATCCGGCAACAGAGCCGCGTAAATCACGCCTACACCGCGCACCATCGCAGCCCAGGGCAACGATTCAGCGTTCGCCGCCGACTCGATTGTTGCAAGAACCTCTCGCACACGCGTTGGCAGCACAGCGGCCTTGACGATCGTCGCTGCTGGTGACGATTCGCGCGCGATAGCTACGAATTCGCGCTTGCGCGCAAAAGCCGCGCGCACATCATCTGCCTGCAAAATCGATACCTTCGCCGCGCCCGCCTGTGCGGCCATGGCGCGTAAGTCTGCTTCGTAGCGCCCGAGTACCTTCTCGGTTCCTGTAAATCCGCACGTGAACGTCCAGCCGTTGCTCGTCAACAGATTTGGCGGAAACGGGGCGGGATCAATTCGTGCGGCAAACTCGCTGAAAAAAAGACGGTCAACGCCGGGGCTCAAAACCTCCATCGTAAGCGGCTTCAGCGGCGACCGCGATACACGTGCTCGCAACTCCAGAGCCCGTTCGGCCGAGTCGAACGTCGCGACGAATGCGCGCACGTCGCGCGGCAACGGGAACGTGCGGAAATTTATTTTCGTGATCACGCCGAGTGTCCCAAGCGAGCCGATCATCAGCTTGTGCAGGTCGTAGCCCGTGACGTTCTTTACCACGCGCCCGCCGCTCTTGCCGCACGTTCCCTCGCCGGTGACGAATTCCATTCCGAGAATGAAATCGCGCGGCGTGCCGTAGAGTTGCCGCAAAGGCGAATCCATTGCCGAAGCGATCGTTCCGCCAACGGTGGCGCGGTGAAAGAACGGCACTTCCAGAGGCAAGAATTGTCCGCGCTCGGCTAGGGCCGCGCTCAACTGTCGAAGGGTCAGGCCCGGTTCAACGCTGAGAGTCAGATCACCCGGATCGCAGGCCACAACGCGATTGAGGCGCGTCATATCCATCGCGAGGTCGTACTTGCGCGGAGGGAGGCCGAGGTCGAGCTTCGTACGCGCGCCGCAGGTGACGACCGCCAGTTTCTCGGCGGCGGCAAATTTGATCACCTCGGCAGTTTCCTCCGCAGAGCCGGGGCGAACGACTGCGGAGGGCCGCAACGATCCGATCGCGTAGGCAGCGCTGTCAGCGGGATTCGCGGTAAGGTTTGCGTCTCCCACAATTTCGGCGAGACGCGTGGCGATCACGGTTGCCACAGCGCTCATGCCGGCGAACCGCCTGCAATCGGTAGCGGACGAACGCGGATTTCGCCGCAGCTCTTCGCCGTAGGAATCACCTTGCCGGGGTTCAGCAGGCCTTCCGGGTTGAACGCGTCTCGCGCGCGGCGCATGAGATCGAGCTCGACGTCGGTGAAGAGCAACGGCATCAGGCGATCCTTTTCCATTCCCACACCGTGTTCGCCGGTGATCGAACCGCCCATCTCAATGCAGAACTTGATGATTTCGTCGGAGGCGCTGACGGCTCGCTCGAATTGCTTCGGATCACTCGCATCGAAAAGGATTATCGGATGAAGATTGCCATCGCCCGCGTGGAAGATGTTGCCGACTTCGAATCCGTACTTCTTGCCGATTTCGTTGATCCGACGGATCGTCACGGGCAATTTCGTGCGCGGGATCACGCCGTCCTGAACGTAGTAGGTGGGCGAAAGGCGGCCAACCGCGCCAAAAGCGTTCTTGCGGCCTTTCCAGAGCAGGTCGCGTTCCGCAGCGTCGCGCGCAAGGCGAACTTCGCGCGCATTATGAGCGCGGCAAACGTCTGCAACCTCTTCTGCGTGCGCTTCCACCGCTTCCCGCAGGCCGTCCACGTCGATCAACAAAACTGCTGCGCTATCTAGGGGAAACCCAGCGTGGACGTAGGCTTCGACGGCGCGAAGCGTCCAGCCATCGAGCATTTCACAGGCCGCGGGCGTAATCCCGCGAGCTGTAATTTCAGCAACTGTCTCGGTCGCATCGTCAAGCGAATCAAAGATGACAAGCAATGTCTTCACGGCCTCAGGCAGCGGCGTGAGCTTCACGGTTATTTCAGTCACAAGCGCCATGGTGCCTTCCGAACCCACGAAGAGGCCCGTCAGGTCGTAGCCGGGCGCGTCAATCGCACTGCCGCCGGCGCGCACCTCTTCGCCATTGGGCAGAACCATTCCAAGCGCCAGCACGTGATTTGTCGTTACGCCGTAAGCGAGCGTATGCGGACCGCCGGAATTCTCCGACACATTGCCGCCGATCGTGCATGCCTTCTGACTGGACGGATCAGGAGCGAAGTGCAGGCCGAGATGCGCGACGGCGGCGCTGAGATCGGCGTTCACTACGCCAGGCTGAACGGTGGCGCGGTGATTTTCCGCGTCGATATCGAGAATGCGATTCATGCGTGAGAAAACGACGAGGATTCCGCCCTTGCGCGAAAGTGCCCCTCCCGAAAGGCCGGTGCCCGCGCCGCGACCAACGAGCGGCGTCTTGTGTTGATTTGCGAGCTGAACGATGCGCACGACATCCTGAGTCGTCCCCGGGAAAACGACGCACTCCGGACGCGCTACTTCCACCGAGCCATCATATTCGTAGAGGAGCAGGTCTTCCCTTTTGCTGAGGACGGCGTCAGCGCCCAGGAGTTTGGTGAGGTCGCGTATGAGATGAGAATCCGTGAAATACTCCGTTAGCGCTGTCGCGGCGCAAATTCAAAAGCATTTCGCGCAGCTTGTGCACAATTGTGGTGCTGAACGCACTATAGACGCCCCTCCGCGAGGTCGTCAATTCACGTACCGGCTCGTGTGCTTCGCGCACGGCCTTTCAGGAAGCCGGCAGATTACAGATTGCCAGGGTGCGACTTGTCTGGATGAGTTTGACGTCTCGAAAGGGATTTAGTCACTCGCCCAACGCGGCCACAATCTTCCAGCAACTGGCGGCGGTTCGTTACGCCGGCTCGACGCCCGCGGCAGCCTCTCTTTCCGGCCGAACGCTCCGCGCAATTTTGTAAGTATCTCCGCGCCGCGTCCCTTCCAGCGCGTTCGCGTAATGGAGAGCAGCACCATCGCGCCGAAGATGATCGCGAGGCCGAGAGTCGCCATTGGAATCGATTGCTGGCGCTTGCCCAAGATGGAAAATCTGCCGTACACGAATTCGATATGCACCCAATACACGATCAGCGACGTCTGCCCCAGTTGCACGAGAGGGCTGAACCATCGCGCCGCAGGACCCCAGCGGCACCACGCATAGCTCAAAGCGATGATGATCAACAGCACGCCAACGCGTGCGAGAAAGAAATTCGGGCTCGTGTGCCAGTAGTCGTAGACGGCGTACAAATGGGTGGCAAGCGAGTCGAGCCACGTAGAGAGAAAGAACAGCGATACACCGCCGATGCCTGCGATGGCCGTCGCCTTCGCCAGATTTTTCATGGCCCAATCGCTGATGAGAAAGAATCCAACGGCCAATCCGGCAAATGCGAATGCAGTCCAGGGAAAAATCGGGAAAAGCCAGGGCTGGGGTTTCGCGAACGTGTGCACGCCGTTGATGTAGGACTCTACGGGCCACGGCAACCAGTGGGGCTGCCACGTGGTCCATAGGGGAGGCGTTGCCATCGCGATTCCGGTTGCGGCGATACCAGCGAGCAGCGCATTCGCGGCTCGCGTCTTCGCCAGGCGGCACACGAGGCCCATCAGCATCAGAGATATGCCGATGGTGTTGAGAATGTCGACGCGCAGCAGATCGGTCCAGGGCGACCATGGCTGGCCGAGCACAAATTCCTGAACGCGAAACAGCAGTCCGAGGCCGAATATTTCAGCTCCGCGCCGAATCGTCGTCGCGGCAATCTGGTTCGCCGAGATTCCCTTACGGCGCATCCGGTCGGTGACCAGCGCGAACGAAATCCCGGCCAGAAACAAAAATAGAGGAGCGGGCAGCGTCCCGCCTAACTGCGACCAGCCGAAGAACGTGCTCTTTCGCGCTGCTCCACCGAGCCATGAATCGTAGCAGTGCGTCTGAAACATCAGCAGACACGCCAGGCCGCGCATCCAGTCGATGTAGGCGATTCGTCCTTGCTTGCTCTGGTTCATCTGCTGTGCTGGCAACTCCTATCACCGGGCGGTGAACTGCACTCCTGCGCCTTGGTCGCCGCGTTTGCCTGACGATCCGTGATTCGCCGCGCATTCGCCTTAGTCGTCATCGCACGCACCTCGATTCGCCGAACAGACTCCATTAGAATCGATGCGCGATGACGGACGGCGTGAATACCCGATCGTGGCAGATGACGTTGCCCACTGCAATCACCGTGTGGGCAATCATCGTCGCCGCAGCCGCGATTGCGGGCGTGTGGCTCGGCTACAGCGGACGGCAGTTCGCGATCGCGCTGACGGTTGCGGCGGCCCTCTTCGCGTTTGAATTCTGGCTTGCCGCGCCGAAGGTGCTTTCGCGCGCACAGACATTCCTCGGATCTCTCGCTCCCATCGTGCCGCTCGCCGCGGTCATCCTCTATTCGCTCGGCGTGACCGGCAGCGGTCGCTGGTTGATCGCCGGCGCAGGATATGCGGTGATTCCACCGCTGCTGCTCGCGTCGGCTGCCGGAAAAGCTCCGGGCGTGTGGCAAGACTACGCCGCCGCGGTCTTTATCTGGATCGCGATCTGGCTCCAGCCGCCGTACCGTATGCTTTACCGCGTCTTTCCCTATCCGCCTCCCCTGCAACACACGCTTTCGATTTTGCTGGCGCTCTCGACAGCCGTTGCCGGCTACATTCTCGTGCGCCGGCTCGAAGGCGCCGGGTACGGCGTGGAATGGAAGCCTGGGTTCGGAACGGCTTTCCTGTTCAGCTTTTTTATTTTCGCAGCGATCGCGATTCCGCTGGGGCTAAAGATTCACTTCATCACGTTCGGCCCGAACTTCTCGCGGATGCATCCGCTGTCGCTTGTCGTGGCTGCAGTTGGAATTTCGTTTTTTACCGCGTGGCCCGAGGAATTTTTCTTCCGGGGAATCCTGCAGAATTGTCTGACGCGGAATCTGAACAACAAGTGGCTGGGGCTGGTGGCTGCTTCCGTGATTTTTGGCTTCTCTCACATCCTGCACGCGCCGGCGCCGAACTGGAAGTATGTCCTGCTCGCCACCATCGCAGGGCTTTTCTATGGCCGCGCATACATGAAAACGGGCTCAATCTTTCCTGGCGTGCTGGTCCACGGGCTCGTGGATTTCACGTGGCACATCCTGTTCAGGTAGCTATAGATTTTGCACGCCTTGCGTCGCGGATTTTCCTTAGTTTCGCGCCCATAGCTATCGCCAAATTCAACAAGAGTGCGGAGATTAGATACTCCGTGACGATTCCTCTCCAGGACGTGCCAGGTAAGACCAAAGAGCTATCGGAATCGCGACGTTCAAGATCACAATCATGAGCTTTATTTTCCCGCTTTGGTTCATCTCACCACGCCCTGCAGCGGACTCGATGCCGTCGCGTGCAATTTTCTTTCGATGCGGCCGGCGAGGAACGCCTTCCTCCCCGCTTCGACCGCCGCTCCCATTGCGTCCGCCATCAGGACTGCGTCCTGCGCGCCGGCAATTGCCGTATTCATCAGAACGCCATCGGCGCCCAACTCCATTGCGATCGCCGCGTCGGAGGCGGTTCCCACACCCGCGTCTACGATCAAAGGGACTTCCGTGACTCGCTCGCGAAGAATCCGCAGATTCGTGAGGTTCTGAATTCCCATGCCAGATCCGATGGGCGCGCCCAACGGCATTACGGCCGCCGCGCCTGCGTCCACCAGCTTGCGGGCGACGATCAAGTCGTCATTCGTATACGGCAGCACGACGAATCCTTCCTTCACGAGCGTTTTCGTCGCTGCGATCAACTGCTCTGTGTCGGGAAACAATGTCTGCTCGTCGCCGATTACTTCGAGCTTCACCCATTCCGAAAGCCCCACCTCGCGACCGAGACGCGCCGCTCGCACGGCTTCGTCGGCCGTGTAGCAACCGGCGGTATTCGGCAAAATGAAGAAATTCTTGCGATCGATGTAGTCAAGCAAGGATTCTTTCGATCTGTCGTTCAGATTGACACGCCGCACAGCGACGGTCACCACTTCCGCGCCGGAGGCCTCCAGTGCCCGTGCCATTTCCTGAAAGCTACGGTACTTGCCCGTGCCTATGATCAGCCGCGAGCCAAAGCTGCGGCCCGCGATTATAAGTGAATCGTTTAGTGGATCGATCATTGAATGCTCCCGGTTCATTCTACCGCGATGGCGCCCTACTATGATTTGACGGAAACCACACAAGGCAGAGGTACAAGAGGCAAGGGATGTAGAGGACATAGAGGATAAACCACCGCGTAAAACGCGCTACTCTGTCAACGCAAAGTAGAAATGTCCGGTTTTGTGCCAGGTAGAAATGTCCGCTTCCAGGGCTTGCGCCAAGGGTGATCGGGAGGCGGGCTGTAGTGGGTTTTAGTTTTGGCTGTGGGTTTTGGTTTACCATCGGCGAGTCC
>DASUJR010000282.1:0-6103 GCA_036279175.1 Candidatus Acidiferrales bacterium | reverse complement strand
TTATTCGATCGGCAACTGGGAGTGCAAGTGCGGCAACCTGAAAGGGCTGCACCACCTGCGCACCATCTGCCGCAACCCGAATTGCGGGGCGGAGATCCGCACCGACCCGTTTCATGCCGGCGATGTGTTGTGCCCGAAATGCGGGACCTTCAATAAGAACATCGTCACGTTTTGCAACCGCTGCGGCGATCCGGTCGGCCTGCAATTGAAATACGATGTCGCCGAGTGCGAGGAGCGCGGCATGACGTATGCGGCGCCGCTGAAAGTCACCATCCGGCTCACTGTGTACGACAAGGACGCAGAGTCGGGGACCAAGACGGTTCGCGATATTAAAGAGCAGGAAGTGTTCTTCGGCGAAATTCCGCTGATGACCGAGAACGGAACGTTCATCATCAACGGAACCGAGCGTGTGATTGTTTCGCAGCTTCATCGCTCGCCCGGCGTGTTCTTCGAGAGGGTGCAGGCGCAGGGATATTTCCTGGGCAAAATTATTCCCTATCGCGGAAGCTGGGTCGAGTTTGAATACGACAACAAGAATTTGCTGTATGTGCGCATCGACCGCAAGCGCAAATTCTACGGAACGGTATTTCTGCGCGCACTCGGCTTCAAGACCGATGCAGATATTCTGCATGCGTTTTATAAAATTTCGAAGATTTCGCTGAAGGACAGCAAACTGTATTGGGGAGTGAACGACAGCCTGGTCGGCATGAAGCTGTCGCACGCGATCGCGGCCAAGAACGGCGATCAGGTGGTGCAGCAGGGCCGCAAGATCACCAATTCGGTTCTCCGCGAGATTCAGAAAGCCAAAATCGAACAGGTGGAAGTCGCCTCGAACGATCTGGAAGGCGCCTATGTCGCCGCCGATGTGATCGACATGGAGACGGGCGAAGTGCTGATCGAAGCCAACCACGAGGTGACGGGGACGGCGATCGGCCGCATCGCGGAAGCCGGCATTAAAGATTTCGAAATCTTCTTTCCGGATCGCGACGAGGCCGGCAACGTGATCTCCGCCACCTTGCGCAAAGACAGCGTGAAGGCGCAGAATGACGCGCTGCTCGAAATCTACCGCAAACTGCGGCCCGGCGACCCTCCGACGCTCGACACAGCGACACAGCTCTTCCAGGGCATGTTCTTCGACCCGCGCAAATACGACTTTTCGCGCGTGGGGCGCATGAAGTTCAACATCAAGTTGTACGACAAAGCGGACGCAAGCTCGCTCGACAATCGCACGCTGAGCCAGAAGGATTTCACCGATACCATTCTTTACCTGCTGAGACTGCGGCGCGGCATTGGCGCGGTGGACGATATCGACCATCTGGGCAACAGGCGCGTGCGTGCGGTGGGCGAACTGCTCGAAAACCAGTTCCGCATCGGGCTGGTGCGCATGGAGCGCGCAATTAAAGAGAAGATGTCGGTGTACCAGGAAATGTCGACGGCGATGCCGCACGACCTGGTGAACGCGAAACCGGTGATGGCCGCGATCCGCGAATTTTTCGGCTCCAGCCAGTTGTCGCAGTTCATGGATCAGACCAATCCGCTGTCGGAAGTGACGCACAAGCGGCGTCTGTCGGCCCTGGGACCGGGCGGATTGTCGCGCGAACGCGCCGGATTCGAAGTCCGCGACGTGCACCCGACGCACTATGGGCGCATCTGCCCGATTGAAACGCCGGAGGGGCCGAACATCGGCCTGATCTCGTCGCTGTCGTGTTTTGCACGCATCAACGAATACGGCTTCATCGAGAGCCCGTACCGTCGCGTGAGGGAAGGCGTGCTGATCGACGAGGTGCGGGTGACCAACCCGGGGGATACGGATTTCCGGGTAGGCCAAGTGACGGCGCGCGAGACCATCGAAAAGACCAACCGCGGGCTGAGCGGCAAGAAGCAGCCGGCCGAATGCGAGGCCCACTGTGATTATCTTTCCGCCTGGGAAGAGGACAAATACATCATCGCCCAGGCGAATGTGACGATCGACGCCGCAGGACGCATTGTGGACGATTTGGTGAATGCGCGACAGGCGGGTAACTTCGTGCTGAAGCATCGGGACGAGATCGAGTATATGGACGTCAGTCCGAAACAGCTTGTCTCGGTGGCGGCCAGCCTGATTCCCTTCCTCGAAAACGACGACGCCAACCGCGCGCTAATGGGATCCAACATGCAGCGCCAGGCGGTTCCCTTGCTGCGCGCCGAAGCGCCTTACGTGGGAACCGGGATGGAGCGCGTCACCGCGCGCGATTCCGGCGCGGTGGTGATCTGCAAGCGAGCGGGCGTGGTCGATTCAGTGGATAGCGAACGCATTATCGTTCGCGTGGAAGGCGGTGCGCACGAAGGCCAAATGTCGCGCGAAGTCGGCGCCGATATCTACCAGCTCACCAAGTTCAAGCGCTCGAACCAGAACACTTGTATTAGCCAGAAGCCGATCGTGTACCAGGGGCAAAAAGTCGCCAAAGGCGATGTGCTCGCCGATGGCCCTTGCACCGAAGCCGGCGAACTGGCGCTGGGCCGAAACGTGCTAGTGGCGTTTATGCCCTGGCGCGGCTATAACTTCGAAGATGCGATTGTGGTCAGCGAAAAACTGGTCAAGGACGATTACTACACTTCGATTCACATCGAGGAGTTCGAGATCGAGGCTCGCGACACCAAACTGGGTCCCGAGGAGATCACGCGCGATATCCCGAATATCGCCGAGACGTTCCTGCGCAATCTCGACGAGAGCGGCATCATCCGCATCGGCGCGAATGTGAAGCCGGGTGACATTCTGGTGGGGAAGGTGACGCCCAAAGGCGAAACCCAGCTCACGCCGGAAGAGAAGCTGCTGCGCGCGATTTTCGGCGAAAAGGCCGGCGACGTGAAGGACGCATCACTCTATTGCCCGCCTGGCATCGAGGGCATCATTGTCGATTGCAAGGTGTTCTCGCGCAAGGGCGCGGAGCTCGACGAGCGCTCCAAGCAGATTCTGGAATTTCAGGAAGAGCGTCTGAAGCGCAACCTGGAAGACGAAAAGCGCATTCTGAGCGACGAGCGAGCCAAGCGGCTGGAAGAACTGCTCAGAGGCAAAGAGCTGCTGGCCGACCTGCACGACGAAAAGACCAATAAGAAGCTGCTATCGAAAGACGTGCCGTTCACGCGCGAAGCGCTGGAAAACGTGAAAGGGCGCGACTTGAAGCGCATGCGGCTTGCGAGCAAAGATCCTCGCATTAACGAGCAGATCGAAGAGATCGAAGAGATGACCTCGCGTCAGATCGCGGTGCTCGAAAAGATCACGCAGGAAAAGATCGTCAAGCTGCGCAAAGGCGACGAACTGCCTCCCGGCGTGATCAAACTGGTGAAGGTGTACATCGCCATGAAGCGCAAGCTTTCGGTCGGCGATAAGATGGCGGGCCGCCACGGAAATAAGGGCGTGATCGCCCGCATCGTGCCGGATGAAGATATGCCGTATCTTCCCGACGGGACGCCGGTGGAGATTGTGCTGAATCCGCTGGGCGTGCCCTCGCGTATGAATGTCGGCCAGATTCTCGAAACGCACCTCGGCTGGGCCGCCCAGAAGCTCGGATTGCATTTCGCCACGCCGGTTTTCGATGGCGCGGCGGAGAGTGACATCAAAGCGCGGCTTTCCGAGGCGGGCTTGCCGGGATCGGGCAAGGTGCAGCTCTGGGACGGCATGACTGGCCAAATGTTCGAGCAGCCGGTCACCGTGGGCTACATCTATATGCTCAAGCTGAGCCACCTGGTGGACGACAAGATCCACGCGCGCTCGATCGGGCCGTACTCGCTCATTACCCAGCAGCCGCTGGGCGGGAAAGCTCAGTTCGGCGGGCAGCGCTTCGGCGAAATGGAAGTTTGGGCGCTCGAAGCCTACGGCGCGGCTTACATTCTGCAGGAGCTGCTCACCGCAAAATCGGACGACGTCTACGGGCGCGCCAAGATTTACGAAGCCATTGTCAAGGGCGAAGCGGCCGCCGAACCCGGCGTGCCGGAATCGTTCAACGTGTTGATCCGCGAACTTCAGAGCCTGTGTCTCGATGTGGAATTAATGAAGAAACCGCAAGAGCTACCGGACCTGGCACATGCCGCGGATTAAACCAAGCTATCAGTCCTCAGCGGACAGCTTTCAGCTTGCTGGAAGCTGTTCGTTGATCGTTGAAAGCTGTTTGCTGAAAGCTGTTTGCTGAAAGGCATTAAAGGATAACTAATGTATCGTTCCTCTCCGTACGATAGAGCCAATCTCATTGCCGACTTCGACTCGATTCGCATCAGCCTGGCCTCCCCGGAAAAAATCCGGAGCTGGTCGCACGGCGAAGTAACCAAGCCGGAAACCATCAATTACAGGACCTTCAAGCCGGAGCGCGACGGACTGTTCTGCGCCCGCATCTTCGGTCCTGTCGCCGATTGGGAATGTCTCTGCGGCAAGTACAAGCGCATGAAGCACCGCGGCGTCATCTGCGACAAGTGCGGCGTGGAAGTGACGCTTTCCCGTGTGCGCCGCGAGCGTCTCGGACACATCGAGCTGGCCAGCGCCTCCTCGCATGTCTGGTTTTTTAAGGGTTTGCCGAGCCGCATCGGCTATCTGCTTGATATCACACTGCGCGAACTGGAGCGCGTGCTTTATTACGAAGCTTTCGTGATCATCGATCCGGGCGAGGCGACTGGGATCACGGCCGGCGAAGTCATCAGCGACGAGCGGAAGCGCCAGTTGGACCAGGAATTCCCGGGTAAATTCGTCGCCATGATGGGCGCCGAAGGCATAAAAGAGCTGCTGAAGAAGATCGATATCGAAGCACTGAGCCTGGAAATCCGCGAACGGATGAAGACGGAGACTTCGGCGCAAAAGAAGCTGAAGTTCGCCAAGCGTCTGCGCGTGGTCGAAAGCTTCCGCAAATCCGGCAACAAGCCGGAGTGGATGATTCTGGACGTGATTCCGGTGATTCCGCCGGAGCTGCGCCCCCTGGTTCCGCTCGATGGCGGCCGCTTCGCGACGTCCGATCTCAACGATCTTTATCGCCGCGTCATTAACCGCAACAACCGCTTGAAAAAGCTGATGGAGTTGCACGCTCCCGACGTCATTGTGCGCAACGAGAAACGCATGCTGCAGGAGGCGGTCGACGCATTGTTCGACAACGGCCGCCGCGGGCGTGTGCTGCGCGGCGCCAACAACCGGCCGCTCAAGTCGCTCTCCGACACACTTAAAGGCAAGCAGGGCCGCTTCCGCCAGAACCTGCTTGGCAAGCGCGTCGATTACTCCGGCCGCTCGGTCATCGTGGTCGGCCCCGAACTGAAACTGCACCAGTGCGGCTTGCCGAAGAAAATGGCGCTCGAACTGTTCAAGCCGTTTATCTATCACCGGCTGGAGCAGCGCGGCCACTGCACAACCATTAAGCAGGCCAAGGAGCTGGTGGAGCAGCAGGATCCAGTGGTTTGGGACATTCTCGAAGAAGTGATTCGCGACCACCCCATTCTTTTGAACCGTGCGCCCACGCTGCACCGTCTCGGCATTCAGGCGTTTGAGCCGGTTCTGGTGGAGGGCAAGGCGATTAAGCTGCACCCGCTCACCTGCACCGCCTTCAACGCCGATTTCGACGGCGATCAGATGGCGGTCCACATTCCGCTCTCGCCCGAAGCGCAGATCGAAGCGGCGACTTTGATGCTGGCGTCGAATAATATTCTTTCGCCGGCGCATGGCGCGCCGATCGCCGTCCCTACTCAGGATATGGTGCTGGGACTGTATTACCTGACCAAGATGCGCCCCAATGCAAAAGGCGCGGGCCGCACGTTTGCTTCCATCGACGACGTTCTGATCGCACTCGAAATGGGCGAAGTCGAAACGCTGACGCCAGTGAAGCTGCGGTACACCGGCCGGGTGATCGACCTGACCAAGGCCTTCGATAACCAGAACATCCTTTACACCGAGCCTATCGAGTTCAACAAGCAATACATGGACACCACGGTTGGCCGTGTGATTCTCAACGACGTGCTGCCCAAGGAGATGCCCTACATCAATGGCCTCTTGAAAAAGAAGGGCGACGGGCAGTTGGTTCAATACTGTTATCTGCGATTCGGCCTGCAAACGACCGTGCAGATGCTCGATGAAGTGAAGAAGCTCGGGTTC
>DASUJR010000281.1:0-4537 GCA_036279175.1 Candidatus Acidiferrales bacterium | reverse complement strand
GGACTCGCCGATGGTAAACCAAAACCCACAGCCAAAACTAAAACCCACTACAGCCCGCCTCCCGATCACCCTTGGCGCAAGCCCTGGAAGCGGACATTTCTACCTGGCACAAAACCGGACATTTCTACTTTGCGTTGACATCTTCGGTCTTGCCGAGCGCCTCTTGGTGTTCGGTTGGACTCCCTTTTGCAGCCTCCCTTGGCGGCTTGGCAGGAATGCGCAGCGAACTGGCGAGGACCGGACGAGCTGCTAGCCAATGCCACTGTAAATCAAATACGGATAAATCCAGGCAAAGAGGCGCGTTCTAGAGGGAATCAAGGCTGGCTGAACCCTCTACAACTCGGCAAGACGATACGGCGTGGAAGAACCCAGGGGCGGGTCCCCCACGCCACGGGCGAGCAGGCTGGAAGAGAGCCTACAAAAAAAGGGCGGGCCTAAGACCCGCCCTACAATTCGACCGCAGTGCCCGAACTAGGACCGCTATGCGGCGCGACACGTATCGCGCTTAGACGCTGAAGGAACTGCCGCAACCGCAAGTGCTCTTCACGTTCGGATTATTGAACTTGAAGCCGGAACCCTCGATCGTTTCGATGTAGTCGATCGAAATACCGTCGAGATACATTTCGCTCATCTGATCGACCATCACCTTCAGGCCGTCGAATTCATACACGTTGTCGCTGGTTTCGTTGACGGCGTTTTCGAAGGCCATGTGGTAGCTGAATCCCGAACAGCCACCGCCCACGACTGCAACGCGCAAGCCCGCCGGCGCGGGTTGCTGCTGCGACAGAATCTCCTTCACCTTTGTTACCGCAACCGGACTGAGTTGGATCATTCTTGCCCTCCAAATGGCGTGCTGGCTGGTGCTCAGGCGCGTCGCGCTGGCCGCGAAAGACGACAGGCGCGCTCAGGCCGCCCTGCTCATGCTCTACCGCGTTATTATATCAGATTCTATCGACAAGAATTGGTCGCAGAGATGGTCCTGAAATCCTACGACACAGAAGAAAGCCTCAGGAGCCGCCGAACAGGCCTGCGACATGCTGATGCAGAGTTTCCACGGCGCGGAAAAGGTCTTCGATGCCCGGCGTATTCCGCGTGACATCGTGGGCCGCGAGATCGATCATGATGGCCTTGCTGAGTTGGGTGGTACGGCGGATGCGTTCCGCCGTGATCAGCGGAAGGACCGTTTGCGGATCGTGCTGCTTGAACTGGCGCTCCTGCCATTCCTGAACGGCCCATGCGGTCTTGCGTACATAATCGACGGCATCGCGAAAATCGGTCAGAATGCGAGCATCAACGCCGCCAGCCTTGATGGCCTGCTCGATTCTGACGAGTTCGTCGCTCGTTTTGCGGAGTTGAAAATTCAGGCCCCAGAAACCGTCGCTCGACTTCCGGAGTTCGACGGCGACGCCAAGCACGGCGCCGTCCTTGTCCCGTCGTACAGCAGCGACTCGCGCTCGAACCGTCTCGTGCGAGACCAGGTTCGTAATCTCGAGTTCGGCGCCGACTCGCGGATACGTCTTGATTTCGAGGAGGCCGCCAAATGAATTCACCTCTCTGGCTTCACCGCGTTCCTCGACAGTTGTGCCGTTGGGTTCCTGCCATTTTGCTTCGATAGGAACCACAACGTGGAAGCGGCTGCCTCTGCGGTGCTCGAAAGGGACTCCCGGCCGGTCGGTCGTCGCGTCGCCCATACGCTACCCCCGATGAACGTTAGCAGGTGGCTTATACCACCACTCGGACACTTTGAACGAAAATTTGTGAGGCAACGTTCTCCTTTTCACATCCAATAAGTAACCGTGGAGTTCGTGCTGTTCTGTCGGGCTGCTACGATAGTGGCAGCCGTGGAGGCACAGATGAGCCAACCTCAGCCTCGCGTCGTAATTGTCGGCGGAGGCTTCGGCGGGTTATTTGCGGCGCGCAAGCTGGCAGGCGTTCCCGTCAGTATCACGCTGATCGACAAGCGGAATTATCACCTGTTTCGCCCGATGCTGTATCAGGTGGCGACGGGGCTGCTATCTGCGGATCAAATCGCGGGACCGTTGCGCTCGATTTTGAGCAGGCAGAGCAACGTGGAAGTGCTGCAGGACGAAGTGACGGGCGTTGACGCGGCGCAGCGGCTCGTTCTCCTGAAACAACACCGCTTGCAATACGATTACCTGATCCTTGCCACGGGAATCCAATACAACTATTTCGGACATGACGAATGGAGGCACGTTGCGCCCGGACTGGAATCGTTGGACGACGCGGACCGCATTCGGGGACAAATCCTGACCGCCTTCGAACGCGCGGAAGAAATCGCGGCGCTGGATAACACGGATACGGCGAGAATCCAGCAGATGCTGACGTTCGTGCTGGTGGGTGCGGGAACGGTAGGCGTAGAAATGGCGAGTACGCTTGCGGAGATGTCGCGGATGGCGCTGACGCACGATTTCCGGCACATCGATACGCGCGCGGCGCACATTCTGCTGTACGAAGCGGCACCACGCATCCTGCCCACGTTTCCGGAGAGTCTGTCAGCGCATGCGCAACGACACCTGGAAAGCCTCGGCGTAAAGGTGTTCACGAATACTCGTGTGACCAACGTCGATGTAACTGGAATTGTCGCGAACGGCAAGCACGTGCCTGCCGGAACTGTTTTGTGGGGCGCGGGAGTGCTTGCGTCACCCGCGGGAAGGTGGCTCGGCGCAGCGATGGACAAGTCCGGGAAAGTGGTGGTTGGGCCGGACCTGTCCGTTCCGGGGCGGCCGGAGGTTTTCGTCATCGGAGACACAGCGCACGTGGTGGCTCCAGCGCGGAATCTGATCGGGATGAAACAGAAGCAACCGATGCTGCTTCCGGGCGTCGCGCAGCCGGCGATTCAGGAAGGCGAGTACGCGGCGAAAGTGATCCGACGGCGCGTTACAGGGCAAGTGCCGCCGAAGCCGTTTTGGTATTGGGACAAGGGCGACCTGGCGATCGTGGGCCGGACGTATGCGCTGGCCGACCTGCGGCTCGCGCGCTTCACGGGCTTCCTTGCGTGGCTTCTTTGGGCTGCCGTGCACATCTACTTTCTGATCGGGTTCGCGAACCGGTTCTTCGTCCTGGTGCAGTGGAGCATCGCGTTTCTGACGAAGCGGC
This sequence comes from Candidatus Acidiferrales bacterium, assembly GCA_036279175.1. Lineage (GTDB taxonomy): Bacteria > Acidobacteriota > Terriglobia > Acidiferrales > UBA7541 > Palsa-295. Next base: position 1,420 of record DASUJR010000281.1, on the reverse strand, counting down.
GGCAGGTGCGCGTTTTCCCGGGACAAGAGCGCGCCGCGAGGGCGCCTTAGCACGGCGAGAAAGAAAACTCCGGTGAAACCCCGCCCGCGGCAGGTAGTCGCCGCGACTACACTTCACGCGAAGAATTGACCCATGCGGCGGAACTTTTCGTAGCGTTGATCGACGAGCTGCTTGGGGGTAAGCCCCGAAAGCTCGTCCAGCATACGACCTAGAACCGGATCGAGCAGGCGCGCGGCGGCAGCCGGGTCGAGATGCGCTCCGCCTTCGGGCTCGGGAATGATTTCGTCGATCAGTTTGATTTCGAGCAGGTCGGTAGCCGTGATCTTCAGCGCCTCGGCTGCAATTTCAGCCTTGCCCGCGTCGCGCCAGAGAATCGAAGCGCAGCCTTCGGGTGAAATTACGGAATAGATGGAATTCTCCAACATCAACACGCGATCCCCGACCGCAACGGCAAGCGCGCCGCCAGACCCTCCTTCGCCCGTTATGGTGACGATGATGGGCACCGGCAAGCGGGACATTTCGCGGAGGTTGTGCGCGATCGCTTCGGCCTGGCCGCGTTCTTCAGCGTCGACCCCGGGATAAGCGCCCGGCGTATCCACAAAAACAAATATGGGCCGGCTAAATTTCGCCGCGAGCCGCATGGCGCGCAATGCCTTGCGATAACCTTCCGGCTTCGCCTGGCCGAAATTGCGGATCAAGCGTTGCTTCGTGTCGCGGCCCTTCTGATTGCCCACGATTACGACGGGCTTGCCGTGAAACCAAGCCATGCCTGCGACCAGAGCGGCGTCGTCAGCAAAGCCGCGATCACCGTGGATCTCCATGAAATTCTCGAAAAGGAGGCGGATGTAGTCGTCGGTGTGCGGCCGCTGCGCGTGCCGGGCCAGCTGAACGCGTTGCCACGCGCCGAGATGCGCATAGAACTCATGGCGCAGTTCCTCAATCTCGCGGCGGATGCGCTCCACTTCACCCGAAGTACGATCGGTGGGATTGGTAAGCTGGCTCAGCTCGAACGCGTCACGTTCGAGCGCGTCGATCTTGTGCTGGCGCTGGCGGCCAAGGTCGTCAAGGCTTCCTCGCACGTTCGCGGCAGACGATTCCGCGGCAACGACAGATTTCGCCGTCGCGGTGACGGCCGGAGCTTTCGCTTTGGCCTGGCGGCCGGAGCCGTTCACCGATTCCACGCGCGCCCCGGTTAACGGCTGCTCGCCTGTTTCCTCTCCGCGGTCGCGCGCGTGCTGGCGCATGCGCCGCAGGCGTTCACGAGCAGCACGACGGCGTTTTCCATTCATCGACGCATTCTCATTGGAGTTCAGCGACAGATTCGGACCCGCAAATTTCGCGGACGCGGTCGACGAGTTCGCCGTCGGCGCGCACCGCGCTCGAAAAGTCTATAGTGGCCTCGCTGCCGTCGGCCCCTATC
>DASUJR010000280.1:0-4176 GCA_036279175.1 Candidatus Acidiferrales bacterium | reverse complement strand
GGACTCGCCGATGGTAAACCAAAACCCACAGCCAAAACTAAAACCCACTACAGCCCGCCTCCCGATCACCCTTGGCGCAAGCCCTGGAAGCGGACATTTCTACCTGGCACAAAACCGGACATTTCTACTTTGCGTTGACATTTATTCAGGCGGACCGCCGGACTCGAAAACGGAGAATGCGGCATCCCAATCGTCCCAAGTGCGTTATTCTGGCGGGCCAACGGGCGTTGTTTTTCCGCGAAGCTCAGCGCCGGCTGATCTCGTCCCATAACACACCTGTCCGGCGCAACCTACGTAGGTCCAAGGAGGAACTGCTCGTGCTCATCGAAGACTGCGGTGGCCACCTTACTAAGCTCAATCCCTTCTTCCGCAATATAAAAATCGTGTTCGTCGCCATACTGTGCGCAGCGTTCGCGCCGCTGGCGCACTCGCAGCAGTATCGCGGACCACAGCCCGTTCCTATGCCTCCCGCGATCAAAACGCCGGTCGACCAACCCTATCCGGGCGGAACGATCGGCCTGTCGGTTTCAGTTACCGACGTCGCGCATCGCGTGATCGACGTGGATGAAACCATCCCGGTCGGGCCGGGTGAACTGACTCTTTTGTATCCCGCCTGGATTCCCGGCAACCATTCTCCGACGGGACCGATTTCAGAATTTGCCGGGCTGGAGGTCAGGGCGAACGGCGCTCGGGTTCCATGGACCCGCGACCGCTTGAATATGTACGGGTTCCACATCGATGTTCCCGCTGGCGCGAGCACGGTCGACGTGAAATTCAATTACCTCGCGGCGCTGAAGCCGACCCAAGGTCGCATCACCTTCTCATCGAATTTGATCGATCTCTCATGGAATACGGTCGTTTTGTATCCGGCAGGTTATTTTTCGCGCGATATCACGTTTGCGCCTAACATCACGCTGCCGGAAGGCTGGCACTTTGCCTCTGCGCTGGAAGTCGAGTCGCAAAGCGGGAATCAGGTCCGGTTCAAGGACACGACGCTCAACAAGCTGGTGGATTCTCCGCTTTACGCCGGGGTGAACTATTTGCGCGAGGATCTCTCCACCGGCCCGGATAACCGAGTGTTTTTGGATGTTTTCGCCGATGCGCATAAGGATCTCGCCATCACGCCGGAAGAACTGCAAGTCCACAAAAATCTCGTTGAGCAAGCGGCCAAGCTTTTCGATTCTCATCACTACGGCCACTACGATTTTCTGTTTACGCTGAGCGACGTGTTGGGCGGCGAAGGTCTCGAGCATCACCAATCCAGCGAAGACAGCACGCACGCAAACTACTTCACGGACTGGGCCGCCGGCGTGCACAACCGGGATCTTCTCGGCCACGAGTACACGCATTCCTGGAATGGAAAGTTTCGCCGGCCCGCCGATCTGTGGACGCCGAACTTCAACGTGCCCATGCGTGGTGACCTGCTCTGGGTCTACGAAGGGCTGACTCAGTATTGGGGCTACGTTCTTACGGCGCGTTCCGGTATGCGATCTCCGGAGGAAACCCGAGACCTGATTGCGGAAATCGCGGCGAATTTTGAAGCGAGCCAGGGCCGCGACTGGCGCCCATTGGTCGACACGACAAACCAGCCGACCATTTCGCAGCGTCGCCCCGTCACGTGGCCCAGCTGGCTGCGTGGCGAGGACTATTACATGGAGGGGCTGCTGATTTGGCTCGACGCGGACACGAAAATCCGCCAACTGAGCGGCGGCAAAAAATCGTTAGACGATTTCGCGCGCAGTTTCTACGGAATCGACAACGGCAGCTACATCACGCGCACCTACACGTTTGAGGACATCGCGTCTGCGCTGAATTCGGTGCAGCCTTACGACTGGGCAGGCTTCCTTCGAAAGCGCGTGTATGAACTGCATCCGCAGGCGCCGGAAGAAGGAATCACACAGGGAGGATATCGCCTCACATACAGCGACACTGCCCCAAAGTGGCTCAAGGCTTCGCAGGCGCCCAATTCGTTTGTGAGTTTCGCAGCTTCGCTGGGCATCGCGGTAAAGTCCACAGGTGAAATCGGAAGTGTTTGGTGGAACAGCCCCGCATTCAAAGCGGGTATGACGCCAGACATGAATCTCGATGCAGTGAATGGCAAAGCGTTCAGCATCGAGGCGCTTCGTGATGCCATCCGGCAGGCCGAAAAGGCCACCGCGCCACTAACGTTGCTTGTAAAGCGCGGCGCCGATTTCGAGACGATCAGCGTCGACTATCACGGCGGGCTGCGATATCCGGCTCTCTCTCGCGTCGAAGGAGCGCCTGATTTGCTGGATCAGATTCTAGCGCCGAAATAAAGCAGGCGTGGTGGTCCTGCTTTAATTGCTCGCGACGGCTGCTTTTGAGAATTGTGCTTCGGCCTCGGAACATTCGCGAAGGAGCTTCAACGAACCACAAAACACGGTCGTCGCCGGCATCGAGCACAGCCCGCGACGAGAGGGCGCAGTTTTGAGAGTTGTGCGCTCAGGACTGGCCGCTCTGGAACCATTCCCAGGTGCGTCGCAAGCCCTCTTCGAAAAGGACGACCGGTTTGTAGCCGAGAATCTTGTTCGCCAAAGAAATGTCGGCTTGCGAATGACGGATATCGCCGGCGCGCGGCGCGTCATACTTCGGTGTGATCTTTTTTCCTGTGATCTTCTCGAGCAGCTTGATCACTTCATTCAGCGTGATTCGTGCGCCGGTGCCGCCGTTGAAGACGAGACCGGACGCGTTCTTTGCTTCGCACCCGCGCAGCACTTCATCAACGATGTTTTCTATGTAAGTGAAGTCGCGCGACTGCTCGCCGTCGCCGTAGATGACCGGCTGTTCACCCTGCTGGACGGCGAGCAGAAATCGCGATAGCACGCCCGAATATTGCGACGAGGGATCCTGGCGCGGTCCGAACACATTGAAGAACCGCACCGAAACATTTTCCAGCCCATACACGCGGCCGAAAACCTGCGCGTACAGCTCGCCAACGTATTTCGTGATTCCGTAAGGTGAGATGGGAGCCGGCGCCATGGACTCGGTTTTTGGCAGAGTCTCCGTCTCTCCATATGCCGAGGATGACGCCGCGTACACGATCCTCTTCACCTTCGCGTCGCGCGCCGCAACCAGCACGTTCAGCGTGCCGTCGATATTCGCAGCATTTGTTTCCAGCGGATTTTTCACCGAGCGCGGAACTGAGGTTCGCGCCGCGAGATGGATCACGTAGTCCATCCCTTTACACGCAGCCTGTACCGCATCGAGATTGGTGATGGTCTGGACGCGCAGCTCGATTTTGTTCCTCACACGAGTGAGATTCGTTTCTTTGCCTGCGGAAAGATCGTCGAGCACGATCACCTCGTCTCCGCGGCTCACCAGCCGGTCGACGATGTGCGACCCGATAAATCCTGCACCACCAGTCACGAGATAGCGCAAAGGCCCTCCATGAAAATGATTCAGCCTGTTGAAAGCGGGAAATTAGAGAGTACCGACGACGACTCCTGGACGCAACCGAATCAACCGGTAAGGGTACGCTTTCAGACGCGAACTGGTAAAGGTCGCCATCAACTGAGCGGCGAGTTCAACTGCGAACTGACGTAAAACTTCGCGGCAAAGATTCGCCTGCTGGCAAAGCTACGTTTTGCGTTTGCTATCGGAGGGCCATCCTTTGCTAGGCACGATGCCTTTGCCCTCTTCGAGCGTTATGAGCTGATCGGCCGTGACGGCTTTCTGCGATTCGACCGCGCCGCTCGGCCAATGAACTTCGATGTCGCAGATCTGTTCTGCGCCAAGTCCGAAGTGGAGCCGCTGATCGTTAGCGGAATAATAGCTCGATTGGCTGACGACTGCCTGTGCTTGCACTTTCTTCCCGTAACGGACGAGGACGCGGGCCCCGATCGCGCTTCGATTCGACTTCGTTCCGACAAGCTTCACCTTGATCCAGTAATTCGAGCCTTTAACATCGTTTCGAAGGAGCGAAGGCGGCTCGTTCAGGTTGACGATCAAAATGTCTACGTCGCCATCGTTGTCGAAGTCGCCGAAGGCGCAGCCGCGGCTCGAATGCAGTTCAGCGATTGCAGCGCCCGCTTGCGCCCCCAGCTCTTCGAACCTGCCATTGCCAAGATTTCGATAGACCTCGCGCGGACACTTGTTCGGATATTGAGGCAATTTCCGTTCTAATTCCGGATAGACGCTTCCCGTTACGACGACAAT
>DASUJR010000279.1:0-7858 GCA_036279175.1 Candidatus Acidiferrales bacterium | reverse complement strand
GCACTGCCATCGCCGAGCACGGCCGACTCGCTTAGCGAAACCGTTCTCGCAATGTTCCCCAAAGACGTGGGCGAGTTCGCCTATGCGGATATGAAATCCGCGCGCCAGTTTGCCTGGTTCCCGCAACTTCGCGATCAGCTTTTGCCCGCTCGTTTCCGCGATTTCGAGAAATTCTTGTCTGCCGCCGGCATCGATCCAAACACGCAGGTGGACCAGCTAGCATGGGGTGGTCTTGCTGCCGATAAAAACGGAGGCGAAGAGATCGTCGGTGTTGCGCTTGGCGCGTTCAATCCGGATGCGGCAGAACGGCATTTCAAACAACAAAAGCTGCCGGTTATCGAGTCGAACGGTTATCACCTCTACGCGTTCGGCAGCGGCTCGGCTCCAGGGGACATCCTGTTCACCTTCATCGACGCCAACACCGCTGCATTCGGCCATCGGGCCGCGCTTGAAAAGCTGATCGCAGTACGCTCAGGTCAGGCGGAAAGTCTTACCAGCAACACCAAGATCTACCCGATGATCAACGACACAAACGGGACCGGCCTCATCTGGGCTGTGCTCGATCAAAGCTACACTCGCCTCGCGATGAACCAACTTCTCCCACAAGCCAATCAGTTTCCGCAGGCCGCGCAGATCATGCAGCGTTTGCAGGCGATGACAATTTCCGTTGACGCAGACAACGGTCTTGACGCGAAGTTCCAGGCTGTCTGCGGTTCTTCTCCGGACGCAAACCTGCTTTCGGCTGCTTTGCAGGCGGGCATCATGTACCGGCGCTACCAGGAAGGACAGAAGAATCAGGCGCTCTCGTCGGCGCTGGATCAGGTCCGCATATCACCGGCAGGCGACCGCCTGAACGTCGATATTCCTCTCAGCCAGGATCAGCTAGCGTCTCTGATTCGCAGTCGCGCGTTCGCCATTCAAATGTAATTGCTTTGCGCTGACAGCACCGACGAATGGAATTTCGATTCGGTCGTGGCCTCGGCACCGGACTTCTGCCCGCGCTGCAGGATCCGGTGTCAGCCTGCCCGCCGTGACGGGGTCCGCCTGAGGCCGGGCTTCCTTGCTTCATCCGCGGTTCTGCGGATGAGCAGTGCTGTGGTGTTCTTTGACGAGTACCGTTCTCGGTCGTCCTGCGTTCGTGTTCTGGCTTACCTGGTCGATCTTCAAGTGCTGCGGAACGGCGCTCAAATCTCCCGCAGGAGCAACCTGCCCGCCGTCGGAACGCTCGAGCGTCACCTCGACGCGACCCTCAAAATCGCAGATCAGGACGCGCACAGCGGCTTCGCACTTTCCATTACCACTCGCCAGCGTGAACGTCTCGCCGCAAATTTCGGAAACCGCGCTGCTTAGATCGTCGCACTCGCGAGATGAAAGGCCGGCGCGCTCGCAAGCGTGCAGCAGCGCAGTGTCAATTGCAGCCAGCAGCCGCTCGTCCCTCGGGACCAGCAGTTCGATGCACGACGGCTCAGTGGTCATGGGAATCGCCCAGAGGCACATCGCACGCCTCGCGGCACTCGGGACAATAATATAGCCCGTCCACGCACAACCTGACGTTGTCTTGCGACTGGCAGAAGCAGCAATACTTTTCGCACGTGCACTGCGTTTCCGGTTTGTCACACTGCGAACAAAGAGTCGTCAACGCCAATTCCTTTCCGTTTTCGACGGTCCGGGCTCGCGGATGGTTTCCGCATCCTCGCGGAGGTTTCCACGCTCGCGCTGCCGCGAATAATTCCGCGGTTGCAGCGTTGCGGATCACTCCGCGCTTGCGGTATCGCGGACGATTGCGCGCTTGGAGATAATGTTAGGCCATTACAGGAGCGCGCCACAAGCAACTTTGCCGCGCGTCGTTCTAACGACAAGTTCGCACACGCCACGCACATTTGTGCAGTCCATTCCCTCCAGATGGATTGCCGCCCCTCTGCTGGCGCGCAGTTCGCATCCTCAACGGGTCATCCTCAACGGGTGACTTCCCGAACACAACTTCTACCGCACAAATTGTATAACTTAGAAGCTTCTGCTACCGTTTGGGTCACCCCTTCCTGAGTGTTTCACCATTGAATTCGACGCGTGTGTGTGCAGTTGCCGGCCAACGGCTCACTTCGCGCCCTTATGACAGGGAGTACGTTTCAAATGGAACATCCGCTGCCAGCATTACGTCCCGGACCAGCGGAGGACGCACGAACGCGTGTGTCTCCCTCTGTAGTCAGGGTTTTCGAAATAGCGAGTTGTGGTGTTGTTTCCATAGCTGGTTACGAACTTCTGCAGCGGATCACACCTGTTTCGCTCGTGCCGCTCATCTCCGTGCTGTACGTTGCAGCGGCCGCGATCTTTTCGGCGCTGTACCTGTCACTTCGGACAGCCCGCGCTCGGCATCACCGAGTTGGCGTTCGGCAGTCCTTTGAGCAGGAGCCAGGACTTCTGCGCCTGCTCATCGACAACATGCCGGATTACATCTACGTCAAGGACGCCGAAAGCCGGTTCCTTATCGCCAATCGGGCCCTCGCCGGCCTGGTGGGAGCCGAAGACCCGCACGACCTGCTGGGCAAGACGGACTTCGACTATTTCCCCGGCCCCATCGCAGCGGCTTTCTTCGCCGACGAGCAAGCCGTCATCCGGTCGGGCAAACCGTTGATCAATCGCGAAGAACCGAACATCGATGCGCGCGGCAATTCGAAGTGGACACTGACCACGAAGGTTCCGCTCAAGGACGCCAAGGGCAAGCCCATCGGCGTTATGGGAATCGGACGCGACGTTACTCCTCGCAAGCACATCGAAGCGGAGGGGCAGAAAGCGCGCGAGGCCGCCGAACAGGCCAATAACGCGAAAAGCGCCTTCCTCGCCAACATGAGCCATGAAATCCGAACGCCGATGAACGGAATTCTGGGGATGACTGAGTTAGCTCTCGATACAGATCTGACCTCCGACCAGCGCGACTTCATGAACGCAGTCAAACAGTCCGCCGATTCGCTTCTCGACGTGATGAACGACATTCTCGATTTCTCCAAAATAGAAGCCGGCAAGATGGACCTGGACGAAATCGATTTCGACCTGCCGAACGTGCTGGAGCTCGCTTTGAAGCTCCTGTCCTTGCGCGCCGACGAGAAAGGCCTCGAACTCCTTTGCGATCTCCCTGACGACCTTCCACGCGCGGTGTGCGGCGATCCCGGCCGCCTGCGCCATGTCGTCATAAATCTGGTCGGCAACGCCATTAAATTCACGGACCGCGGCGAAGTCGCGCTGAAGGCGTCGGTATGCGAGCGCGCGAACGGTCACTACTTGCTTGAATTTACCGTGAAGGATACTGGCATCGGTATTCCCCCGGAAAAACAGCAATTGATTTTCGAAGCGTTCTCGCAAGCGGACGTGTCGACGACGCGCAAATACGGCGGCACGGGACTCGGCCTCACCATCTCGAAACGCCTCGTCGAAATGATGGGCGGCCAAATCTCGGTGCACAGCGAACCGGGCGCCGGAACTGAGTTTCGCTTCACCGTGCGGTTCCAGACTGCCAAAAGTCCCGAAACAGTCACCTCTGCGGTTTCACCCGACGTCCTGCGTAACGTGCGCGTGCTGATCGTCGACGACAATCGGACGAATCGCCGCATCCTCGAAGGCATGCTTGCTCGCTGGAGTATGCGTTCCACCTCGGTTGACAACGGAGAGAAAGCCCTCGACGAGCTGAGTTCCGCCCAGCGCAATGGCGCACCCTATGCGCTCATCTTGACCGATCTGCTCATGCCGGAAATGGACGGCTTCGACCTCGTCGAACAGATTCGCCATCGTCCCGAGCTTTCCGCCGCCACCATCATGATGCTCACTTCGCTGGGCCAGCGCGGCGATGCGGCGCGATGCCGCGAACTGCACGTTTCGGCGTATCTCGTGAAACCGATACGTCAAGCGGAATTGCATGACGCGATTCTTCGCGTGTTGGGCGCCGGCCTGCGTCAGGCCGACGTGCTGATCACGCGGCACACGCTCCGCGAACATCCGCGTCTTACGCCCGAACTCCGCATCCTGCTCGCCGAGGACAATGCCATAAACCAGCGAGTCATTTTGCGGCTGCTTGAAAAACGAGGTCACAAGGTCGTAGCAGTCGAAACCGGCCTCGCTGCGTTGCACGCTTTGGAAAAGAGCCGCTACGACGTCGTTCTGATGGATATTCAGATGCCCGAAATGGACGGTATTGAAGCAACCGCCGCGATACGCTCGCGTGAGAAAACCACCGGCGGACACCAGCAGATCGTCGCACTCACAGCCCACGCGATGAAGGGTGACGCGGAGCGTTGCCTGGCAGCAGGGATGGACGGCTATCTGGCGAAACCGGTGAATCCCGAGGATCTCGACGACACGCTCATGCGGCTCGCAGCCGGGGCAGCTTCGCCCAAAATCGTCGAAGCCTCAAAGATCCATCAATAGATAAAATTAGGCAGAAGGCCATCACTCCGCCTTCACTGATTTCCCTGCTCGGCTTGCTTCAGCAACACGACATCCGACTGAGACTCGCTGCGATCAACCACTAGCGACTTCCCGTCCGGTGACCACTGGCATCTCTCAAACGTTCCGGATTTGAAGTTTGTGATCTGCTTTCCCGGAGAACCATTCAGTGGCTGCACCCATATATTCGAGGTGCCGTTTTCCGTGATCGGATACGCCACGGACTTGCCATCCCGCGTAAAGCCTATGCCGCCGGAAATGCGCGCATCAGGTTCGATCGTGCGCCGCGTTGGATTTGATCCTTCGCCAAGATTCACGATCTGAATCTTCGGACTTGCTTGTACGCCCTCCGTCACGAACAGAAGTTGCTTTCCATCCGGCGATATTGCGGTTTCAGCCGTCGCGACGAAGGAGCTCGGCACTTGCGTTCCCGGCACCACTTCCGAGTTGCCGCCATCGATGCTCACGCGCAGAATGCGATACGAAACAGGGTCGTAGTAATAGATGGACTTCCCGTCTGGCCCGCAGACTGGATCGAAACCAACTCCGTCTTTCGTCAGCGCTCTGATCCCCGACCCGTCCGCATTCATTCGCCAAAGCCTCGCAACGTTTCCGCTACCATGGAAGCCCCACGAGACAACCACGTAGCCGCCGCAAACAGTCGCCGAAATGATTGACGCCGCCGTATCGGTCGCCAGCGTAGTGCGTTTTCCGCTATTCAAACTGGCCTGAATCAGGCTAGGGCCGGTGCTGACCAGCAAATCGCCGTTACTTGCCCACCCGGTCCACCTCGCGTCGGGAATATCCGCCAAAACGGGTGCGGGTGAACTGTCCTTCGTTCCGTTCCCGGGAATCACGTTCACCGTGTGTGTCGTTTTCACCTGTACTGTCGCCGCTGTCGTCCCGTCGCTTGAGAGTGTCAGCGTTGAGTACGCGTTGGTGTCTCGCGTGACCTGGCTGAGAACACCCTTGGGATACGAAACATACCCGATCTGGCCGCGGCCGATGTAGGGACGCTCGTTATAGTTCACCGCGAAACCTCGCCCGCCGGGCATCCAATGAATCTGATAAATTCGATCCCTATCATAGTTCGCCAACACGTGCGACTTGCCGCTCGCCACGTCGAAGAGCTGAATCCTTCCGAGAGTGTCCCCTGAACCGAATTCCGAGTAGGCGATCGTTTTCCCGTCGGGCGACCAGGACATGAACTGTGGCGGATTCGAATCGCTTTGTATGAGCAGCACCTTTTCGTCCGTTCCGTCCAGATTCGCGGCGAGCAGACGAAACTGGCCAACGACGGGATCGTTGCCCCTCGAGTACGCGATCCGCTTGCTATCCGGCGAAAACGTGATGTCGCTGTCGACGTCGCGAGCGATTTGCTGCGGCTGGCCGCCAAGAACGGGCGCGCGATAGAGATCGAAATTCGTGCCCGTTTGATCTCCGCTCTTCCGAAAATAGATATAGTTTCCATCCGGCGAAAACGCCAGGCTCCGGAAAATGGCACCCGACGGCGGGATGATTTGCGTATCGCTGCTGGTTGGAACGTTTCGCAGCCATAAGGCACCCTGGCCGTTTTCGTTCTGCACGCTCAGAATGTATCTGCCGTCCGGAGAAATCGCGGCCAGCTCCGCTTTGCCTGTCGTGGTCACCTGCGTCATCGTGAAGTTCTGGAATGGAGCCGCGCTTGCGCGGTGCAGCAGCGAGTAAACACCGTAGGCAGCCGCAACAACCAGAAGCACGATAACGATCGCAATCGTCGTCAGGCCGAATCGATGCTCGCGCGCCACCGCTGCAACGGCCGATGATCCCGACGCGTGCGCCGGCGGGGGCGTTTGCGTCACCGAAGATGAGGACGCTGCCGCGATCGCCACTCCACCCGACGAAGCCGCCGCTGCGGGACTAGCCCCAGAAATCAATGGCGCGCTCACCGTCCCGCCGCTTGCAGCCGTATCTGTCGCTGGCCGCGATTGCGTTGATCGGCCCGAATCCGTGTCACGCTTCAACCGCTTCAAATCAGCCCGCATATCGCCTGCGTGCTGATACCGTACGTCGCGGTCTTTCTCCAGGGCCTTGCTGATGATCTCTTCCAGGCGCGGCGGCACGTCCGGATTCATTCGCACTGGTGCAACCGGATCGCGATTCAGGATCGCATCGTGCAGCACCGCCGTCGTATTGCCATTGAATGGCATTCGACCTGTCGCCATCTCGTACAGCACCGCGCCAAACGAAAAGAGATCGGTTCGCGCATCCAGGTCTTCCCCGCGCGCCTGCTCGGGAGACATATAAGCCACGGTTCCGACCGTCGCACCGGGGCTCGTCAAATGCTCGCGAAGATCGCTCGCGTCGCTCGTGCGATCCATCGTCCGCGTCATGCCGTTGGTGTGGCCTTCCGATCCTTCCACCACTTTCGCCAGCCCAAAATCGAGCACCTTTACCTGCCCGCGTTTTGTGACGAAAATATTTGCCGGCTTGATATCGCGATGGATAATGCCGCGGGCGTGCGCCGTATCGAGCGCGCTCGCGATTCCGATGCCCCAGTCGAGCACCAGGTCCAGCGGCAACGGTCTGCCTTCGATGCGATGTTTCAGCGCCGAGCCATCCAGCAGTTGCATGACGATGAACGGCTGCCCGCCATGAATTTCGCCGCCCTGGAGCGGCACCTCGCCGATCTCGTAAATCGTGCAGATATTTGGGTCGTCCAACGCGGAAGCCGCGCGTGCCTCGCGCCGCAGCCGCTCCAGGGCCGACGCGTCCCTCGCCATGTCCGCCGGCAGGAACTTCAACGCCACGTGCCGCCCGAGGTTCAGATCCTCGGCTTCATACACCACACCCATTCCGCCGCCGCCGAGCCGCTCCAGCACCCGATAGTGCGAAACCGTCTTACCGATTAGTGGATCCAACTCCACCATGAATGCCTCTTATTAGCTTTGAATTTGTTGTGGTCGGATCGCTTCCCGCTGGCGCATTGTATTTGGCGCCTGCAAATGCGTCAATCGCGGCGGTGCATACAAGAAGCACAAACCATGCTACCTTACGGCGGTCAAATCGGTGAATTGTGACCGCGACCGCAAACCTTCGCCCCCGCTCCTATAACAGGTTCCTGCTTCTGGTCGCCGGTCTCGGCGGTCTGCTTTATGGTGTCGACGTTGGCATCATTGCCGGCGCGCTTCCCTACCTCGAAGCCACATCCGGGCTGAACAATCAGCAACTCTCAATCGTTGTCGCCGCCGTGTTGATGGGCACGGTGATTTCGACGCTCTTCGCCGGCCTTCTTTCCGACCGCCTTGGCCGCAAGCCGGTGATGATTCTCAGCGGCATTCTGTTTGCCCTCAGCATTCCGGTGATTGCGCTGTCGCACGGCTACGGACCCCTCATCCTCGGCCGTCTGTGCCAGGGCATCAGCGCAGGACTGATCGGCGTTGTC
>DASUJR010000278.1:0-13584 GCA_036279175.1 Candidatus Acidiferrales bacterium | reverse complement strand
GCGCACCGCCGGGTTTGCATTTGTTTTGGCCACGTTAATCAATAATGGCACGCCTTCGTCGCGAGGAAGCTGGCTCAAAGCGAAAACAGCGCGCTTCTTCACTTCCGTATTGGGATCGTTTTCAATCACATCGGTAATCGTCGCGGCAGCCTTCTTTCCAGCCTTCTGCGCGATCCAGAAGATAGCCTGCCCGCGCACGTGCGTGCTTTGGTCATTCTTCGCCATGCGAATGATCTCATCGACGGCCGCCGGATCCTTGCTAACGTAAAGAGCAAACGCAACCTTAGCCCGCAGGTCGTCGCTCGAATCGCCTCGCGCCAGTTGCTGCAGAAGTTCGTAGCCGGCGTGCCCTCGGGCGGCGCCAAGCCAAAACGCCGCCTGCTCGCGACGTCTCTCGGGCTGCGCCGGCGCCACAAAGCCTTTCAGAGCCTGGCCCGCGGACGGGTCGCCCGTGAGCGCGATGGCAGCCAACGCCGAATTGCCGACATGATCTCCCTCAGAGCCGTCGTCGGAGTTCACAAACGGCGTGAGCGCCGCCACACTCGCGCTGCCAGATACACCCGTAAACCAAATCACGGGCAGCCCGCCGGCATCCAGCTGGCAATCTTCGGAAAATGTGCGAATGCGTCCAACGGCTCCGTGCTCTGCGCGCAGCATTACAACCAACTGCTGCGGCCCTTCCAGTTTCACTGCGTGCGTATCGCTCGAATTGCTTGAATGCGTCGAAACGCTGTTTCTGCTGTCCTCCAAGCGACACGCTCCGCAACCGATCATTTGGCCGTCCTCGTACGACCCGCAGCACATCTGGTGATCGCCTGCGACCGCAGGAACGGCGTACCCAAACCATGCGGGCTCTTGCCGGCTTTGCACCGCGTTCCGCAACTGGGCAGAAAAGTCAGCCGCGGCCGCACGCGTTTCGGTTTTCGCATTCGTGATTTGTGGCAGCTGTGCGTTCGCAACGACCGCCGACAGCGCCAGGAGCATCACTGCAGCAAGCATCCGAGCTTCGATTCGCTTGATTTTCATTGCTTTCTCCTACTTCAAGAGCTCCATCATGTAATCGGTGGCGACCTTCGAGTGCATCAGCGACAGCTTCTGCACCGCCTCTTTCTTCATCTCGGGGTCCGATTCTTTTCGGGCGATGTCGACGATGGCCTGGGCATTTCCCTGGAGAAAAAGCGCCTGCAGGACAGCCTTGCTCGTCACGCGGTCTTTTGCGCCGGCATACATCGAGATCAACGTCGACCCTGTGCGATCCCTGCCGATCAGTCCCAGGTCGCGAATTGCGGCGACGCGCAGATCTTCATCTTTTTCGCTTTTCGCCAGCTGTTCCAGGTGGTCCGCGTCGCCGGCAACGAACATAGCCTGCAGAATTGCGCGCCGGGATTCCGCGGGCGGCGTCGACTGGTAAAGCTTCCAAAGGTCGTCGCGCGCGCCCGAGACGCCCAGCATCTGTATCGCCTCGCGCTGCAAATCCAGATTTTTCTCGCCTTGAGCGGCCGAAAGCAATCGGTCACGAGCACCCGCCACCATAAAACTCCGCAGCACGGCGCGTTTCACCTCTTCATCACTCGACGACGAGTAGATCTGACTGAGTTCATCCACTCCTCGCGATCCCCTGAACAGTCCCAAGTACTTCACAGCCTTCAGCTGCAACTCAGGATTGGAATTTCCCTGGGCGATGCGCAGCAAAATCTGGCTCGCTTCGGGCGTGCCGCTCTGGGCCAGAACGAAGAGAGCCCGTTCCTTCAGCTTAGGACTGCCCGTTCCGTTCAACACCTTCTCTAACAGCGGCAGCGCTTGCGAAGGATCGTTCTGCATCAGGCTGTTGATAGCCAACAGCTTCAGTTCCTGGTCGCTCTGCGATTCCGGAGAGACAGGCTGGCCACTCTCGTGACGAACCTGCAGCTCCAAAGCCTTCGCATCGTTCTGCCAACGGCTTTGCGGATACTTTTGCTCCAGGTCGGTGATGCTTCCCAGGGCATCTTGCCGGCGGCCCAATTTGTCCTCGCAATATGCGCGCCAATAGAGCGCCGCATCCGCATTTCCCGCCCGAGCGCGCGCAATTTCGTCAAAGGCCTGTCGCGCCTTCTCCCACTGCGAGTCGTCGACCGCGTCGAGCGCCGCCTCATACCTTTCACGCGCAGCCTGACGGGCATCTCGCGCATTCTCCTCGGCGTCGCGGGCGCGCTCCCGCGCATCGTCCTGAGCAGCGCTTGCGTCCCGCGCGCTATCCTGCGCTTCTTTTTCAGCTTGCTGCGCTTGCAGCGCGCCAGAACCGTTCCACACGCACGCGCTTTCCATGGGCGCGATGGCGCGGGCGTCCGTCGCTCCCTGCGCCCGGACACGAGGCGCCATTCCGATCGCCAGTGCCGCACTTAGTACCGCGAATGTCAGTCGTTTCATGTGTTTTCCTCTGTTTTCACGTTTGTCCATTGTTCTTTTGCCGCGCCAGCGAACGTTCCTTGTCGCGCACGTCGGAACTCACCACGCGAACCTTGAACAGAATGCCTGCGTTCCGTATCCGGTCCTGAATCTGCTGGAGCTGTGGCGAACTGATTTCGCCCGGACTGTGCGCAATTTCGAGCAGCACAGGTTCGAGCGCGCTCAGGATATTTTCGATCTCCGCGTCGCCCGTCGCGCGCGCAGTCTGTTCATACAACCGGTTCGACACCAACAACTGCTGCGCCCGTTCCTGCTCCATCGCGATATCTATTTTCCTGGGCGCTTTTTGCGACGATCCGTCCGAGTCGCCATTTGCCAGTTCCATCAACACCATTTGGGCGTGATCCAAATGATCGGAGACGGCCACGAGGAGCACTCCCTGTCGAGTCTGCGAGGAATTAGTGGCCGTCGTTGGAACTGGCCGCCGCGGCCAGTAACGTCCAGCTAAGAAGGCCGCCACGATGATTGCCGCGAGCGCGCCTGCCCAGGCGATCCTTCGCAGACCCCACGGCACAGGGTGCCGCCGCGCCGGCTGTTTTTCCGGGGTATCCAGCCGGCTTGCGATCGCGTACCAGACTTGCGAGCCGTAGTCCGGCGCCCGCTCTGGAACAGGCGCATTCTTCAGGGCTCCCAGCGTTTGCTGCAGCGACGAGAAGTTCTCGCGGCATCCTGAACAGGCCCGCAGATGGTCTCTGAGGGCGTCCGGACGTCGGGCGTCGCCGTAATACAGCGCAATCAGTTGTTCGTCGTCCAGGTGTTTCATCGCGTTTGTCCCGCGAGCGGCGCCAATGCGCGCCGCAATTTTTGCACGCCGCGAAAAACGCTGTTTTTGGTTGCGGGAATGCGTAGCCCCAAGACTTCGCTGATTTCCTCGATACTCAAACCCTCATGGTGCCTCAGAACGAATGCCGTTCGCTCCACTGGCGTCAACAGTCGAATCGCAATCTCCATCTCCTGCTTCACTTCCGCGCTCAGCAGTAACCGTTCCGGGGAGGGCGATGGATTGGTCAAATTGTCCGCAGACAAAGACCCGTCCGGATTGTCGAGTTCTTGTAACTCGCCTTGTGCGCGCCGTTTGCGCAGTTGGTCGAGCGACGAATTGGCGCAAATCCGATAAAGCCAAGTCCAGAAATTTGACCTCGCCTCAAACTTTCCCAGGTTGTGATAAGCCTTCAGGAAAGTCTCTTGCACCAAATCCTCCGCGTCGTTCTCGTTTCCGGTCATGCGATAAGCCAAGTGAAACAGCCGCCGGCTATAGCGCTCCACCAGGGGGCGAAAAGCCTCCTGATTGCCGGCCAGCGTTTGCGCCACATGCGCGGCGTCGCTGTCTTCCGCACGATCCACCATTCGCACCATTAGACTGCCTTTTGCCAAAGCGGTTAGGTCGTTATAAGTCCCTCGTTGCGCTGAGCATAGCAGAGTGACTACGCGAAACGAGCCGATCCGCCAAACCGCGCAATGTACGGGGGATTTCTCGGGATGATGCAACCTTTCTCGCTGATTCTGCGTAGTTGGATTTAGTTCGCCATAGATTCCGTGAGGTGCGGGCGATGATTCGAACGATCGTTATATTGCTTCTGGCAATCGCGCCAACTTGCAGCGCAAATTCCAAGTACACGGAAACGCGGAGTCAGACGTGGCAATTCTCCGGCGGCCGAGTCGAACTTCGCGTCAAAGCCGGCGACATCCATATTTTGCCTGCCACAAAGCCGCACCAACTTGCGATTCGCTACATACTTGGTTCCAACGAGGCCGATTTCGCGAGCAAAGTGAAAACGGATTTCGAGGTGAACTCGTCGAGCGCCGAGTTGCGGATCCACTCGCCAAACCATGGCTCGACCGACGTATACCTGGAAGTGCCGCGAGGAACAGACCTTTATATCCGGGAGGTCGCAGGCGACATTACCATCGCCGGGATAGAAGGTAACGAGGATGTGCAGTCTTTCGCGGGAGACATTCATATCGACTTGCCGCCGGCTGCGACTTTTTACCGAGCCGATGCGTCCACACGGGTCGGCGATATCGAGGACTCCCCGTTCGGGAAGCCGAACGGCTGGATAGGGAAAAACGTGCATTTTCGCGGTCGGGGCGAGTACCGGCTATATGCACACGTGTTCGCGGGCGACATCGTTTTCTCCACGCTGACCGCCGCCCGTTAGAATTGAACAAGGTTTGTCGTGACTCATCCGTTCCCGAAAGCGTCGCCAGTTGAACTCGCCGCTATCAAGATGATGCTCGACATTGCGACGAAAGACGGGCTTGTCGTGACGCGCGTGCCCGGTGCGAGCCTGCCCTCTCAGTGACGTCAGACGAAAACGGCACCGCGCAAACCCGTTCTTAGGATTTCGACTCGCGTCAGCATTGTTATGGCCGATGTGATTGCGTTTGCGTTGAGGAGGAATATAGAATCGCGCGCGTTGTAACGGTTTCAGGGAGGACGACCGTGCGATGGACATTCGGCGCGATCATAGCTTGCGTGTGGGTGTTGTGTTTTGCGCCAAACGGAGAGGCGCAGTCGCAAGGAACGGCGCAATCAGGTCCACGCTTTGAGATTTCATTTCCGGCTTCGGCTCACTCCGGCCAAATTACGGGCCGCCTGTTCATCTTCATCGCCCATGAGGACAAGCCCGAGCCGCGATTCCAGTCCGGCGTAGACGAGCTGACATCGCCTTTCTTCGGCAAAGGCGTGCAGGACTGGCAACCGGGGCAGGCAACCATCATTGACGCGTCCACGCTCGGCTATCCTCCCGCGAGCCTGAAGGACATTCCCGCAGGCGATTACTACGTGCAGGCGCTGGTGAACGTGTACAGCGAATTCCATCGCGCCGACGGCCATACGATCTGGGCGCACATGGACCACTGGGAAGGCCAGCAATTCAACCGCTCGCCGGGAAATCTCTATAGCGCCGTGCAGAAGATTCATCTCGATCCGTCGGGCTACGACATCAAACTGACATTGAGCAAAGTGATCCCCCCAGTGCAAATGCCCGCCGACACCGAATGGGTGAAGCACATCAAAATCCAGAGCCCGATGCTGACGAAATTCTGGGGACGGCCAATTTATTTGGGCGCGACGGTACTGCTGCCGAAGGGATACGCCAGTCATACCACGGTGAATTACCCGGTGCTCTACGAGCAGGGCCATTTTTCGCTCGGAAATCCTCTGGGCTTCCGGACCAGCCCTCCGCCCGCAATGACGGCCCGAATGCAGCGGCGATCTCGGAGAAGGACAAACCCAGTGCTCGAGCGGATGTATCAGGAACACAGGATGTGGGGATACCAGCTTTACCAAGCGTGGATTTCGGACGATTTTCCGAGAATGATCGTCGTGACGTTCCAGCATCCGACGCCGTACTTTGACGATTCGTACGCTGTGAATTCGGCGAACAACGGGCCGTATGGGGACGCACTGGTGAAAGAGATGATTCCGTATCTGGAAAATCATTTTCGAATGATTCGCGAACCCTACGGCCGCGTTCTGTCAGGCGGGTCGACGGGCGGATGGGAGTCGCTCGCACTGCAAATTTTCCATCCGGATTTTTTCGGCGGAACGTGGTCGTTCTATCCGGACCCTGTCGATTTCCGGCGATGGCAGATGAGCAATATTTATAAGGATGAGAACGCCTTCTATCCGGCGGGTTACAAGCCGGGCTATGACTGGATCGTTCCCGAGCGTCCCGAAGTCCGTTTGCCTTCCGGCCAGATGACGGTGACGCAGCGGCAAGCGAGCAAGCTCGAAGCGGTGCTCGGCTCGCACGGACGGTCAGGCCAGCAAGTGGACGCATGGTTTTCCGTCTACGGACCTGTCGGAAGCGACGGCTATCTTCTGCCGCTCTACGATTTGCTGACCGGAACGATCAATCACCGGGTGGCCGATTACATGCGCGATCACGGCTACGACCTCACGTACTACCTGAAGCAGCATTGGCCGAAAATTGGAAACGAGCTACGCGGGAAAATTCACGTGTACGTCGGAGACATGGACACGTTTTATCTGAACCTTGCGGTTTACGGGATGCAAGAGCAACTCGATAGCGAGAAGAATCCGTCAGCGGATGCCAGTTTTATTTATGGCAGACCCATGAAACCGCACGGGTGGCAGCCAATGTCGAACGCGGACCTGCTCCGAATGATGGCAAAGTACATCGAGGAGCATTCGCCAGCCGGAGCGAACAGCGCAAAGACGTGGCTGTACCAGTGAGCGGGACTTTTCCTCAAGAACGAATGCGTCTCGCCTGATGCACGCAGCAGCGGTGCTGTGCGGCAGCCGGCCAAATACGATGTAACCAATACCACTTTTGACTTTCCGCTTTTCTCTGTCCAAACGGACGATAGGTTACAGGCGACAGCCTCACCTGGGTCTCTGGACAATTCCCGCCGGTCGGCGGAGACTACCTTACACAAGAGAGTTCTTCAATTCAGGAAGACGGATCGGCTTCGCGCGGACGGAGTGCACCTCGATGACGACGATTTGGAAGGATGTCCGATACGCCTGGCGCATGATCGCGAAAACGCCGGGGCTTTCGGTGATCATCGTCCTGACGCTCGCGCTGGGCATCGGCGCCACCACAGTGGTGTTCAGCATCGCCAATACCCTGCTGCTTCGGCCGCCGCCGGTCCCGCACGCGACCAGGATTGTGGCGATCGGATTTCAGCAACAGGGGAATCCGCTCGGTCTCGGCAGTCTGTCTTACACGGAGCTGCGAGATTTTCAGGCGCAATCGAGCGACGTTTTCTCGCCCTTGTTCGGGAACATCGGCAGGATGTCTGGCTTCGGCCTGCATGGGCACGCGGCCGAACAGGTGCTGTCGAATTATGTAACCGGAAATTTCTTTACAGGCTTGGGCGTCAATGCGGTGCTGGGGCGAATGTTTGCCCCTGGCGAAGGCGAGCAAATCGGCGCCCCGCGCACAGCGGTGATCAGTTACGATTTCTGGAAGTCGCATCTGGGCGGCGACCCCAGCGTGGTCGGCCAGCAGGCGCTCGTCAACGGAAAGCCCACGCAGATTATCGGCATCGCACCGGAAGGATTCCACGGCGCCCTGCCATCGCTGGTTGACGTCCAGCTGTACCTCCCGCTGAGCATCGTTGCCGAAGACCAGGCCGCAGCTCCGGGTTCCTATCAGACCGGCAACTTATTCACGAATCGCACCGATCGCGAACTTTCTGTGCTCGGCATGTTGAAACCGGGTGTCAGCGTGACCCAGGCGGAAAGCGCGGCCCGTCTGATTCAAGGTCGCCTCGCCAGCCAATACTCGAAGGACGAAAAAGGATTGGCCATAGAAGTCCTGCCTGCTCCAAGCGGCGTTCCGGAAAGCGGCATTTTGCGGCTCGTAGCGGTGCTATTCGTGGGCCTGGCGGTAATGGTGCTGCTGCTGGCGTGCATGAATGTGGCGAACATGCTGCTGGCGCGAGCGACGACCCGGCAGCAGGAGATGGCCGTGCGTTCGGCCCTGGGTGCATCGCGCACACGGATGATGCGGCAGCTGCTCACGGAGCCGGTCTTGCTCTCGCTGCTCGGCGCGGTTGCCGGCATGCTTGCCGCCAAATGGATCACGGTCGCGATCTTCGCGCTGCCTGCATGGGCAAGGCAGAGGGCCAACTTCGTCATTCTCCAATTCAACTTCGATTGGCGCGTGTTCCTGATGGCGTTTGGTGGCGCGATTCTAGGCGGAGTCGCCGCGGGAATATGGCCCGCCGTTCGGGCCGGCAGAGCCAATCTGAATCTGGTCCTGCAAAGCGGCGGCCGGAGCGATTCGGGCGGGGCCGAACGGCATCGGTTGCGCAATATTCTCGTCGTGGCCCAGGTGGCCGGCTCGCTGGTCCTGCTGATCGCAGCCGGCTTCTTCGTCGAAACGCTGAACCGCGCGCAGCACACGTATCTCGGCTTCGACCCCACGCATCTGGTTGTCTGCACGATGGACCCGCACCAAATCGGCTACGATCGGACGCGCACCACCCGGTTTTACAAGGATCTGAGGACTCACGTAGCGGCCATGCCCGGCGTGCAATCCGTGAGTGTGTCGTTTGGATTTCCCTTCATGGGAATCGAATATGGAACCAATATTTACGTCGAAAATCATGTCATCCCGCCGGGCCAACAACCTCCGTTCATCATGCACAACGTGGTTGGCCCCGAGTACTTCTCGAACCTGCGCATACCCTTGCTTCAGGGGCGGCCCTTCACGGAATCCGACGACGATCACGCTCCTCTCGTAGCCGTCATCAACCAAACCATGGCCCGGCAACTCTGGCCCGGCCAAAATCCGCTCGGGAAACGCTTCAGATGAGAGAAGGAGACGAGTCCTCTCATCGAGGTTGTAGGCCTGGTCGGCGACGGGAAATATCAGAACATTATGGAGGATTCACAGCCATGGTTCTATATACCGCTGAACCAGGAATTCCAGTCGCTTCGCGCGATCGTTGTGCGTTCCGGGGTCGCGCCGCAGAGCCTGATCTCGGAAGTAGAGCGCGAGATCCGCACGCTTGCTCCCGGCATGCCGCTGTTCAATAGCGCCACGGGCGAGCAGATATTGGACCAGGGAGAGTTCATCTTCAAAATAGGCGTGTACCTCGCCGGAGGAATGGGCTTGCTCGGATTGTTCATCGCCGTGGTGGGAGTCTACGGAGTCGTTTCGTATTCAGCGGCCCAGCGAACGCGCGAAGTGGGAATCCGCGTTGCACTCGGCGCGATGCCCAGGGACGTGCTGAAACTGATCCTGCGTCACGGATTGCGGCTGATTGCCGCGGGCGTGGCGGCGGGCATCGTTGTCGGCTGGCTGGTGACGCGCGCCATCGGCCACATCTTTCATGGCAGCACGGGCCCCGTCGTGTTCGCAGTAGCAGTGGTGCTGCTTGCCGCCGTGGGCTTCCTGGCGTGTTACATTCCCGCGCGCCGGGCCATGGGCCTCGATCCCATGAATGCCCTTCGCCACGAGTAAATTTCTGAGTAATCGTCGCGGCTGAACTTCAGTCCCTCGCCGAAGTTCTCCCTTGATTAAAGCCGGTTACTTCGTCTTGGACGCCGACTGGGCTCGCGTTCGCGTGAGATGCACACTGGGTCGGCGAGCTTTGACGACGCGCGACAAGCTGCTGCCTGCGGGAAATCAGAATCAGCCTATTGTAATTTCGCGTATTCGGCTCTGGCTTGCTGGAGAACCGGCAGGTCGGGATCGGCATCCTTCCACAGGGCCAGAAAATCCTGGTAAGCAACGCGCGCGCCGGGCTTGTCGTTCAGCATCACGTCGGCGCGGGCAAGGCCCAGCTTCGCCAAAGGATACTCGGGCGAAGCAACAAAGATCCCGCGGTGATCGATAACGGCCTGAAAATCGGCGGCAGCGCTTTTTCCATCCTTAGCCGCAAGATGCACCAGTCCTCGCGCGTACAGGACATGGAACGGGCCGACTGGCGAAAACTGATATTGCTGGGTGCTTTGCAAGAACGAGAGAGCCTGATCCGGCTGGTTGCGCGACAAGGCCGCGGCGGCGCGAATGGCGGGAAGCCGGAGCTGGTTCAACACGGTATCGTCCGGACTTTTTTGCGCCAGCGAATCGGCCAGCTTTTCCGCTCGTGCCGCATCGCCGGCCATTGCCAACGCCAGGACGGCGGCAATTGCCGGATCGTCCGATCGAAGGGAAATCGACTTGGCCGCATCCCCTCGTGCCTGCCGGAAATCACCGCCCAGAGCCTCGGCAAACGCATCTGCCGCCGCAGCCTGAGCCGCCGCGAACCTGTTCGCCGCCGGCTTGGAGGCCGGCGGCAGCGATTGTTCCCGCAGTTTTCTTGCGGCCGCAAACTTGCCCCAAAACTGATCCATTCCCGCTTCGAGATTCAGCGCCGCACTTTCATGTCCAGTGGATTTAAGCCAATTCACCTCCTTCTGGAGGGTGGGGTTGTCACCTGTAATGAAGGCAAGAAACATGTGTTCGACGTGAGATCCCAAGTCATTGGGGAACTGTTTTTCCGTCTGTTCCACCGTTGCGCGGGCCTCCTCGAAACGGTTTGCTTCCCGGTAATATCCGGCCAGGTTCCCGAGACCGATTGCCTGGTTCGGTTCGATCCGCACAGATGTCAAAGTCTGCCGTATTGCCTCGTCGGGCTGGCCCAAGACCGAATCGTTCAAGGCCAGGTTGTTCCAAGGAACGCTGTCGCGAGGGTAAATCTGTTCCCACGACTGGTACACCTGGTTCGCTTTCATCAGGTTGCGAACAGCAAACTCATAATAGTGCGTGGCGATATAGAGTTTCTCGCGCTCGCTGACGCGATCGCGCAGCGCAAACGCCTTTTCAGCATTTTCGGTAATCTCTTTATTGTTGGCGCGCTGTGGTGGCGGCAACAGGTCGAAATATGCGGTCGCCAAGGTGGCATAAGCCATCGCAAAATTCGGATCGAGCGAAATGGCCCGCTGGAACAGCGGCACGGAGGCGTCGTAATCGCCTTTGTTCAGGTCGTCCACCGCCAGCGAATATGCCTTCAGCGCGTCCAGTGAACTCGTCGTCGCCTGTTCGATCGGCGTATTGAATTTCTGGATTGACGCGAGCGACTCGCCCAGCTTCGAGCGCATGTCCCCGACCATTTTCCCCAGGGCCGGCAGCACGCGGTCTTTGCTTGCAGCATCAGCTTCCGCGCGCGCAAGCGATGAGCCGGTGGCGCAGTCCATCGCTTCCAGCGTTAACGCGTACTGATTCCCAATGCCAGAAATCGTTCCATCCAGCGCGGCTTTGCCGGAGGTGCGTTGGCAGACCTGCTGTGCCAGCTCCGGCGTCAAACGCGCATTCTCCGGCTGCTCCATCAGCCGCATCGTCTGCCGCACCACGGCATCGGAAACGATGTTCAGATACGGCGACTCGGCGAGCTTTGCCTCCACCGCCTCACGGAGCGATCCGTCGAACACCGGATCGCCAGTTGTGTTGGTGAAGTCCGCGAGGACAATGGTGTCTTTGGCTGTGAGCGGCGGGTTGCGATGCAGAAACGCATAAACGCCGTAAGCGGCCGCGGCAATCACAACCAGTGCGATGACGACGGTCGCCGTGGCGCCGAATTTGTGTTGGCGGGCAACGGCTACAACGGTGGAAGACCCAGACGGCAGCGATGCGGCGGCTGCCGTGGCACCCGTATGGCTGCTGGAGAGTTTCTCACGGCCAGATGATGTGGGATCAGCTAGAGCAGGCGAGTTGGGAACCGTTTCGATCGCGTTGCGCGATGCGCTTGTGGCGGGTGCCCCGGTTGCTCGTGAATCGGCTTGCGTGTCGGTGAGGCGATGTACCGCGGAGCGCTCGGAAGCGGAATCGCGCTTGAGCCGCTTCAGATCGGCCCGCATCTCGGCAGCGGACTGGCAGCGAACGTCGCGGTCTTTCTCCAGGGCTTTATAGATTATTTCCTCAAGTTTGGGTGGAACGTCCGGGTTCAGCCGGACAGGCGGCACAGGGTCGCGATTCAAGATCGCGTCGTGCAGGACGGCCGTTGTGCTCCCGCTGAAAGGCATACGGCCCGTGGCCATTTCGTAGAGAACGGCGCCAAACGAAAACAAGTCGGTCCGTGCGTCCAGCGGCTCGCCGCGCGCCTGTTCGGGAGACATGTAGGCGACTGTTCCGACGGCAACACCGGGACTGGTCAGATGTTCCTCCGGCAGGTCGAGCGTGGCGCGCGTGGCGAGTGCTCCCGCGGCAGCCTCGATAACCTTCGCAAGACCAAAATCCAGAATTTTGGCGTGGCCGCGAGTCGTAATGAAAATATTGGCCGGCTTGATGTCGCGATGGATGATTCCGCGCGCGTGGGCCGCATCCAGGGCGTCGGCGATTTCAATACCCCAGTCAAGGAGTAGGTCGACAGGGATCGGTTTCCCCTCGATCCGGTGTTTCAGGGTCGTGCCCTCGAGAAACTGCATGGCGATGAATGGCTGGCGTCCGCCACCCGGCGCGGTTGGAACAGTCACTTCGCCGATTTCGTAGATCGTGCAGATATTCGGATGGTCCAGCGCCGAGGCAGCCTGAGCTTCGCGCTCGAATCGTTCAAGGGACTGCTTGTCGCTAGTGAGGCCATCCGGGAGAAATTTCAGGGCTACGAAACGATGCAGGCGAGTGTCTTCAGCTTTGTAGACGACACCCATCCCGCCGCCGCCCAGCCTCTCGAGGATGCGGTAGTGTGAGACCGTTTGTCCCACAAGGGATTGAGAAGTGGCCATTGGCGCACATCTTAGGGTGCACCCGGATTGCGGTCAACGGAATAAAGGTGCAGCGGAGCATTGATAACCCGCACGGAGAGTCCTGGGGCCGACTCGCACCAGGACGCCATCACTTCGTCCAAGTGCGGCGCGTGTGCTTCCGCCGCTTACTTGGATTTGGAGGCCGACTTGGCTCGCGTTGGCATGAAGCTGCACACCGGATCGGCGAGTTTGGCCGACGAGGCCACGTCAAGCTGCTGCAAATTGTCCTTGGCCAGCAGCGCGTTGAAGGCGACGATCTGCTGCTTCTGCAGGGCGTTCCAGGCGGTCACAGTGCGGTTGTAGTTGTGGCAGTCGCTCTCCCACGTGGCGATCTGCGTTGGCGTGGGCGCCATGTCCATGCCCACCTGCATCATGCTGACCATCGTGTTGTAGTCCTCGTTCAGCATGAGGAAGGAATGCATCTCGTTCGGCTTGGGCGTCGGACGGCGGAAGAAGGAGAACGGATTCGTCGGCATCACGCCGCCAATTTTCGTCAGGCTGGCATCGAGCGTCTTCGCCTGCGAGGCGACATCGGCCGGCAGGCTGGTCTTCATCATGGACGCAAGCTTCGTCCTGACGTCTTCCACTTCGTCGTGACCTTTGTAGCTATCCGCCATACCGTGATACGCGAGCATCGTGAGCCGGTTCTGTTCGCGCAGTGCCGCCATGAGTTGCGGGCTTTGGCCCACTCGCGGATCGTTCATCACGGTGACGTGGCGCGTGTAGACCTGGCCGTCGACGGTGAGCTTCAACGTGTACACGCCCGGAATCACCTGCGGCCCATGCGGACCAGCCGTCGTGCTGCCCGCCACCATATTCATCTGATTTTCCAGATCGTGCCGGAAGGCGGGCGGATCGTCGTATTGCAAATTCCAGTTGACGCGGTTCATGCCCACGTTCGTGCTGAGAGCGCGCGACTGCGGCGACGCCAGCCA
>DASUJR010000277.1:0-8230 GCA_036279175.1 Candidatus Acidiferrales bacterium | reverse complement strand
CGGCGACGTACTGCGAACTGGTTTGCGCGATCTGGCTCGGATCGCCCGAAAGCAGGTTCTGTTCGAACTGTTGCGTTGCCGGCAAAGTTGCGCTGTTCACCGGAATCCGCATCACGCCTTCCATCTGCGTGAAGAGTCCCTGCATGTTCGCTACGAGCGATCGCGCCTGGTTGATCATCGTCTGAGGCCAGACGATGGTTTGCTCGAATTTCGAAATGTCCTGCTCAATCGACAGAATGCTGCCCAGTCCACCACCAATAACGCTGTTTAAAGCGCTGCCGATCGTATTCAGGCCGGCGGCCATGATCGCGCAGCAGGGATCGAGGAACTGGCTCTTTACGGGTTTTGGCGCGACAAGGAACAGAACCACAACCAAGACGGCCGTACGCACTTTGTACCGCCAGGCGACCGCAAGACCCTGTTTTACCTTGGCCAAGAGCTTCTTCATCGGAGTCACCTCGCTTAGTGCCTTTGGAGCAAATTCAAGATCTGACTGTTCACATCGCCCGTAATCATGGCTCCGCGCTTTCGGAGTGCGTTCTGATGTGCCAGTCGCGCAGCTTCCTGCCGCAACTCGGCGGCAAGCATTTTCTGCGTCAACGCCTGACTCTGGATACTTGCAGCGACGGCCGTTGCGGTTATGAACGGTGCGGAACCGGGAGCTGCATGGCTCGCTTGGTCCTCGATATTATTGGCAGCCTGAAGCGCCAAGTCGTCTGTGGCGTCGCTTTCCTTGAGTTTTTTCAGGTTGTCCATGGCCAGCGCATCGTCCATGTCCATCATCGTGCGGTCGGCTGGGCTTGACGCTGTGGCCGTGGGAACGCCGCCAAAGGTATTGCCGAAGGAGGTTGCGACTGCGGAGAGGTCATTCGTCTGATGATTTCGTATGACGTTTTCAAGAGCTATGGGCCCCGCGAGCGTGGCACTCTTGAGATTGATGCTGAAAATTCCCTGCATCCGATTCCGGTATTGGCCGATCATCTGCCTCACCAGCGCCTTCGCTTGGTTGATTAGCGAAACAGGCCAGACAGCGTCCTCGTACATTTGCTGGATCGTGCTTCGGACCGAATTGATGGCGTTCAGCGCGGTTTGAATTGACCCGTTGATGACGCTGAGTACGGCTTGGATCGCAGCGACTAGGCTTGCCTGTGCCTGTGCGGAAGGTGGACTGACGAGCGCGACAACGAGCACGCCGGCGAGCGTCAAAGCCAAAACCTGCCGCCAGTCTCTGGCCACGAACATGACATAGACGAACAGGGCAAAAAAGAAACCAAAGATTGCATCGATTAATATGACCACGGCGAGTCCTCCCACAAACGATTCAAGTGCGGAAACAAGCCGGTAAACCAGTCCCCGAAAGTACTAAGCGTGTGAAGAACGAACGGAAGAAGCACCAAGCTCAACAGCGCCAGAACGCCCCAACCCAACACATGCATGGTCTTACGAGCTCGGTGAGAGGCGACAATCGATGGCTGTTTCATGCCACTCTTCCGTTGACGGCTCCTGAGATCTCTTCTGGCAGTGGTGGGGTGTCGGCCAGCCCTCTGGGAAATTTCGTCGCCAGTTCCTGATATGTCTCCATCAGCGGACGGTCTGCCAATTTCTTTAGGACCCACGCTCGATACCGTCGTTCTCGCGGATACGTCGTGCAGATCCAGTAGTCGAGTGCGGTCGGGGTGATGCGGATGGTTTGGGTCGTGTCGGCTTTTTCGCCGAGCACGAGAAGCGCATCCGCGCTGTCTCCCTTGCGTGGTGAACTGAAGCGCTTCACTTCATTGAGTGCTACTGGGTTCAGGAATAAGTGTTGAATCAGAGGACTGACATCTCCTGGCTGCTGTCCGATGATTTTGACATTCGCGTTCTTCAAGATTCCGGGGCCGTGCTCGCGCGGTTGGAATTCCGTTCCCACGAAATCTTCAACGGTTTGGCTGATGCCCCACACACTCGCATTCCTTTTACGAGCCGTGCGGGAGAGTTGTACGACTTCGGGAGCGAGTGTTGGCGAGTCGAGCAGAAACCAGCATTCGTCGAGAACGGTGATACTCGGCTGTCCGCTCTTGCCACCGGCCTGGGAAGCGACGGTATTTGCGATGAGCATACTCATCGCGGTTTCGAGTTTTGGATCGGCACTCAGGCCTTCGACATTGAAGAACAGCCAATTGCTGTCGAGGCGCATAGTGGTATGGGCGTCGAAGAGTTTCGAGTAAATTCCTCTCTCTCCCGTCCATGCGCGAAGCTTGATGGCGGCGAGGCGAGCTTCGTCGATCGTGCGCTGCATCTTTTCCTCGTCACGCCACTGCGCCAGTTCTTCCCGGAGATCGTTGAAGGTTGGAATCGGATTTGAATAACGTATCGCGCACCGCTTATAGGTTCTCGAGATGGCATCACTCAAGAGGTTGTCCACGAGCGCATTGTCTGAGCCTGGACTGTCGCCGATCATGTGGCGTGCGAGGTTTTTGAGAAAAGCGATCTTCTCTTTGCTGGGTGAAGTTTCTCCCAACTGGAGATCCCATGGATTCAGCGTTTCCGAGCCATCGAGCTTCACATCGATCACCCGGCCGCCCATCAATTCAACAAGCGGCTGATAGGAATCACCACGCTCGAGGATCGAGATTTGCGGGTTCGCGCGCGCCATCATGAGCAGGAACAACTGCGCCATGAAGGTCTTTCCACCGCCGGTCTTGGCCATAATCAGCATGTTGGCGTCGCCGAGACTCGCGTCAAAAGGCGAGAAGGGAACAAGTTGCCGGTACGGCGTCTCAAACAACATCAGGGGTGAGCGCGGAGTTCCTCGCCACGGCATCTCGACCGGCAACAAATCGGCGGCGTTGAGCGTGAGAAGATCGAGCTCGCGCCGGTTTTCCCCTCCCATCGCGGGCAGGCCCGTGAAGAACAGGCGTTTTTGCGCCAGTGTTTCCGGAATCCCCCGGCCGCCGTTCATCCGTGCAATCGCGTGCAACAAACGCTGACGACGGTCTGCCAAAATGCGCTCAGCTTCCTCGCGTTCCGTGCGGTTGCGGCAGGGCTTCGAAGTTCGCACTGTTATGATCAGGCTCATTTGGCAAGCCTTGAGAGAACTCGAAATCAGGTCTTGCAAAACTCTTACAAGCTGATGCTCCGCCACCTGTGCGTCGACGTTGATGCGAAAGCCGCCGTGAAAATCCTTCTGCGCGGCGAGCATCTTCCGCAGCCTGCTCTTGTACTGCTTGATCGACTTGCTTTGATCGGGAAGAGCGACTTCAGCGTTGACGATGATCGGGAAATCCATGACCACGAGTTCACGCAGGATCCCTGGAAACGTGGCATCCGGCAAATCCTTCAATGTGATCCAGGAATAGAGCAGCCCGCCGATCTTGAGATAATCGTCTTGCTCATCCTCAATATTCACGTTGGCCATTTGACTTCGCGCGCTTTCCTGCCACAGCGAATCGTGAGACGAACGATAGGGACGGTTGTCGTTGCCAAGAGGATTTAGCGCCCGTTTGATCTCAAGAAAAATGTCCTGCTCCGCCATTCGCCGGATGGACATGCCGGTCGCCTGGAGTGTGGCCTCGACGCCAGCTAAGAGGCTGCCAAATTCGCCGAGAAGCTCGTCGTGTTCTCGAAGTGAGCGGTCAGCGCATTTTGTGGGGGAGAGGCTAAACTTGCTGCTGGACTTCATCTTGCGCTTCCACTCGAAATCCGGTGATTGGTGGTGAATCCGCGGATTCCAAATGAAATACAAATGTAGGAAATGTTGCAAATAGAACCCTGCAGCGTCGCGACTGCGCCACATCTCAATGCGGTGACGATCGAGTTCGCGGAGGGTCGCGCCTTCATTCCGCGGTTCGCGGACGTAATCGGAGAGCAGTTCTCCGGTGCCTTCCGATATCTCGAACCGCACCTGCATGCGCATGGAGCGTTCTGGCAGTGCTCTCACGAGCGCTTCGAGCAACCCCTTGAGGCGGTTTCGCCCTTCGTCGCTCGCGTAGTA
This sequence comes from Candidatus Acidiferrales bacterium, assembly GCA_036279175.1. Classification (GTDB taxonomy): domain Bacteria; phylum Acidobacteriota; class Terriglobia; order Acidiferrales; family UBA7541; genus Palsa-295. The sequence goes on along the minus strand of DASUJR010000277.1, from coordinate 4,257 downwards.
CGACTGAATTCCACTGATCTCAAAGCCCGCCACCATGGAGCCGTCAATTTGAACGGCCACATTATCGAGCAGATCCCGTATGCGCAGTTGTTCGCATAAAGGTGAGGCGCTCATGGATTGCTCGTAACGTTCAACAGTCAATGGCATGCTTATTCTCCCAATCGCAAATACGATTTTGTGAATTCCCGGTCCCTGTCGAGTGCGGAATACACGTGCGGCTTGGCGTGAAACATCACCCAATCCTGCAGGTAGCCCCGCTGCTTGCCGTACTTGAAGAGCATGAGGGCGGGAATGCTTAGCACCGGGACGACGTATTGCAAGATCATGTTCATGGGTAATCCGAACATCTCCCGGTTCAGGAACCTTCCGAGAATGTTTGCCACAACGGCCAGGGCGAGAATCGCGAACAAATCCTCCGCTTCGAGGCCGAAAAAGGTCACTCGCGTTTGGAGATTGCGATACACCGGCGTCACTTCGAGAGACATCTTTGGTCCTCCTACGGGATTCCCGCCGTTCCGTGAGCGATGAAGAATTCGGCCAGCCGCAAAAGCCCAGACAACATCAGGCACAAGCCGGCAGCCACGAAGTGCCGCATCCATCCCTCGGTAGGGTGGATTCGTGTGATGATTCCCATCCGTGCGGCTCCGGCCGCTACCTGCAAACCTGCGTATACCGGCATCAGCACGTTACAAACCCAATTGACCAATGTGAGCAGCGAAACCCAATACACATCCGGATCATTCCAGGCGCGCTGCGAGGCGAACGTTTCCATCGCCCGCAAAAGGCCTGACGCCATCAGACAGGCGAACCCTCCGTACATGGAGGACGCATACGATTCGGATCGTGCGAACTTCAGGACGGCAATCGCAAAAAACAAGGCCGCCAAGGTCGGCAAAATCACATTGCCGACCCAATTGGTTAAGTTCAGAAGTCCGTTCGTGAATGACATCTTTTCCTTATGCCTCCATCGAAAGGACCAGTTTCCAAATTCCCGAAACGCATAGCATGGCGAGTGCAACCGCGATGAGGCGCATCGCCGGACGGCGAGTGGCGAAATTGATGATCGCGCCCACAACAGCCAGACCTGCGGCAATGGGCATGATCGTGCCGGCCAGGTAGTTCCAAAGACTGTCAAGGACATCCGCGGTGGCGAACTGCGTACCTGTGTTGTAGGTTTGAAGTAACGAGTACGTAGTTTGCGCGCCGAGTAAGAACATCGCGGCAATGATCGAAGGTAACGGGTGTTCGCCAGAGGCCGCGTCGAGGATCGCTCGTAATACGAAAAAGGCCTAAGCGTGGTGATCATGCGGCCTGCGATAAAATTCGTTACAAACCCAGACACATCCGACTCGAACGAGGCGAGCCAGGAACTGCCAATCCCGCCGCCGGGTACTGGCGTGGCAACCCCGACGGAACTAAACCATCCAAGAAGCGGGCCGATGGTGATGAACACGACGGCCCAAAACATCCATTTCGTAAAACTGCCACCCACAACGAACGTCGTTCCTCCCTCGCGTCGCAAGCTGATTCCGGCGAGCACCAACGACACCAGAGAGGCCGCTGGCGCGAGCCCGAGGAGAACTTGGATGATGTCGTTTAGCAATTGTGGGACGACCATTGGCTTCCCTTTCCCTTCTCTCGTGGACAGAGCGTTTTTTCACTTCGCGCGGAAGGCTGGCAGGCAGCCTGGTTTGTCGCGCTCCTTTCCCAGATTGCCTGCCGAGTCCGCCGAGGACCACGTGGCAGCTATCACTACGGCACGCCCGCAGTGCCATTGGCGATCCAGAATTCGATCAACCGGGTGACGCCCGAAACCGCCAGCAACCCCGCCGCGGTGGCGAGCCACCGGCCGACGCCTCGCCCGTGCAACCAGGAGACGAGTGCGCCGACAACCGCACCTCCGGCTGCAATAGGAGCGATGACGTTGCCAATCCAATTGATGAAATTGAGGAAGGCGCCTTCGGGCTGAGCGGCAGTCTGACCTTGAACGGCCACGTTAACTTGCGGCTGTTGCCCGAGGTTCTGCGCCCAGATGTACTGGCCCGTTAGGATGAAGCAGATCGCGGTCACGGCCAGTGCTCGCCTCCACGGTTCATCCACCTTGAGTTTCATGGAATTAGTTCCCTTTCTGCTTGACGGCCGCTCTAGCCTCGACAATCAGGGCGGAAAAGCGACCAAGCGCGGAGAACCCTAAGCCTGGTTTTAATCTCTGTCAAAAAAGTGGGGCGATGAGGAATGCACAACGGGCAGCAACACGAGGAAGAACGTTTTAAATGCTAAGCAAGTCGATCGAATTCGATGTTCAATCGCTGAACGTAAATAGCCGACCATCATTTGAGTCTGGACTATAGCATCAGTAATTCTTTGCTGAAGCCCAGTTCTGGCGGGAATTCGTGAGATGTCATTCTCAGCAGTTCATCTGTCACTGCGCATACCATCCAGCCCAGTAGGCCTTTGTCTTCTCCCCAACGGTTCTTTAGACCGATCCCACACTTCATGGCTACTGTTGCGCTGGCTCTAAATATCACGGGTATAGGGAAGGGGTTTGCTCGTGGTAAAGAAGGTGGAGAGGGTGGGATTCTCTTTCAGCTATTCAAAATTGCGAGGCAAATCGCCGGAAATCGCTTTTTTCCGAACCGATTGCGCGAGTAGTGTTACAGTCGTCTACAATCTGCTCCAGTCTTTGACAGCGCTACTTTACCACTGGAATTGTGACAAGTGTGACAAGACAATCACGAAACGCGCTTGTTGCAGCGGATACCCTTCACCGAGCCCAAGCAGTTTTCCGGGGTCGAAATTCGCAACTGCGTGTGTCAGTAGCCCTGGTTCTTATTCTGAGTGTTGGTAGTGATACTGGGAACTCGATCATCGCTCTAGATTCAATGACGCTTGCAATTGCCTCTCGGCCAAACGCTGTCTATAACGTCGCCCAGTCTCCCACAACAGAGTTAGTCTGCACGAGAAGCGTACTTGATAACGATAAACGGCAACACGGGTGACAGGGTCCCGCATCGCCAGCAGGAACGAAATAGTTGGGCGCTCCTGAATTGTCATGTGTCCTCCGTCACTGAAATCAAATCCCCGTCACGTTATCGATAGAATCGAACGGAGCCGTTTGGGCGGCCGTTGGTCCTTCGTTGAGTTTCGCGAATTCCTCATAAATTTTGTATCTCTTCTGGACGTCGACTTGGGCTTGGCGCAAAAGTTCAGCGGCGTCCGTTGGCCGAGACGAAGCAAGAGCGGAATAGCGGAGCTCGCTGTACGCGTAGTCCTTCAGCGGGATTGTCGGCCGGGGAGAATCGAGCCGGAACGGATTTTCGCCAACGCTGCGCATCTCTGGAACGTACCGAAAGAGCGGCCAATAGCCACTTGGAGCAATTCGTCAATCCGCGTCTTGCGGTCGATGTATCCGGCTACTTCTGCGGGTGAGATTCTCTTGGTAAGTGCCGCAAGCTGTTCGTCAAGGAGTTTGCGTATTTCGGCGAGAATATCGTCTTTTCGTTCCAGGGCGACGCGAGCTTATTCGGGCAAGCGCAAAATTTCCGTGTGACGAGTCACGACCGAGTGTGATGCTGGTCACGCGAGTGCGAGAAGGGGTCCCGTAGCGGTTTCCCAAGTTTCAAGCGTCGATTTTCTTCCGCGTTTGCGTCAAATTTCCTCTGCCGAGCGTCGTTTGATCTGGCGTGTGACAGTGCCCACGTTCCATGGTGACGCGCATCACCGCAACAGTTTGAACGGGCGGAGGACACTGCCACCTGTGGGAGGTGCCCAGTGCAAAAAGACAAAAGGGACGCGCTGGAGGTATTGAAGTTCGAGTTGAACTTCCTCGAGGAAGGCGGTTATAGGCTTTCGCTGCGCGAACCTTGGAGACCGAAATTCATCTTCGAAGATTCGCCAACTTGCCTGAATTACGACTGCAAAGAGCATTCGACACGTTGCAGCGATTGCGTCTTGATGCGCTGGGTGCCCGCGGAAAGTCGCGGAGAAAAGGTTCCCTGCCGCCACATCCCGCTTAGTCCGACTGGCGAGACACTCGATTCACTGTATCGCTGGGGCGATCAACGCGAAATCGAGCAAGCGGCCGCAGGATGGCTGCATACGACGATCGAGAAACTGGAACGGGAACGAAAAGCGGCTTCTCTGCAGCCGTCGACTTCAGCCATACCGAGTGGCGAACCAGTCCCCCTGTATCAAAAGTTTCACCCCAAGTGCGCGAACCCCGCTTGCCCGACCGAATTTCACTGGCTAGGTGGTGGC
>DASUJR010000276.1:0-22574 GCA_036279175.1 Candidatus Acidiferrales bacterium | reverse complement strand
GACCGCGCTCGATGAGCTCGAGCGGCGGGCGCAATCCGACCCCGCATGGCTCGAAAATTCCAAGGCGGAAGACGTCCATCATTTCGTCGAAAGCGCGCTGATCGAAAAGTTGGGACCGCTCGGGGCGAAGCTGCACACCGGCCGCAGCCGCAACGAAATGATCGCGACGGAGTTCCGCATGTATGTGAAGGATGCTGCGCGGGAGCTTCGGCGTAGCATCGCTTCGCTCGCGAGTGCTTTCGCCGCGCAAGCGAGCCGCAATCTCGGGATTCCGATGGCTGGCACCACGCACATGCAGCACGCGCAGCCGTTGCTGCTCTCGCACTGGCTCCTTGCGCATGGCGAAGCATTCTTGCGTGACGCGGAGCGCGCCGAAGCGGCCGCGGGCCGCGCCGACGCCTGTCCGCTCGGTTCGGGGGCGCTCGCTGGATGCGCGTTTCCTCTGGACCGCACCGCACTCGCGCGCGATCTTGGCTTTTCGCGTCCGACGGCAAACAGCCTTGATGCGGTGAGCGATCGTGATTTCGCGCTCGAATATCTGTTCGCTCTGGCTACTCTAGCCATGCACCTTTCTCGTCTCGCCGAAGATATGGTGCTGTTCGCGTCGCCCGAATTCGGATTCCTCGAACTGCCCGACGAATATTCCACCGGCAGCAGCCTGATGCCACAAAAGAAAAACCCGGACGCGTGGGAGCTGATCCGCGGGAAAACGGGGCGCGTTTACGCGGGCCTTTTCGCGCTGTTGACCACCATGAAAGGGCTTCCGTCGAGCTATCAGCGCGACCTGCAGGAAGACAAAGAGCCGCTGTTTGCCGCTCACGATCAGGCGCTCGCGATGACGCAAATCGCGGCAGCCGCTCTTGCCGCAACGAAATTCCGTGGCGACCGATTGCACGAAGCTGCGCAGGATCCGGCGCTGGTCGCGACGGAACTGGCGGATTATCTCGTTCGCGCGGGTACGCCGTTCCGCGAGGCGCATGAGATCGTAGGCAAAATTCTCCGAGCCGCCGAGCAGGAAGGCAAGTCGATCCGCGAAATGCCAATCGAGCGACTGAAGGACTTCTCACCGAATTTCCGTGATGACCTGACACCGGTGCTTTCCGTCGAGTCGGCCTTGAACCGCCGCTCTGCTTCGGGCGGAACGGCTGCCGATACGGTCCGCGCCGCATTGGGTGATTTCAATCTGCGTGTCACGAAAATCGAGGAACATCCATGACTGCCATGCCTGCTCGAGTTCTTACGCAAGTACCGGCGCCCGCGTCGACGACTCCCGATTTCGCTCGGTCGGGAGAATCCCCCGACCACGTGTCAAAAGATGCGATCCCTAAAAGGTTTGCGTTCGCCGCCACGCATTGCGGGCTGAAAAAATCGAAGCTCGATCTCGCCGTGTTGATCAGCGAGACTCCAGCATCTGCCGCTGCGGTTTTTACGACCAACCGCGTGCAGGCCGCTCCGGTGCTGCTCTGCCGGGAGCATCTAAAGAAATCCCGCGGCAGGGTCCGCGCCATCATCGTGAACTCCGGCAACGCAAACTGTTGCACGGGCCCGGGCGGAATGGCCGCCTCGCGAGCTACTGCCGCGCACCTTGCGCGGACGCTCGGCTGCGGCGCCGAAGAAATCCTTGTCAGCTCGACCGGCGTGATCGGCGCGCCTCTGTGCGTTGAGAAGATCCTTGCCGCCATTCCTGCGCTGACGCTTGTTCGTGCGGCGGAGCCGGGCGCATTCGAGAATGTCGCGCGTGCAATCATGACCACTGATACGCGGCCCAAATGGGCCTCTGCTACATGCCGCATCGGCGGGAAGCAGGTGCGCCTGCTCGGTTGCGCAAAAGGCTCCGGCATGATTCATCCGAACATGGCGACGACGCTGTCGTACGTCGTTTCTGATGCAGCTATATCGCCTGCCCTGCTATCGCGTGCACTGCGCGCCGCCGTTGGTCCGACGTTCAACTCGATCACCGTCGATGGCGATACGTCCACGAACGACACGCTCGCGGTTCTTGCGAATGGACAGTCGGGTGCAGATCGAATCACACCCGAAAGCCGCGACTACAAAAAATTCGTTTCGGCGCTGAGAGACGTTTGCGGATTGCTGGCGCTTGCGATCGTCGAAGACGGAGAAGGAGCGGAGCGCGTAATCGAGATTGAAGTTCGCGGAGCGCCGTCCGACCGTGCCGCCGACCAAGTCGCGCGAACGATTGCAAACTCCTCCCTCGTAAAAACCGCTTTCGCCGGCGCCGATCCGAACTGGGGGCGCATTCTCGCAGCTGCAGGCCGTTCCGGTGTGAATTTCGATCCCGACCGCGTTGACATCTGGCTCGCGGGTATCCCTGTGTGCCGACGGGGACGCGAGCACGCATTCGACGAACGCGCCGCGCACGAGAGAATGCTCGAGAAACACGTGCCCGTGGTGGTCGACTTGCGTTCAGGCAAAGGACGCGCTCGCATGTGGACGTGCGACTTCACGCAAGAATACGTTCACATTAACGCGAGCTATCGCACTTAGCGCTCCCGCCTGAGAACAACAGACTGTTGTCCGGAATAACGTTTCACGCTGGTGGGCGCCGCTGAGACGCTTTTTCCGCCAAGACGCCGGCCACTGCGAGTTGTTGACTCCAGCCATCAGTTAGCTCAAGATGCTGGCGAGTTGCTGGGGCGCTCGCTTCAGCCGGAGCAGCCGCGCATCCATGGCACCGCCGGCGCACAGAATCCCTCAAATCTAGACTTCGATGGATTGTTTGCGCCAAGGTGCGTGCGACCGGTCCTTGAAATTGGCCGGTCGTTCCGGTCGGCGTTGGACCGTTCGGCTGCCGATGGCACTGATCCTGCCTCTTCAGCCTCGGAAGCACGCTCGGTAAGGGCGGAGCAGAGGAGTTGGACTGTGAAGAAACTCTACGTGGGCAACCTATCGTTCAAGGCTACAGAAGAGCAGCTGCAGGAATTGTTTGCAGAAGTTGGTGCAAACCCCGACTCGGTTACGCTGCTGAAGGACCGGTTCAGCGGGCAGCCGCGCGGGTTCGGTTTCGCGGAGTTTCAAGACGACTCGGAGGCTGAAAAGGCTATCGCCGCTCTAAACGGAAAGGATTTCCTGGGGCGCGCTTTGGTGGTGAATGAGGCGCGTCCGCGCGAAGGCGGTGGTGGTGGCGGTGGACGCGGCGGCCATGGTGGTGGCGGAGGCGGCGGTCGTGGTGGCCATGGCGGTGGTGGCGGGCGTGGCGGCGGTCGCGGGGGCCGGGGCGGCGGGTACGATCGTTAACGATAGACGGAATCGCCGGAGAGCCGATCCCGTTGGCGGGCGTTTCCGTTCTGTCCAGACAATGGTTAGAGCTTTGGGGCGGCCGCGGCTCTTGATTGCGGTTCGTTTATTTCAACTGTCCCACTGGCGTACTTGAACCTGAGCAGGGAGGCGCCACTAACTCCTTGCTCCACGAGCGCCTGTACGTTCAAGTGCGACTCGGCGTCGTCGAGTTGTTGCGCGGTCGCGAACAGCGCGGGCGCTTTCGGCAGAAACACCGGGCAGCAATCGTGGAACGGTTCGGAGGAAATCTCGTAAGTTCCGATTCGTTTCGCGGTTTCCAGCACTTCGATCTTATCCGCGCCAATCAGCGGCCGGAAAATAGCCATTTCCGCTGCCGCGTCAACGGCTACAAGGTTCCGCAACGTCTGCGACGCCACTTGGCCTAGACTGTCGCCGGTCACTAACGCCAGTGCACGCTCGCGCCTGGCGAGAATCTGCGCGATGCGCAGCATCATACGGCGGTAAAGCAGAACGCGGAGATCCTCTGGCGCGTAGCGCACGATTTCGCGCTGTATCGCGTCGAACGGAACGCGATACAGCTTCGCATTAAATTGATAGCGCGTCAGCTGCCGCGCCAGCGCGCTCGCGACGTGCAACGATGACTCTCCGGGCCGCGCTCCCGTTCCATAAAAATGAATAAAACTGAGGTGGGCGCCGCGCTTCATCATGTGGTATGCGGCGACGGCCGAATCGTATCCGCCCGATAGCAGGCACGACATCTTGCCGGCCGTGTTGGCCGGCAAGCCGCCACAGCCTGGAAATTTCCGGGCGTAGACCAGCGCCGGACCCGGCGTAATCTCGATCCGGCAGGTCAATTCAGGATCGCGCAGTTGCACGCGGACGTCGCGCCCCTGTTCGCTCAGCCGCTCGAGGATGTACCGGCCGACTGTCGCCTCGATCTCCATTGCGCGCTGTGGAAAAGTCTTGTCGCTGCGCTTGGCGCGAACAGCAAAGGTCGCAAACTTCAGAGGCTGAACTTCGTTCCAGGCGGCACGGCAGATTGCGTCCAGATCGCGTTCAACGGGTTGCGCGACGGCGAAATAAGCTACACCGAGCACGGTCCCGATGCGCTCGATGACCGTTTGCACGGAAGCAGAGTCGCGCAGGCGCACCAGGAAACGGTCGCCGGGCTGTTCGATCCTCTCGAGGCCGGCTCCCTCGAGCGATTGGCGCAGCGCAGAGAACAGCTTCCCGAGGAAGAAACGGCGGTTCGCGCCTTTCAGCCATAGCTCGTGGTAATGGACGACGATTACAGGATTGTTCATCGAATGTTTGCAGCTCGTGAATCGAACCGTAACCTCGGGGAAGTATACCAGCCGGCTGCGCGGGCGAGGTACCCCGGGGGCGGGCTGACTGCGTCCGCGTGACCATGTTCCGATCCGATAACAGACGTGCCTAAGATACGATAACCGAAAGGCGACAAGCTGTATTCCCACGCGACTTCCTACGGTTGTCGGGGGTAGAATCTGCGTCACTTGGGCCCCGCAGTTCATGCTTTTTCCCGGTTGAAGTTCATGTGTGCTGTTGTGCTACCGAATAGGGAGATGGTGCATCCAACATTCCCAGATAGACGACGAGGGGGCTGTCATGTGGAACCGGAGAGACTGGGACGATTTCTTCGACATCGTGAGAAAGCGATGGCAGACGCACCGGCCGCCGCGACCAGTCGAACTGTCCGGCCGTCGTATCGTGCCTACCGAGGGCTATAGTCTGGCCGAACTCGATGACGCCGGCCTGAGCATCGAACAGGCTGAACGGCTGGGTTTGCCCGTCGACGCCGGACGGCTAGGTTTGTGCAGTCCCAACGTGACCGCTCTCCGTGAATATATTCGCGCGACTCGATCCCGTTTCTAACCTGCCATGAATGGCGGTCGATTTTTGGTCTGATCTGCTTCCAGTGATTCCTTCTCGCGTGCACTCAATTATTCCTGGGTAAGGTTTGTTCGCGGAAGAGTGATTCGGTTTCGGCGTAGCGGCCTGGTAGGTGCGCTTCCATCACGTCAAACGCGTTGCCGGACCGATAGAGCGAAGGCTCCTCCGAGCAGCGCACCGCTGATTACGATGGCCTCCCACGCGAGTCCTGCAGCCACTGTAAGCGCCGGCGGCGCACCGAATGGAACCAGCAACCCGGCGAGAGCTGCCTCGCGCACACCAATTCCTCCTTGTGTCACGGGAATCGCGGCCGAAAGCTTGGCGATAGGCCAGGCGAAAAGCCATGCGCGAAAAAGCAGTCGCAGACCACACGCATCCGCCAAGAGAGCGCTTAAAGCGATGAACGATAACTGCGAGGCGAGCGAGATGCTCAGAGCAGCTATAGCGACCCTCGGTCGTTGGACGACCGATCTACCCGCTCGGCGCAAACTGACGGCCCGTCGTCGCATGCGGAACGACAGCCGGCGAAAGGGAATCACGGTGATCAGGACTGCGACGATCGCGAGTCCGGCGATCGTTGCCGCACCGATCCAAAGAAAAACGCGGCGACTTTGCGGTCCGAGTGTTCCGGGTACGAGCAGTGCTCCGGCGGCGGCCAGGATTACGAGAGCGGTGAAGTCGACGATTCTGTCGAGAAAACTTCCCAGCAGCACACCCCCACTCGTCTTGCCGTAACGCATCGCCAGAGTGACCCGCACCAGATCTCCGCCAATCAGGGATGGCAGGAAGAGCGATCCGAAGAGTCCGGCGAAGTAGCAACGCGCCGCTTGCAATGCGTTGAGCCCGGCTCCTGCGGTATTCACCATTAGGCGCCACTTGGTCACGCCGAGCAGGTGTGTTGTGAGATATGCCGCGACTACCGCGACCCATAGATAGGGAGGCAGCTTGGCCAGCGCGTGCAGCACCTGCCGGCCCGGAAGAAAACGAAACAACACCGCGAGCGCCAGCGCGCTGCCACCATAGTGGAGCAGCGCTCGGATGGCAGGGCTCGCGCGCTTGCGCCGATGAGGTTCGCTGGGATGTGGCCCGCCGCCACGCGTTCCGTTTGTCTGTGTGGGGTTGATCTGCGACTCGACGCTCAATCTGCAACATTATCCGCTGCGCGCAGATGGCGTACAAGTTCCCTGACAGCCGCTGTGCGAAGCTATTCAACTTTCTTCTGCGCTGTCTATGGTCTCAACTCTGCGCGATTTAGCCTTTTGTCGGCGAGCGGTAGAGGTGCAAAATGGGACGCCCTCAAGGCCATCCTCTCGAACTACGGTACGGAGTTGGCTCGCCTCGATCAGCCCGTCGAACGTGACCTTGAAGATGTGACGAATTTAGGTGGTCACAATTTGTGACCTCAAAAACGGGAGAGACATGCCAAAGGCGAATTCCATCATACCGGTCGAAAAAATTCAGTCGCGGATTCTATTGGTTCGCGGGCATAAAGTGATGCTCGATTCCGACCTTGCCGCCTTGTATGAGGTGCCCACGAAGCGACTTAACGAGCAGGTGAAACGCAACCTGGAGCGCTTTCCCTCCGATTTCATGTTTCAGCTGACGGCCGAGGAGGTTACGATCTTGAGGTCGCAATCTGCGACCTCAAACGAAGGCCGCGGAGGCCGCCGCTATCGGCCCTATGCGTTTACAGAGCATGGCGCGATCATGGCTGCCAGCGTTCTGAACAGCAATAGGGCGATACAGGTCAGCGTATACGTCGTTCGGGCCTTCTTGAAACTGCGGGAGATACTGAGCACTCATAAGGAACTGGCAATCAAGCTGACCGAATTGGAAGGAAGAGTTGAGGGGCACGACGAAGATATAACGGCGATATTCGAAGCGATTCGGCAATTGCTCGAATCTCCCGAAAAACCGGCGAAGCGAATCGGCTTCCATGAGAAAAGCGCGTTGCCGGAGCCCGAGGCTTAACGCCGTTCAGGATAGGGTGACATAGGAGAAAACCAATGGCGGAGCTGGCAACGGTCGTCCAGAGCACGCTGGCGGGATATTACGAAGAAATCCGCGATCAGGTGCATCGCTGGGTTGACCCGCTGACTACAGCGCAAATTTGGGAGCGTCCGTTTGGCTTTCAGTCGCAGAGCACGCAGGCACAATCCGGCGACGGCAACAGCGTGGGCCATCTGCTGCTGCACCTGACGGGGAACTTGAACTATTACATCGGCGCGCAGATTGCCGGCACAGGATACGTCCGCCATCGCGATGTGGAATTCACCGATAGTCAGAAAAGAGCGAAGGAGCAGGTGCTGGCTGATTTCGATCGCGCGATTGCCATGGTCGTGGATACGATTCGCAAACAGCCCCCGGAAGATTGGACGAAACCGTACGCCGGCGAGCGCGAGCCTTTCGCCAAGAATCGGTACACGGCCCTATTTCGTTGCGCCGCCCACGCCTACCACGACGTTGGCCAGCTGATCTATCTCTCGAAAGAATTGACGAAGCCGGAGGCGCGACGCGCATCGCATTGATCCTGCGTCCGGTGCGATTGGAGAGCCTTCCTGCCGTCTGCGTGCTAAAATAATCACGCGTTTGTCGCTCCTAAAATTGCGAATGGATCGCCGGGGCTGCGGAACGACGTTGCAGCCCTTTTTGTTTGTCTCGCTTGCGTGTTGCTGGAGATAAGCGCGGGTGCAGGAGCGGCTCTCGCAGAAACGGTCTGTACCGTCGAAGAAGAAATGAGCATAAGGAATATCGCCATCATCGCGCACGTCGACCATGGGAAGACGACGCTGGTCGACGCCATGCTGCATCAGAGCGGAATCTTCCGCGAGAATCAGGATGTTCCGCGCCGCGTAATGGACTCGAATGAATTGGAGCGGGAGCGTGGCATCACCATCCTCGCCAAAAATACGGCGCTCACCTACGGCGGCACGAAGATCAACATCGTCGACACGCCCGGACACAGTGATTTTGGGGGCGAAGTCGAGCGTGCGCTGCGAATGGTCGATGGCGTGCTGCTGCTGGTTGACGCCAGCGAGGGCCCGTTGCCGCAGACGAGATACGTCCTGCAGAAAGCGCTGCAGGCGAACCTTCCGCCGATAATCGTGTTGAACAAGATCGATCGCTCCGATGCGCGGGCGGAGGCCGTACTGAACGAAATTTATGACTTGTTCATCGATCTGGACGCCACGGAGGATCAGTTGGGTTTCCCCGTGCTCTATGCGAACGCCCGCGCCGGAGTGGCGCACGCGAAGCTTGGCGACGATTCGACAAACCTGAAGCCCCTGTTCGACACCATTCTCTCGGCGATCCCCGAGCCTTCCGGCAATCCTGAGGCGACATTGCAAGTCCAAGTGACCAATCTCGATTACAGTGATTATCTTGGACGTTTGGCAATCGCGCGTGTGTTTCAGGGAACCTTGCGGCGCGGTTCGGAAGTCGGCATTGCGAAACTCGACGGCACGATTCAGACCACCAAAATCACCAAGCTTTTTACGTTTCGCGGGCTGGAACGCGACGAAGCTGAAGAAGTTCCCGCGGGGGACATCGTCGCCGTAGCCGGCGTCGAGGGCATACAAATCGGCGAAAGCATCACAAATCTGGAAAACCCGGCTCCGCTTGAGCCGCTTACCATTGACGAGCCTACGCTCGCGATGGTTTTTACGGTGAACACATCGCCCTTCGCCGGGCGCGAAGGGCAATTTGTCACGTCGCGGGATCTGCGCGCCAGGCTCGAAAAGGAACTGCTGACGAACGTGTCGTTACGCGTCGAGGAAACGAATTCGACAGATTCGTTTCGAGTGCTTGCGCGTGGCGAGCTCCAGCTCGCCATCCTGATCGAAACGATGCGCCGCGAGGGCTATGAAGTGGCGGTCGGAAAGCCCGAGATCGTGGTGCGTACCGAAAACGGGCGAAAACTTGAGCCGCTCGAAATGCTGGTGATCGATTGCCCCGAGAACTTCATCGGGATCGTCATGGAAACGCTCGGTGGGCGTCGCGGCGAATTGGCGAAGATGGTGAACCACCACTCGGGCCGCGTGCGAATGGAATTTCGTATACCTTCGCGGGGACTGATCGGGCTGCGCGGGCAGTTGCTGACCGATACTCGCGGCACCGCGCTGCTTCATTCGCTGCTCGAGGGTTGGACCGAGTACGCTGGCGAAATGGCTATGCGGCCCACGGGTGCGCTGGTTGCGGATCGGCCGGGAGTCTCGACCGCCTACGCTATCTGGGGTTTGCAGGAACGCGGCGAACTATTTGTCGCGCCGGGCGCGGAAGTTTACGAAGGAATGATCGTTGGAGAAAATTCGCGCGAATCGGATATGGACGTCAATATCACGAAAGAGAAGAAGCTGACGAACATGCGGTCGTCGACCGCCGACGAGGCTATTCGGCTGATTCCGCCGCGCGAAATGACTCTGGAAAAGGCGATCGAATTTATCGCGGACGACGAGTTCGTTGAAGTGACGCCGAAATCGGTCCGATTGCGCAAGAAGGTGCTCGACCCTAAGAAACGTCCCAAGCGATGGCAGGAGATCCGAGCCAGCGTCGAGTCAAAGGCTTGATGCATGCCCGTGGCGATGCGGTACTGATTGCCCCAGTCCCAGCAGGGCAGCCGAATGTGAGTGCGGATTACGTCGCTTTTTGTGGCCAATAGCCGCTTTCGCCGAAAACCCACAGGCAATTCGTACCACCCGAGCCCAAAATGGTGGTGTTAACGGACTGAAAGCGGCCCAATAAAGGCCAAAACTTTGTGTTCGATTGCGGGACGGCAAAGTCCCACGAGCGGGCAGATTTGGTCGCGCCCCTGTTGCAAACCAGTGCTAAGTGGAACAACATAAACTGGTTAAACAGGGTCCCTTGCGGAACGCTAGTTGCGGTAACAGCAAAAGAGAGGTCAGTCTTGGTGGACATAGCTAGGCCGGAACTTAAACGTAAGAAGAAGATACGCCGAATCGGTTACGTTATCGGCGCGGTCCTCGTCGCAATCGGAATCACTGCCGGGCTCATGCATCTGCAGCCGGCGGCGCCATCGGTGGATAAGTCGACCGTCTGGCCCGGAACGGTGGAACGGGGGCAGATGACGATCGATGTGCGCGGCCTGGGAACGTTGGTGCCGGATGTCGTTCACGTCATTTCAGCTCCTGCTGACGGAACGGTGACGCAGCGTTATTTTCTTCCTGGGACACCGGTGAAGGCTAATACCGTAATCATGGATATGACGAACCCGCAACTCCAACAGGAAGCCATGGACGCCGACTACCAGTTGAAGGGCGCGAAGGCGGCGTACGAACAGACTAAGGCCCTGTTGGAAAATCAACTCATGGACAAGCGCACGGCGGCAGCCGCAATCAGCTCGCAATATCAGACAGAGTTGATGGTGAAAGAGACCAAGGAACAGCTTTTCAAAGACGGTCTCGCTCCCGAATTGGACGTGAAGACGGCGGAAGTGCAGGCTACTCAGCTGCAGAAGCAGGACGAGTTGGCGGAGAATGAAGTACAGACCTTCCAGAACTCGATGCAGTCGCAGTTGGCCGTGCAAGAGGCCACTATCTCGCAGAAGAAGGCCCTCTACGATCTCTATTCCTCCCAGCTCAATCAGCTCCATGTGCGGCCTGGCGTCGACGGAATGTTTCAGGAGCTTGACGTCGATGTGGGTACTCGCGTTGCGCAGGGCACAAAGCTTGGGGTTGTGACGCAACCCTCGGACCTGAAGGCGCAATTGAAAATTGCCGAGACCCAGGCGAATCAGCTTCTGATCGGCCAAAAGGCGGAAGTCGACACGCACAACGGCATCATTCCGGGACACGTGACGCGGATCGATCCACATGTCGACAACGGAACGCGAACGGTCGACGTGAAGCTGGACGGACCCCTGCCCGAGGGCGCGGTGCCCGATCTGAGCGTTGAGGGCACCATCATCATCGACAAGTTGCAAAACGTCCTGTACGTTGGGCGGCCGGTTCACGGCGACGAGAACAGCACGATCGGGTTATTTAAGGTCGTTGGACCCTGGTCGAACGCAACACGTGCCGAGCGGGTTCAAGTGGAGCTGGGCAAGACGTCGGTCAGTAACGTGCAGATTTTGAAGGGCCTGAACGTCGGCGACACGGTGATTCTGTCTGATATGTCGGCATATGACGCTTTCCCTGCGATCGATCTGAAATAGCAGGGAACCTTTGGGGCGCCATTTGCGTATGGGATATTGGCGCAGAACTTCGCGCCTTGGAAAACGGCATGCTTGATTGTTAAGGCCCAATTGGAGCAAACTCGGCCATAATTTGCGCGAGCGCCTGCGGCGGCGCAGGCAGGATTCTTCAGAAGGAGCCCGGCATGGACAGCACGAACGGAAACGGAAGCCTGATTAAACTCGACGGCGTAACGAAGGTATTTTACACGGACGAGGTGGAGACGCATGCGCTTAGCGGCGTGCATCTCGAAATCAAGAACGGCGAATTCCTGTCGATTGCCGGCCCTTCGGGCTGCGGCAAATCGACGCTCCTCTCTATCTTGGGACTGCTTGATTCGCCCACGGACGGCGATTACTGGATCAACAAACAGCCCGTGGCGAACCTGACGCTTTCAGACCGCACCCGCATCCGCAACCGCGAGATCGGATTCATCTTCCAGGCGTTCAACCTCATTGGCGACCTCACGGTCTTCGAGAACGTCGAATTGCCGCTCACTTATCGCAGCATGGCTTCGGCCGAGCGCAAGAAGCGCGTGCAGGAAGTGCTTGAGCGTGTCGGCATGGCTCACCGCATGAAGCATTACCCCTCCCAACTTTCGGGCGGCCAGCAGCAGCGCGTCGCTGTGGCTCGAGCGCTCGTTGGGCAGCCGTCGATCCTGCTGGCGGACGAGCCGACCGGAAACCTCGACTCGAAAAACAGCGAAGCCGTGATGGACTTACTGCGGCAGCTGCATGGCGAGGGCGCGACCATCTGCATGGTTACCCACGACCCTCGGTATGCGAGCATCGCCGACCGTAGCATCCACCTCTTCGACGGCCGGATCGTCGAAGAGATCGTGGGAACGCGAACGGCATCGGTTTAGCGGCGCCGGCGGCCGGGTCCTAACAGCCTTCCCGCAAAAATTGAAGGAAGTTTTCTGCGCTGCGGGTTAAGTGTGTCCAAACGTTGAGCGGTGCCGGAAAACCGGGACGGCTTTAATCCGATAACAGGCGAGCAAGCGCAACAGACTGGGGCGGCCGTGAATTCAGTATTGCGGGACATCCGGTACGCGCTGCGCGGAATGCGCCGCACTCCGCTGCTGGCGTGCGCCATGGTGGTGACGCTCGCCGTTGGAATCGGATTGAACAGCGGCGCGTTTGCTTTATTGGACGCGTTTCTGTTTCGTCCGCCGACAGACAAGGATCCCGCAACTTTCGTAAGCGTTCTGGCCAACTACACCGGCTGGTACCGCACGCAGGAGCTGTTTCAGGGGTTCACCGCTCTTGATTTCCTGGCGATCCGCAATCGCTCGCGGTCGCTGACAAACATCGCCGCCTGGCACACAGACCAAGCGACGCTCGGAAACGACCCAAATAAGATTGATGTAAAGCTGGTGACCTGCAATTACTTCCCGTTGTACGGCCTGCAAACGCCGGAGCTCGGGCGCTTGTTTCGTCCTGAGGAATGCGGTACGCCCGGTGCCGCGCCAGTTGCCCTGCTTGGTGATAGTTTCTGGCACAACCACTACGGCGCCGATCCTCGAATCGTCGGCCGCTCCATTCGGTTGAACCAGCAGCCGTACACAGTGGTCGGAGTGATCCCTCAGGATTTTAGTCTGCTGGACGAGAGCGGCCCCGGAATTTGGGTGCCGTATACGATGCAGCCCGACTTCTGGCACGGCCATAATGCCTTCAAACGTTCCGACTGGTATGGGTGGGCCTGGCTCAACATCGAGGGAAGGCTGAAACCAGGATATTCGCGCGCCGACGCACAGGCGGAACTCAACGTCATCGTTCAACAGCAGGATCATCTTTATCCCGGGAGCGAAGAGAATTCGTCATATTCGGGGCGACGGACCACCGTTCTTCTGACGAATGGCGCCTTCATCGAGAACCCGCGAATTCGACCGCTGGCAATGCTGCTGACTGGGGTGGTGATGGGCCCGCTTCTTCTGGTGCTGCTCATTGCCTGTGCCAACGTAACGATGTTGCTGCTCTCCCGTGGCGCCGCGCGGCGGAAGGAGATTGGAGTTCGGCTCGCGCTGGGCGCGGCACGATCGAGGCTATTGCGGATGCTCGCCACAGAAGGGGCGATCGTCGCGCTTGCGAGCGGAGCGCTAGGCATTTGGCTGGCAATTGCTTTTCCTACGATCATGCGCAGCTTCATCCCGGATTTTCGCGCAGACGTCAAACCAAACTGGGCGATCTTCGCGTTTCTGGCGGCGGTGACGTTCATGGCAGGGTGCATTGCGGGGCTGGCGCCTGCGACCGAGTCGGTAAAAGTCGACCTGGTGACTACGTTGAAGCAGCAACAGGGCACTTCGCCGGCACGCTCACGCATGCGAGCTGTCCTGCTGATCAGCCAGGTAGGGATGAGTTTCGTGCTCCTGACGGGCGCTGTTTTGTTCATGCGGCTGCAGCACAAGATCGCCTCCGCAGATCCGGGATTCGAGACTGCTCACGTGTTTCTCGTTCCAGCCAGCTTCCTCGGGCCATCCGCCGGCACCAACACGGTGCGCGAACAATATGACCGCGTCGCCTTCTACACCGAACTTGCTCGGCGAGTGCGGGCGCTCCCGGGAGTGAAGTCGATTGCCTACGCGCAAGAGCTGCCCTTTCTGCGATCGGACACCGAGGAAGTCCGAGTGCCCGGCGAAACGAAGGGGCAGGGACGTCAAGCTTCGGTCGACCAGGTATCCGCGAATTTCTTCGAGACGCTGGGGATCCCGATCGTGCGCGGTCGGCCGTTTCGCGATTCCGACGTGACCTCCGAAACCAAACCTCCTGCCGATCCAGCCGTCTTTAACCGGGAGTCGGTCGCGTCGATCGGCATTGTGTCGCAGGCGTTCGCGCGTACATTCTGGCCTGGGCAGAATCCAGTCGGAAAGACGGTGGAGTGGGGAGAGGGCGGCGCGCGCGTGCAAATTGTGGGTGTGGCACGCGATACGAAGGCCGAAGGATTCGGTCAAACGGACGATCCGCGACTTTACACGCTGATGAAGTGGGATTTTGGCGGACCATTGCTGGTCAGGTTCGAAGGCGAGCCCGGCTCGCTCGCTCCGGCCATCGAAGAAGCGGTCAGAACCCTCGATTCACAGCAGTTGGTCGTCCCGCAGACGCTGCGTTCGTTGTTGCAGCAGGGTGCAACCGATACAAAAAGTCTGACGGAAATGGCGACAAGTGTGGCCGCCATTGCGGTTGTGCTCGCAATCATCGGAATCTACGGCGTTGTAGCATTTTCCACCAGCCAGCGGATCCGCGAATTTGGAATTCGTATGGTCCTGGGAGCCAGCAAGCGCCGCATTGCGCTGTCGGTTTTGCTGCTGGGGGCGAAGCAGATCGCAATAGGGTTGCTCATCGGGGTCGTTCTCGCGTTGCCGGCGTCGCTAGCATTGACCAAGCTGTTCTCGCGCATGCCGTTCAAGGTGAACATGTTTGACTTCGCGAGCTACGCCATTGCCGCCGTGATGCTTTTCGCGGTCGCCCTCGCGGCGATGTATCTGCCCGCGCGGCGTGCCGCCAAAGTCGACCCCATGGTCGCGCTGCGTTATGAATGATGGATAACAGGCATCGATTGCAACGGTTCAGCAGGAGCTTGCGATGAATTCACTTTGGACGGACGTCCGGCATGCCTTGCGCATGCTGGCGAAGAATCCCGGCTTTGCGGCGGTCGCGGTCATCACGCTCGCGCTCGGCATTGGCGCAAACACGGCGATTTTCAGTGTCATCGACGCTGTTTTGTTGCGCCCGTTGCCTTATCCGCAGCCGAATCAAATCGTTCGCGTGTGGGAACAGGCGCCGGACGGCCACCGTATGCACGTCTCCGATCTGAATTTCGAGGATTTCCGAAACCAGAACCACACCCTCGCCGGTTTGGCCGAGTACACTGACGGGCCCGAATCGATTTCCGGCGGCAGCGAGCCCGTTCGCGTCGACGTCGCCGAAGTGTCGCGCGATTTCTTCGATGTGCTCGGCGTTCAACCATTCATCGGAAGATCGTTCGTCTCCAGCGAACTGCGCCTGCACGGCGTGCCCGCGGTCGTCGTCAGCTATGGCTACTGGTCGCAGTACATGGGCGCGTCATCCGACCTTTCGCGTTTCCATTTGTCGATGAACGGAATGCAGTACGCCGTCGTCGGTGTGATGCCCAGCGCATTCGATTTTCCTCCGCAAGCGGCGGCGTGGGTGCCGCGCGAAATGGACGAAATGATTCCGAGCCGGACGGCGCATAACTGGTCGCTGGTCGGACGCGTGCGCGACGGCTTCGCCATCGCACAGGCGCGGGGCGACCTCGATGCGATCGCGCGTCGTATCCGCCGGCAATACGGGAAACAGGTCGATTTGACCGGCGCCGCCGTCGTTTCGCTCGCCGATGCCATGGTCGGCCATGTGCGCGGCGCTCTCGTCATGCTGTTTGCGGCTGTCGGACTGCTCCTGCTCGTGGCATGCGCAAACGTGGCCGGATTGCTGCTCGCGCGAACGGCGGCGCGGTCCAGGGAATTCGCGCTTCGCGCCGCATTGGGAGCCGGGCGCTCGCGCTTGGTCCGGCAATTTCTCGCCGAATCGACGGTCCTTGCGGCGGTCGGCGCTGCGCTCGGAATGATCATCGCGGTCTGGATTGTCAAGCTGCTGCCGGCGATTCTGCCTGTCGGATTCCCGCGCAGCGAAGGCATACAGGTAAACGGCCCGATTTTGCTGTTCACGCTGGGCGCCGCCATCGCTGTCGCGCTCGCGCTAGGTCTTATCGGAGCCTGGCGGGCGGGTCAGGCCAATCTGCACGACGCCTTAAGCGCCGGTTCCCGCGGCACGGAAGGGGGAGCGAGCCATCGCGTGCGCGGTGTTCTCGTGATTGCGGAAATCGCCGCTACCCTTGTCGTCCTCACAGGCGCTGGCCTGCTCGGCCGCAGTTTCCTACGCCTGGTTTCCATCAATCCCGGATTCCGGCAGGAACACCTGATGCTCGTTCAGTTTTCGCCACCTGTACAGCAGGAATCGACCGACGTGTTGCCGCAGGGCCTTCGTCCCTCGCAGGTTCGCCAGGTCGAGTTTGTAGACGGCGTGCTGTCGCGATTTCGTCGAATACCAGGGATCGAATCGCTTGGGTTCACGGGCGGCGTACCAGGCACCACCGGTTGCGCGGATGGCGAGTTCTTGATTCTCCATGGGCAAAAGCCGCCGGCGACCTTCAACGACTGGGACCGCATCGCACAGAGTCCCGACAATGTAGGTCAAGCGGACTACTGCGTCGCAAGCGCGGGCTATTTCGAAACGATGGGCATTCCGCTGCTGCGCGGCCGCGCGTTTGACGAACGGGACGGCATGGACGCGCCGAACGTCGCCGTAATTACCGAAACTCTGGCGCGCAGCCGCTGGCCGCATCAGGACCCCATCGGGCAGGTGATCGAGTTCGGTAACATGGACGGAAACCTGAATCCGCTGACCGTTGTGGGCGTCGTGGGAGACGTTCGCGTCGAAGGGCTCGACCATCCGCCCACGCCCATCATCTACGTGAACTACGAGCAGCGCGGATTGAATGGCCAGTACTCATGGACCGTTCTCCTGCGCAGCACGGCCCCGCCCGGCACGATTGCATCCGCGGCCCGCGGCATCTTCCACGATGTCGATCCGAACGTTCCCGTGCAATTCTCCACGTTTGCCGACGCGCTCGGCGGCTGGCTTGCCGAGCGCCGCTTCCTGTTGTTGCTCGTCGCGGTGTTCGCGACCACCGCGCTGACGCTGGCTGCCGTCGGACTCTACGGCATCGTGGCCTACTCCGTCACCCGCAGGACGCAGGAGATCGGCATCCGCGAGGCTCTCGGCGCCCAACCGCGAGACGTGTTACGGCTGGTCGTCGGAGAAGGGGCGCGATTGGCGGGAGCCGGAATTCTGATTGGCCTCGCGCTCTCGCTGGGGCTCGCGCGACTCATGTCCAGCTTGCTGTTCGGCATCACCCCAGCCGATCCGCTTACGTTCATTGGTGTTTCGGCGATGCTCGCCGCCGTCGCTCTGCTGGCATCTTATGTCCCGGCGCGACGCGCCATGCGTGTCGATCCAATGATCGCCCTGCGCTACGAATAGTCGATCGCTCTGCGACGCGAATAGTCGATCGCGAATGGCCGTCCCGCTGCGATACGAGTAGGTCCTGAGGACCATCGCGAACGAATGAGGTTGGCGTTATGGGCGATACGCGAAGCG
This sequence comes from Candidatus Acidiferrales bacterium, assembly GCA_036279175.1. GTDB lineage: Bacteria > Acidobacteriota > Terriglobia > Acidiferrales > UBA7541 > Palsa-295. The sequence goes on along the minus strand of DASUJR010000276.1, from coordinate 5,041 downwards.
GCCGGCGACGATGGTGGCTACGGGCGCGCCGCGAAACGCGCGGTCGTCGAAAGGTGTGTTGCGAGACTTGCTGGCGGATTCAGAGCTGCGGAACGTCCATTCGCGTTCGATTGAGAAAATCGTGAGGTCACCGGGTTGGCCGGAAGCAATTTTGCGCTCGACACCAAGGACGCCGGCGGGACCGGTAGTGAACAGCTCGACGAGGCGCATCAGAGAAAGCCTTTTTGTGTGGACAAGTTCGCTAAGCCCAAGCGCAAGCGCCGTTTCAAAGCCGGTGATGCCGAAGGGCGCGCGGTCGAATTCGACGTCCTTGCTTGCGGCGTGATGCGGCGCGTGGTCGGTCGCAATAGCGTCGATGCTGCCGTCGGCCAGACCTTCGATCAGCGCGTCGCGGTCGGCGCGCGAGGCAAGCGGCGGATTCATTTTGTAACGCGTGTCGTAGCGAACATCCTCGTCGGTGAGCGTGAAGTGATGCGGCGTCACTTCGCAGGAGACGCGCAGGCCTGCGCGTTTGGCTGCGCGGACGTATTCGAGCGATTTCGCGCTGGACATGTGCGCGATGTGCAGACGCGCGCCGGTGAGCAGAGCGACTTCAACGTCGCGCCCGACGCAGATCGATTCCGATTGAGCCGGGATGCCTTTCAATCCGAGGCGTGTAGAGATCGGACCTTCTCGCATCACGCCGCCTGCAAAAAGCGAAGGATCCTCGCAGTGATCGATCACGGGCAGGCCGAGCGGGTTGCAGTAGTCCATCACTTGGCGCATGAGCCGCGCGCTGGCAATAGGCTTGCCATCATCGCTGACGGCGACGATCCCGGCCTGCTTCATTGCCGCGATTTCGGCGAGCGCTTCGCCCTTGCTGCCCAGCGATGCGGCGCCGATCGGCCACACGCGAACGGATGCCGCCGCCGCGCGTTCGATGATCCCGCGTGTCACGGAAGCATTGTCGTTCACCGGCTGCGTATTGGGCATGCAGCACACAGCGGTGAATCCGCCGCGGGCGGCTGCGCGCGTGCCTGTCTCGATCGTTTCGGACATTTCTTGGCCCGGCTCGCGGAGATGGCAATGGAGGTCTATGAATCCCGGCGCGACGACGAGTCCTTTAGCGTCAAAGATTTCGGCGTCCGGTGCGGAGAGATTTGCACCAGCATTAGCGATCTTGTCGCCATCGAGAAGCACGTCGAGAGCGGCGTCCGTTTTGCTTGCGGGATCGAGGACGCGCCCATTCTTAATCAGTAGCATTCGAGCGTTCCTTTGCGGGGTGTGGAGCGTCGGCGGGCGCGCCGCCGATCAGGTGATAGAGCAGCGCCATGCGGACAGCAAGACCGTTGGTGACCTGCTCGAGGACGCAGGATTGCGGGCCATCAGCAACAGCTGGATCGATTTCGAGACCGCGAATCATGGGGCCGGGATGAAGCACGATCGTGTCGGGCTTCGCCAGACGCAGGCGCTCCGGCGTGAGCTGATATTGCAGAATATATTCCTCCGCCGCGATTGAGGGTTCGTGAAGGCGCTCGGTTTGCACGCGCAGCACAATGACCACGTCGGCGCCCGTGAGCGCGTCTTCGATCCGTAAGACGCGGCGTACGTTCGGCGCGAGCGATTCGAGTTCGCGCGGGACCCACATGGCTGGGCCGCACAGCGTGATGCGCGAGCCGAATTTCGTGAGCAGGTGAATGTTCGAGCGTGCCACACGACTGTGCAGGATGTCCCCGATGATGGTGATGTTCCAGCCTTCGAGCGAGCCCTTCTTATCGCGAATGGTGAGCGCGTCGAGCAGGCCTTGCGTCGGGTGCTCGTGCGTGCCGTCGCCGGCGTTGAAGACGGGGATGGCCAGACGCTCCGCGACAAACTCCGGCGCGCCCGACGCAGCGTGGCGAATGACGATTCCGTCGGGGCGCATGGCTTCGAGCGTGCGAACCGTATCGATCAGCGATTCACCCTTTTTCAGGCTGGAGGATTCGGCCTGAAGATTCATCGTGTCGGCGCCGAGGCGCGACGCAGCGGTGGTGAAGCTGATGCGCGTACGTGTGGAGGACTCGAAGAAGGCGATGGCGACGGTCTTGCCGCGGAGAGTCGCGAGTTTTTTCAGCGGGTAACGCTGAAATTCCTGGAAAGGCTTGGCCTGGTCGAGAATAAAAGTGATTTGCTCGGTGGTGAGACCTTCAATTCCGAGGATGTGTTGCAGGCGCTGCACTACTCCTCGCTTAGTTGAATTCGAGAGGTCTGTGTTTCTAGGCTCTCGGTTACTTCCCACACCGTTCGTCGCAAAACGCAACAGCCTTAAGCGACGCGATCGACCAGCATGACGCGCTCTTCGTTGTCGATCTCGTTCAGCCGAACTTCGACGATCTCCGTATCACTGGTCTCGACCGTCCGCCCGATGAACGTCGCTTCGATGGGCAACTCGCGATGGCCGCGGTCGATCAGGACGCAGAGCCGGATGCGGCGCGGGCGGCCAAGATCGAAGAGCCCGTTCATCGCGGCACGCATCGTGCGACCGGTGTAGAGCACGTCGTCGACGACAACGAGGTCGCGATCGTCAACCCCGAAAGTGATTTCGCTGGAATGAACGACGGGTTGAGGGCCGACAGTCGAGAGATCGTCGCGATAAAGAGTGATGTCGAGCGTGCCGACCGGAACATTCACGTGGGCCGATTGCTGCATGATGGACGCGATGCGTTCGGCGAGCGGAATGCCCCTGCGGCGCACTCCAATCAGCGCCAAATCCTTTGGCCCACCGCTTTTCTCCACGATTTCGTGGGCCAGGCGGGTCAGGGTCCGGCTAATTTCCTCGCCAGAGAGGAGCTGCCTTTTTTCAACGACACGCATTCAGATCAGGGTTGTGCTCGGAAGCCAGACGTCCGTGAGCGCCACATCGTAACATAATCAGGAACGAATCGGCAGCGACGAAATTGCGGCGGTGAATGGGTTACAATCTAGGTTCATTCGATCAGCGCAGATGTGCAGCGGCATTTTTTGATAGAAAGCTGGAGCAGAACAACTTGCACACGGTTGAACCGATTCGATGGACCGCGGAAGGCATTGTAATACTAGATCAGCGGCTATTGCCGGGTGAAGTGGTGTATCGCACGTACACGGATTATCGTGATGTCGCAAAGTCGATCAAGGACATGGAAATTCGCGGTGCTCCGGCGATTGGCGTTGCGGCGGCGATGGGGATTGCTCTTGGCGTGCAGCATTCGCAAGCGCAAACGCTACAAGATCTGAAGGCCGATTTCGAAGCTGTTTGCGACGCGATGGCGCGAACTCGGCCAACCGCGGTCGATTTGTTCTGGGCCATCGAACGATTCAAGAAAAAATTTCGAGATTTGGCACTGGCAGCAAATGGCGGCACGGCCGAAGTCGCGTCGATCAAGGAACGGGTCGTCGAAGAGGCTCGAACGGTACACCAGGAGCGGCGGGAAGCGGATGAACGCATTGGGCGATTCGGCGCGGAACTGATGCCGAAGTCAGGTCGCGTGATGACGCAGTGCAACGCTGGGGCGCTGGCGACCGGAGGCATCGGAACAGCGTTGGGTGTCATACGGGTGGCGGTCGAGATGAATCACCGGATCGAGGTGCTCGTTCCTGAGACGCGACCTTATTTGCAGGGCGCGCGACTGACCGCGTGGGAACTGCATCAGGATGGCATTCCGCTCACGCTGATTACCGACAATATGGTCGGGCATTTTCTCAAAACTGGCGCCGTGGGTGCGGTAGTGGTCGGAGCGGACCGCATCGCGGCGAACGGCGACACGGCCAACAAAATCGGCACGTACGGAATTGCGGTTCTCGCACGTGAAAACAATGTGCCGTTTTATGTGGCCGCTCCTCTTTCGACGCTGGATCTTTCGATCCGAACCGGTGAACAGATCCCGATCGAGCAGCGGTCGGCGGAAGAAGTGACGCATCTGGCGGGGAAGCGAATCTCACCGGATGTCCCCGCGGCTCATCCGGCATTCGATGTGACGCAGGCGCGGTTCATCTCCGCGATCGTAACGGAGCGCGGAGTGGCACGCGCTCCCTACGAGAAATCACTGGGCGCAATGATCGGCGCGACAATGACCCACGCGGGGGCTCCAGCGAAGAATTGAAAATAAAAAAGCGTGGCGGGAAACAGAGGGAACACAGAAAAGTCCTGCCTCGAGCCACACGGCGAACCGCATCAGCAACTTAGATTACGAAGAAAAGGCGAATACCGAGGCGCAATTCGCGTTACCGTCTGGGCGTGGATTGGTCTGCCCTGAATGTTACTTTCCTACACCGGAGCGCTGAGTCAAAACGGAAGGGTGATTGGGTCAACCCATTGAAAACAGGACGCCTACAGGTTGGAATAGCCCTTGCACGTCACCACTCTGGAGAAGTGGGGATATAAGTCAGGGAAACTGGGGAGATCGAGAAATGGTCATCCGCGAATGTCCCTTTTGCGGAAAGAAAGTTTCGGCAAAAGCAGCCCAATGCGGCTACTGCCGCGAGACACTGCCGGAAACGCGCAGCATAAAAGTTGTCGCGACGAATAATGGCGGCGGCTCGATTCGGCGCGGGCTGCTGTTCATGATGCTGGCTGCGCTTATCGGTTATTTTGCCGGCGGGTACAGCGGCATGAAGCTTCCCGTTCCGGTGTTGCTGCCCGCGCTCAACACGTATTTGACGCCACTGCTGTTTTTGAGCGGTCTTGGCTTGGCCGTGCGCGGTTTCTATCTACGACACAGGACCTTACCTCGGCACTCGGTCTAAGCGCTTTTCGAGCGGGCGACGGGCCACGCGGTTGCGATGGCCCAAGTCGATCCTTTTTTCTGCTGTCGTTATTCGTTTGCCATGAACCATGCGGGTTCTGGCGCAGATTTCCCCACGCAACTGGCGTCCTACCGCAGTCAGTCACTGTGTCTAGCCGTTTTGCGCTCGACCCTTCTTGCAAGCAAGGATTTCATTACACGATTCAGGTCGACTTCTTCCTCGGATTGTTCAATCGCGCGAGTGCGCATCACATCGTAGGCGGCGAGCTGCGTGGGGGCGGGATATGGCTGTGTATTGCCGC
>DASUJR010000275.1:0-4919 GCA_036279175.1 Candidatus Acidiferrales bacterium | reverse complement strand
CGCGCCGGTGCGCGCCGAACTTCAAAAGCGCATTCAGCGAGCTCGCCAACTTCTAAGCGAGATTCTGACTCTGGGACAGCAACGCGGCGAAATCCGTCGCGACCTTTCACCTTCCGAACTCGCTCGTTTGATCCGCATGGTCTTCATGGGAGTGACAATCGCCTGGGCAATCAATCCTGACGCTCCACTGCGCAGGACGGCCGAACAAGTGTGGGAACTGTTATGCCCAAGCCTTCAGCATGGATCAGCACAGGAGGACGAGTGCCAGTCCAAATCGAAATCCATCCGCGCGCATCATCGCAAACATGAGTCCTTAGGTGACTAGAAATCATCCATAAACGAGCAGAGGAGGCGGTTGCGTGAAACGTAGCTCGATATTGTTCCTGATCACCGCGACAATCCCGCTTTTGGCTGCGCCATCGTGGGCGCAGTCGCCGGGCTCGAGTTCTACAGCGACGACTTCGGCTTCGAGCTCGACCCCGCAATCGACAACGATGATCGCAACCTCGCCGCAGGCTCCATCGTCGCAAACGAGCCCTTACAACGGCAGCGTGCCGTCCGAGCCCGTGGCCGGAGTTTTGAAACTCTCGCTGCAGAACGCCATCGACCGCGGTCTGAAAAACAATCTCGGTGCGCTGCTGGCCAGTTCGGACGTTCAGAGCGCGCAGGGCCAGCGATGGCACCAACTGAGCGTGCTGTTACCGCACGTCTCCGTAGCACCTTACGTCGACGTGTCGCAGGTGAACCTGAAAGAATTTGGCTTCTCGTTCCCTTCGATTGCCGGGGTCAGCGTTCCAACGATTGTCGGCCCGTTTTCGTATTTCGATGCGCGCGCAAGCCTCACGCAGAACGTCTTCAACTGGGGAGATATCCAAAATGAGCACGCCGCCACGCAGCACCTCGAATCGAGCGAGCACACTTACAAAGACGCACGCGACTTGGTCGTCCTGGCTGTCGGATACAACTACCTGCTGGCAATAGCGGACGACGCGAGCATTCAGACGGCGCAGGCGCAGGTGAACACGGCGCAGGCGCTCTACAAGCAAGCTGAAGATCAGGTACAGGCCGGCACTTCACCCGCGATCGACGCCTTGCGCAACAAGGTGGAATTGCAAACCCGCGAACAGCAACTGATTCAATCCAAGAACGATTTCGCCATTCAAAAACTCACGCTTGCGCGCGTAATCGGACTTGCGCCTGGTCAGCAGTTCGAGTTGACCGATAAATCCCCATACCAGCCTTTCGCCGGCATCACGCTCGACGAAGCTCTCAAGCAAGCGTACGGTTCGCGCTCGGATTACCAAGCCGCGCTTAGCGACGTTCATGCCGCCGAGTACTCTCTGAGCGCCGCGAAAGCGGAGCACTACCCTTCTCTCAGTGTGAACGCAGATTACGGCGTCGCCGGGCAGCACCTCGACCAGTCCCACGGTGTCTTCGACGTCAGAGGAACGTTGAATATTCCGATCTTCGCGGGCGGAGTCGCACACGGAGACATTCTCCAAGCGCAGGCCCGTCTCACGCAAGCTCGCGAACGCCTCGCGAATTTGCACGCTCAAATCGATCAGGACATCCGCACCGCGCTGCTAAACCTGCAATCGTCCTCCGATCAGGTGAACGTGGCGAAGAGCAACATCGATCTTGCGAATCAGACGCTCGCTCAGTCGCGCGATCGTTTCTCCGCCGGCGTGACCAACAGCGTCGAGGTCGTCCAGTCGGAGGAGCAGGTCGCCTCTGCGAATCAGCAATATATTTCGAGCCTTTACAACTTTAACTACGCGAAGATCGCGTTAGCCCGAGCAATGGGAACGGCCGAACAAAGCGTTAAAGAATATTTCAAAGGACAGTGAACATATGGCACCTCGAACGGATATTGAAGCGCCCTCTGCTCCCCTTGAAACGCCGGCAAATGATCACGCCGCCTCCGAAACGCACTCGGCGGCTCCGCCTCCACCGCGCCGGCGAAGACTTTTGCCGACGAGCCCGCGCGCACGTCTGTTACTGATGATTGTAGCGATCGCTGTGGTCGTCGGGGCCTTCTTCGCGTGGCGATATTTCTCGAGTTATGAGTCGACGGATGATGCGCAGGTGGACGGCCATCTGATGCCGCTGAGCGCCCGCATCTCCGGCTACGTTTCCAAAGTCAACGTGGACGACAACCAAATCGTTAAGGCCGGCACTGTGCTCGCTGAAATCGATCCGCGCGTTTATCAAATCGCCGTGGATCAGGCCCAGGCTAACCTGTCCACCGCGATCGCGACCGCGCAATCACTCAAAATCACAATTCCCATAACACATATCAGCACAACGAGTCAGGTGTCTGCGGCGCAAGCGGGCATCGCAAATGCCAATGCAGCGGTAGCCGCCGCCGAGTCGCAATACGCCGCGGATCAGGCACAGCTCACCCGGGCGCAAGCGGACAACGTGAGGGCGCAGGCCGACCTCCAGCGCTATTCGCAGCTCATTGCCAAAAAGGAAATCTCGCAGCAAACGTATGACGCCGCCGTCGCAACGGCAAAGGCGAGCGCCAGCGCCGTAACGGCCGCACAAGCCTCGGCAGCGGCAGCCGAACAGCAAGTCGGCCAGGCCAAGGCGGGGCTCGCTGAAGCCCAAGCCAACCTGCAGTCCGCTCAGACCGGACCGCAGCAAGTCTCGTCCGCTCGTGCGAGAGCACAATCGGCACTCGCTACCGTTCAGCAGAAACAGGCGGCCCTCGAACGAGCGCAACTCAATCTGGGTTACACGAAAATTTACGCTCCCGTAGACGGCATCATCATGAAGAATGCGGAAGTTGGCATGAACGTCCAGCCGGGGCAGCAGCTCTTCACGATCGTTCCGCTTAACGACATCTGGATTACGGCCAACTTCAAAGAAACGCAGTTGCATTACATGAAGAAGGGCGACCGCGCCGAGATTGAAGTCGATTCGAACGGCCAAACTTACGAAGGCCACATCGACAGCATAGCCGGCGCAACCGGCGCGCGGACGAGCCTTCTGCCGCCGGAGAATGCGACGGGAAACTACGTCAAGGTTGTTCAGCGCATTCCCGTAAAAATCGTTCTCAATCAAGGCCAGGACGCGAATCATTTCCTGCGGCTTGGAATGTCGTGCGAGCCTAAGGTTTTCGTGAAATGAAATGGGCTCCAACGGCTTCAATTCGCGACGGCTGATTCCAGCCGATACGGCAGGTGCGCGCGCGGCCAATCGCCCAATCAATCCGTGGGTCATCGCGCTCACCGTCACGCTGGCTACATTCATGGAGGTACTCGACACCAGCGTCGCTAACGTTGCGTTACCGCACATCGCCGGCAGCCTTTCCGCCAGCAACGACGAATCAACCTGGGTTCTTACCTCCTATCTCGTCTCCAACGCTATCGTTCTTCCGATGAGCGGCTGGTTTTCCGAGTTGATTGGACGCAAGCGCTTCTACATGACGTGCGTTGCGCTGTTTACGATCAGCTCATTCATGTGCGGACTCGCGCCCAGCCTGACCGCATTGATCTTCTTCCGTATCCTGCAGGGCGCGGGCGGTGGCGGACTCCAGCCAAGCGAGCAAGCGATTCTTGCAGACACGTTTTTTCCTCGCCAGCGCGGCATGGCGTTCGCTGTTTACGGCATGGCTGTCGTTCTGGCGCCGGCGATTGGCCCCACTCTGGGAGGGTGGATCACGGACAATTTCAGCTGGCGTTGGATTTTCTTCATCAATATTCCGGTCGGAATCATCTCGCTCTTTCTCACCGGACGGCTGATCACCGATCCGCCCTACATGAAACGCGAAAAGCGGAAGGCGTTCCGTATCGACTACATCGGCCTCAGCCTGCTGGCGATCGGGCTCGGCGGCCTGCAGATAGTCCTCGATAAAGGCGAACGCGACGATTGGTTCGGTTCGCACTTTATCCTACTCCTCACGATCGTTTGCGTGGCTGCGCTCGTCGGCGTGGTCGCCTGGGAGTGGCTGCATAAACACCCGATCATCGATTTGCACCTGTTCAAAGACCGCTCATTCGGCATCGGCGTCCTGCTGATGTTTATGGTGGGGTTCGCTCTGATGTCGAGCACCGTTTTGATTCCGCTTTTCCTGCAAACGATGATGGGCTACACGGCCGAACAGGCAGGACTAGTCCTAATGCCCGGAGGATTCGCGATTATTGCGGTGATGCCTCTCGTCGGTTTCCTCTTGGGCCGATACGACGCGCGCAAACTGCTGCTTTTCGGCTTCGCCATGTTATCGATCGCGCTCTTCTATATGACCGACTTCAATCTCTCGATTGACTTCAAGCACGCTGCCTGGGCGCGTGCGATCCAGGCAATCGGCCTTGCATTCCTTTTCGTACCAATCAATACGGCCGCTTACGCGTTTCTGCCGAAGGAGAAGAACAACCAGGCTTCCGGCTTGATCAACCTCGCGCGAAATGTCGGCGGGAGCGTGGGAATTTCGTTCGTGACAACCATGCTCGACCGTCGCGCGCAATATCACCAAGCGAGGCTCGTGGAGCACGTGAATTCCGGCAGCGGTACCCTCCTGAACATGATTCACGGCATGGAACGCACGCTCATGGCTCACGGATCGAGCGCCTATGAGGCATCGCGTCAGGCCTACGGCCTCATTTCGGCAACAATCGCACGCCAGGCCACGATGCTCGCGTACATCGACGACTTCTGGCTTGTCGGCGTCTGCGTCGTCGTCATGATTCCTTTCGTCTTCTTCATGAAAAAAGTGAAGCCCGGCGGCCCGATTGCGGTTCACTGATTTCAATGGCTCGCCTCACCGCTTAACATCCGGTGTCAACGCAAAGTAGAAATGTCCGGTTTTGTGCCAGGTAGAAATGTCCGCTTCCAGGGCTTGCGCCAAGGGTGATCGGGAGGCGGGCTGTAGTGGGTTTTAGTTTTGGCTGTGGGTTTTGGTTTACCATCGGCGAGTC
>DASUJR010000274.1:0-7016 GCA_036279175.1 Candidatus Acidiferrales bacterium | reverse complement strand
TTCGGCACCGTGCGCCTGGCCAAGCGACTGCGGTACGCGTACCCCTCTGGTGTGGCCGTCCGCGTTTTCGAGAATCACCATGAAGATCGCGCGCGCCGCGAAGTGTTGCGACTGCTGGACGGAGACCACGACGGAACGCTTTCCTCCGCGGAGAAAGAGGATGCGCGCATCATTATCTACGGGCATAGCTGGGGTGGATCGGAAACCGTACAGCTTGCGCGCCAACTCCAACGGCGGGGGATTCCGGTTCTGCTCACGGTTCAGGTGGACAGCGTCCGCAAGCCCGGCGAGAACGACGTGGTGATTCCTTCCAATGTCGGAGAGGCGGCGAATTTTTATCAGCCCGACGGAATCATTCGCGGCGCATCCAAAATCCGCGCAGCCGATCCCGGTATCACGGACATCGTCGGAAATTTTCGTTTCGATTACCGGCAGCATCCGATTTCCTGCGCGCACTATCCATGGCAGGATCGGCTCTTCATGAAAACTCACATGGAAATCGACTGCGATCCGAACGTGTGGAGCAAGGTGGAATCTCTGATCCGGTCGAAGCTGCCCGACGAAACTCACGGTTCGTGAGCGGTTTCTCGTGAACCGGCGGCTAGCGTCGCAACACAAACCCCGCAATCGAAATCGCTAGTGCGAACAACGCGATGATTCCTCCAGGAACCGCGATCCAAAAAATAACGCGCACTCGCCGGACAAGCGATTCGGTGACTTCTGAGGCGTCCTCCAGCCCAACCTCCAAATCCTTCATAACGGCAGCTTGACGGCGCGTGAGGCGTTCGAGGGCGTCCACTCTTCGGTCGAGCGCGTCGACGGCCGTGGGCCGCACATCTTCCGCTAGCGCGCTGGATCGCAGACCGTTGATGCGCTTCTTGAGTTTCATCACCTGCTGAACCAGCGTCGTGCCCAGCGCGATTGCGCTAAAGAGGTCGTCCAGGCCCATCATCAAACACCTCCTCAATCCAATTCGTCGGGGGCCGTGGATTCCGGAAGATCGCCGCGCGTGATTTTTCCCAACTCAGCGCGAATCACGTCCGTGGCGAAGCCGGCGCGCAGAAGGCTTCGATACACCGACGCGATTTTGCGTTGGTCCAGCGCACCTCGCACGCCTTTCAAGTGACGAGCGAGACGTTTGCGCACGAGCGCAGCTTCATCTGTCTCGGCGAAGACGGCGTCGAGCGCAGAGTCGATGTGCTGATCGGGAACGCCGCGACCGCGAAGTTCGCGGGCAATGCGATAGCGTCCCTGGCCGCGCGATTGTGCGTGCCGCCGCGCGTAGTCGAGAGCGTACTTCGCGTCGTCAAGATAGTTCTGTTCGCGCAGGCGCGCGATTACTTCAGGGATCGAGTCTTTGTCCTCCGCGCGCTTCGCCAGATACCCCTTCATTTCGTGAATGGAGTGTGCGCGGCGCATCAGCGCACGCAGCGCAGCGTCGTACAATTCCTGATCGGTGGAAACCTTGCGCGGAGACGAACGCACGCGGGAAGCATAGAGAGGAGGAAGCAAAGAAGCAAGGACGGCGCGAGCCTGACGGAGAGCCATGCTGCGTTGACTTTATCTCCGATACGGCCCACACTGCGCTCACCGAACGGCATTCCATCGGACTTCGCCACAATCTGACCGCGCCAGGAGGAAAGATCATGAACAAACGTTTCCTCGGTTCCATATTCACTCTGGTGTTTCTGCTGTTCCCATTGCGAACTCTCGCGCAGGCGACCGCAAAGCCTCCCGGAGTTTCCGCGACACAGAAGGAATTTCAGGCGCTCATCAATCGGTACTATGCAGCATGGAACAGTGGCGATCCGGAGAAGGCGGCTCCTCTGTACGCCAAAGACCCAGACCTTGTTTTTTACGACCTCACTCCGCTGCAGTATGTGGGCTGGGCGGCGTACGACAAAGGCGTGCGTGCGGTGCTGGGTTCATTTGCTGCGGCGAAGTTCACACCGCAAGACGACCTGCGTGTGACGCGCCACGGCACCATCGCGTGGACCACCGTCACATGGCATCTGTCGGGAAAAAAGAAAACAGGAGAGGCCGTCGAAATGGATGGGCGTCATACCGCGATTTGGGAGCTTCGCGGCGGGCACTGGCTGATCGTCCACGAGCACTTCTCCGCCCCGCTGAGCTGAATTAAGCCGCGTCTTAAGGGGAACGTAACGGCGGGCGAGGCGTCCAAGAAACGACCGCCGTCGATAACGCCATCGTCTCGCGCCGAGACGCCCCGCCCCTATCATGCCCCTGCTCGCTGGAAACCTTGCGATAGAGGCGAGCGGACAGCGACGCCGTCGCGCTGTGATAAACTCGCGCCGTGAATCCCGCCGCACTTCTGGACTTCCTGCGGCTCCATCGGTTGGCCGTTGAGGCATCGGTGTCTGATGCGAGTGGGCCGCAAGCGGCGATCGTAGGCTTTGCCGTCTCAGATCAATTCGAAATTGTTTTCGACACGCTATCGGCTACCCGCAAAGCGGAAAATCTGCGCAATAACCCGCGCATCGCGCTGGTGATCGGGGGTTGGGTATCAGGCGACGAGCGCACCGTTCAGTATGAGGGACGAGCCGATGAGCCGATTGGGGCGGAGCGCGCGAGGATCACGGAAATCTATTATTCCGTGTATCCCGACGGGCGCGAGCGTGCAAAGTGGCCCGGGCTGACCTACTTTCGCGTCAAACCAACCTGGATTCGCTACAGCGATTACAATCAGAACCCGCCGGAAATTGTAGAATTCCTGCCGAATAATCTAAGCCTTTAACGGTGTGGGACAGCAGAAAACGCAGATCGTGCCTGCGGCAGTCAGGTCGGGCGGCAGAATATCTATTCCGTCGTTTCTCTGCGTCTCGGTGACTCTGTGGCAAGCTCGTTCTGCAGCCTTGTAACGTTCGACGTTACCGCCGCGAACCGAGGCGCTCGAACTCGTTCATGGCGCGTTCCATCTCTTCGCGCGCGGCGTCCGCGGACGAGCGGATACCCTGAACGCGCAGGCGGAAGTCGTCTGGATTCGAAGCGCGGGTCAGCGCTTCTTCGAGCGTGATCAGGTTTTTCGAGTAGAGATCGAAGAGCGACTGATCGAACGTCTGCATGCCGTATTGGCTGGTACCGGCGGCTATGGCGTCGCGGATCATGCGCGTTTTATCGGGATTGATGATGCAGTCGCGAATGTAACCCGTTGCCACCATCACTTCCACGGCGGGTACGCGGCCCACTCCGTCGGCGCGCCGCACCAGGCGCTGGCTGATGATCGCCTTCAACGTGGAAGAGAGCTGCAAGCGAATCTGCTTCTGCTCGGGCGGCGGAAAGACGGCGATAATACGCTGAATCGTTTCCGTTGCGTCGAGGGTGTGCAAAGTCGAGACAACCAGGTGGCCGGTTTCGGCGGCAAGCAGCGCCGTTGAAATCGTTTCCAGGTCGCGCATTTCGCCGACCAGAATCACATCCGGGTCCTGGCGGAGCGCAGCGCGCAGCGCCGTCGAGAACGACGCCGTATCGACTTCGATTTCGCGCTGGTTCAAAAAACCCTTCTTATCGCGGTGCAAATACTCGATCGGGTCCTCGATCGTGATGATGTGCTCGGGACGCAGCGAATTGATGCGGTCGATCATCGCGGCCAGCGTCGTCGACTTACCGGAACCGGTGGTTCCCGTGCAAAGGATCAATCCGCGCTGCTCTTCGCAAACCTGCGCGATGATGGGAGGCAGTTCCAGTTCCTCGATCGTGCGAATCTTTGTGGGAATGACGCGCAGAACCATGCCGACGTTGCCGCGCTGCTGGAAGACGTTCACGCGAAAGCGCCCCAGGCCGGCAACACCATAGGCCATGTCGAGTTCGGCGGTTTCCTTGAATTTTTGCTTCTGCCGGTTGGTCATCATGCTGAAGGCCATCGACAGCATTTCTTCCGGCGTAATGCGAGGCACGTCCCCGATCGGGTTCAGTACGCCGTCGACGCGGATATAAGGATGGTTGCCGACCTTGAGGTGCAAGTCCGACGATCGGTTTTCGACGGCACGGCGCAACAAGTCATCAATCGCAACGGCCATAGAACGAATTCTCCGGGAAATGAATGCCTGCGGCAGACACTTCGTGGCTCCGGCAGGCAGCTCCGCCCGCGGCGAGCAGGCCTACCACGACGCGCTCCCAGTGCCCACAGCAGGACTACGTTACGACGCTAGCATGCGCGGAATGGACCAGCAATAATGTCGGGCGGAGCGATTTCTAGACGCGCAACGGTACGAAACGGCAGGAGCCAGCGAGGATGAAATAAACGTCCCAGCACTGCGACGCCTTTGTAGCGGCCGCCTTGCTTTTCAGGCGGGCGCTTTTTTCCTGGGTTTAAAGTAGCGCCACCTTCAGCGCGGCACGGTCAAGCCATACGGTCCGACGCCGGCTTAAGCATGGGCTTTAGCCCCTGTGCTAGGTCGCCGCTTCAGCCGCGACCCTCCCGTCATGGCCCTTATGGGCGGGATGACTTGACGGCGTGAGGTACGGAAACGGTTCCGGACTGCGAATCGGAAGGCGGCTGGTCGCCGAGGAAGAACCTTTCATAGACGACAGCGGCGATAATTGCGCCAAAGAGCGGCCCAATCCAGAACACTCCGTGATTGTGCCAGTGACGCGACGCCAGGGCGGTCCCAAAAGTACGAGCTGGATTCGCTGCCGAAGCGCCCACGAACGGCGTGCCGAAAAGGACGTCCGCTGTCACGGCCAAGCCCACTGCGAAGCCGCCGAATTTGCGGAACGCTCCGCTTTCATCAACGATTGTGGCGAAATAAACGAAAACGATCACTGCCGCCAGCACGCCGGCGATCACCATCCCTCGCCAGCGCGTGATGTCGGGCGCAAGGTCGGGCGTTCCAAGGCCGTCGGTCACCCACGCGGACTCAGGCAGCGCTGCGACGAGCAAATAGGCAGCCGCCAACGACCCGACGAGCTGCGCCACAATATAGAAAAAACTGTACAGAGTATCCAGACGCCGATTCACCCACATCCCCACCGTAACCGCGGGATTCAGGTGAGCGCCGGAAATGTGCGCCAGCGCGCTGACCATTGCCGCCACGCCAAATCCATACGCGAGAGCGACGCCGGCGAGTCCGAACGTCGCGTGCCCCTGCGTCTGCAAGTAACGATCGGCGCAGATCGAACCTGCTCCGATAAGAACGATAGCGAATGTGCCGAAGAATTCAGCGGCTATTTTCTGGAAGAAACCGTACAAGGCGGCTCCCGGCGCGCGGCGAAACGTGAGATTCTAGTCCAGCGAGTTCGAAGTTGAAAGTTCAAAGTTGAAGAGGAGCGCTTGTTGAGGGTAAGCAAAGGATCGATCGCAACCCGATCGATGATCCGATGAGGCTCATGCCCCACCCCGCCACAAGAACTGTGAACCTGTGGAAGCAACACCTTCAACGCGTACCCGATTTCGTGTGGGAGCAACGGGAAATAGAAACGCTCGTTTTAGCTGACAATGACCTGGTGGAACTACCCGCGAAAATCGGTGAACTTAAGAATCTCCGTACACTCGACTTGGGCCACAACGCATTGACTTCTCTTCCCGCGGAAATTGGAGATTTGGCAGGGCTCAGCGACTTTTTATACCTTCACGATAATCTTCTTTCCGGCCTACCCACCTCGATCGAGCGACTGACAGTTCTGCGCTATCTGAACATCAGCGAAAATGAGTTTGAGAAAATCCCAGCGCCTGTCTGTCAGCTTACAAGCCTCGTAGAACTCAGAGCCACTGACAATCGGCTAGACGAAATTCCGGACAGTATCTCGAATTTGAAGTCGCTTCGGGAACTTCATCTGCGCAACAATAAACTCGCCGTTCTTTCAGACGCCGTTGGCGGCCTTTCGGAACTGCGCCAGCTTGATTTACGCGGCAATCCGCTAACGAGGCTACCCGATGTCCTGCTGAATCTTCTCAAACTACAAAAACTGGACTTACGGTGGATTACAACTCTTGCCCCCGCACCTTGGATAACTCAATTAGAAGCACGAGGATGCCTGGTGTATACCTGAGAGCGGACGACAGACGATCGGTCGGATAAATACTATCGCACGGCCGCGCCGGTTGGCGCGTTTACGTGCGAGAGCCAGCCGTGGCGGTCGGGCTTGGAACCGCTTGTCAGGGCAAAGAACTCGTCCTGTATGCGCTTGGTGATCGGACCGCGCGCACCGTTGCCGATCTTGATGCGGTCGACGGAACGGATCGGCGTAATTTCGGCGGCGGTACCGCAGAAAAACACTTCGTTGGCGATGTACAGCATCTCGCGCGGGATCATCTGCTCGCTGACGGGGATGTCCAGATCGCGGCAAATCGTCATCACCGCGTTGCGCGTAATTCCAGGCAGAGCGGAGTTGGCGTACGGAGGCGTGATCAGCGCGCCGTCAACTACCACAAAAATATTTTCGCCCGAGCCTTCGCTCACGTAGCCGTTTGTGTCGAGAGCAATGCCCTCCACGTACCCATTGGCCGCCGCTTCCATTCGTATGAGTTGCGAGTTCATGTAGTTCGCCGCGGCTTTTGCCATCTGAGGCAGCGTGTTCGGCGCCGGCCGGTTCCATGAGCTGACGCAAACGTCGATCCCATTCTTGAGCCCTTCTTCGCCCAGGTACTTCCCCCACTGCCAGCACGCGATGTACGTTTCCACCGGTGTGCCCGCTGGATCGACCCCGCCGCCGCCAAATCCGCGCAGAATAATCGGGCGGATATAGCAATAAGGCACCTTGTTGATGCGGATGAGCTCCAGGTTCGCTTCGCACAGATCGTCCACCGAATACGGCACTTCCATGCGATAGATGCGCGCGGAATTCAGGAACCGCTGCATGTGCTCGCGATTGCGAAAAATCGCGGGCCCCTGCTCCGTGCCGTAGCAGCGGATTCCTTCGAACACGGCGGAGCCATAGCTGACAACGTGTGCGGCAACGTGAATCTTCGCGTCGTCCCAGTTGATGAACTTGCCGTTGTGCCAGATTTTTTCAGTCTTCTGAAAACTCATTGGACGCTCCGTTGGAGCACCCGCCAG
>DASUJR010000273.1:0-20911 GCA_036279175.1 Candidatus Acidiferrales bacterium | reverse complement strand
GAACGTGTGGTGGCGGTGATACGGCTGATGTTGATAAAAGTAGTAGATATCGGCGTTGGACGGCAGCCAAAGCGTGGTGTGCTTGGCCGCGAACAACACTGGAGCGTATTCGATCACGTCCTCTTCCGACCCAAGGCCGATCTGAGGGATCGCCTTCATCAGGTCAGCCTCGATGCGGATGATTTCGTAGCTGTCTGCAGCGATCCAGGCGCGGCCCTCGATTCCGGCCGTATGCGATGAACCGTCGAGCAGTTGATAGGACCGAATTTGTTCGGGCCGGTCTGGACGCTGGCGGAAGTAGACGAGCCATGTCGCGCGGCCATGCCACTTGCCAAGGCCTTCGCATGTCATACGAAAATCGGGCCGCAGGCTGGAGTGAAAAACGAGAGGCAGATCGGCAAGCCCGAACATGGAAATGTGTCCCATGAATCCCGTCCCATCACCGCCCTGACGATCCTCGCTGACGTTAAGCAATCCTGAAGACGAGTCCGTAATGGAAATCAGGTAATCGAATTTTCGTTTTTCGATGGAAGTGGGATGCCCGAGAGTACTCAATTCATTCAGCGTAACGTCTTCAACGGCCGCGATCTCATTGACGTTGTCGACGAGTTTGGATACGCGCTCGCCCGCTTTCTCGATCACTTCAGCGGCGGGACAAGTCACCCCGTCGGCGACCGGCGGCCGCTCCTGATCGACGCTGGGCGGCTCCCAGTCGGTGAGCGGAAGACTTGGCGCTGCAGCTGACAAGGCGGCCGGAGCGCTCACGGAGAGGGAGTCCTTAAGCGGCGACAGCGAAGCATTGCTCAAGACAGCCGGCGCCGCCTTGTTCGCGGACATTTCCATCTCCAAACGGCCGGCCAATTGGCGGGCGACGGCAACGTTCGGATCGTTGGGAGCCTCGCGGAGGAAACTTTGCAGCATTTTGACGGACTTCGCGTAATCGCCAAGTTCGGCCCACGCCACCGCTTCGATGAACTCAGCGCCGTTCGCCGCCCCTTTGCCGAGTTCAACCGCGCTCTCCGACTCCTTCTGAGCCTTCGCGAAATTGCGTTGCCGCAGGTCGATTTCGGCGAGCAGCCAGATCGCCCGCCACTGTTTCGAATCGAGAGCCACAGCTTTTTGCAGAGCCTCCGCAGCGCCGCTTAAGTCTCCCTTTTGGTAGCGCGCGTGGCCGAGACCGATCAGCGCCGGAATGTCTTTCGGGTCGATGGCGACAGCATGGGCGAAATAGCGTTCCGAATGCGCGATATCGTTCATGCGCAGGTACAAAGTTCCGAGCAGATAATTGGTGACTGCGGTTTTCGGCGCCGCGTTGTAAGCGCCCGTGAACTCTTTCTCGGCCTTCTTGAGATTGCCGGCGCGAAACGCTTCGATCCCCTTGTTGACGTGCTTTCGCGCTTTTCGCGGCAGCCTCGATGCGGACGTGTACTCTTGCGTCGTTTGGCCCGATGTAGATTCGAGCGTCACATCCACTTCGGTAAACGTAATGGTCGTGTCGGGAACGTCGAACTGCTTGCGTTGCGTGACATATCCCGCGGCGCTCACTTCTACCGCGTACCATCCCGCGCCTGGCAGATTGTCGAACGATATCGAACCATCGAGGTTCGTTAAACCCCCTTTTAGCAGCACGCCTGAGTTGATGCTGTAGAGACGCACGAAAGCCTGCTGCTGTAAATCCATCCCATTCGGCCCGAGAACTCGCACCGTCACCGAGCCCTTGGCGTTCATGTCCATTGAGAAGCCGACGTTCGTACCCGGCGCGCCGCCGCCCTGGCTCGGACTCCCCGGATTGCCACCAGGACGACCTTGTGCGATTGCGCGCGGAGCGACTCCTGCGATGAACAAAACGATCGTGGCAAGAGGAGACAGGAAAAATATCGCGAATACCTTCGACGCTGTGGGGTCGAACATGCGCTTGCCGAATAGCCTCATCGCGTCGCGCCTTGGTGTAGTTCGATCATGGGACGAGCCCGCAGTGCACGGATCGATTTATTCGAATTTAGCCCGATTATAACATCCATCTTCTGCAGTGTTCCTTCGTGTCAGCGTGCATCCCGAAGGGCGCCAACAATGTCCTTCTGGACGGCGGCCGCCTCTTCCTCTGCCAGCTTGTGCCTCGGCCAGAAAAACCCGCGTAAGCCGTCGCCGCGTTTGCGAGGAACGACGTGGACGTGGAAGTGCGGAACACTCTGGCTCACGATATTGTTGATTGCCACGAAGTTCCCGTCTGCTCCCATCGCGCGCTGCACCGCAGCAGCCAGCGTTCGCGCATTCAGGAACAACGGTCCTATCAGGTCGGACGGAATATCCGATAGCGTTGCGTAATGCTGTTTCGTGACGAGCAGACAATGTCCGGGAAACAGCGGGCGATTGTCCAGGAAGGCGAGAGAGATCGCATCTTCTAACACGACGTGCGCTCTTGCCGCGCCCATGGCGATCTGACAAAACACGCAAGGTGCCGGCGCGGTGGTGACGGCGGAAATCTCTGTGGCAGCCCGTTTTTTCATCGAGTCATTGAAGCCAGCATACCTGTTTCCGCCCTGGATTGGGCATCCGTCCGAGTTGGTCATACCGCGTCCACCCGATTGCGGCCCTTTTGCGCAGCGATAGCATTGGAATAGCTTCTCCGTTCGGCACGGGCCGGCCATGTCCCCTTTGCCAGGGGAGTGACTGCACACGGCGACCCGGCGCAGGCCTTTGCAGTTTGACTGCGTTGGAAGTCGTCCTTAGCCGGCCTTAGCCCTCGAGAATCGGGCCTCTGGCCAGTTCGCCGCAAGTTCAGCTGCCGCCGTCTCTTGCAACCCGCGTAAGAGAAGGTGTAACTAACCCGTTGTGAGACGAAGCTTTCGGGCCATACGTCTTCTGCTCATCGCATGTGCAGTCGCGCTGTCGTGGTCGGTCGCGATGATAGCGTGTTCAGAGGGTTCAACGTTCGCGGGCGTCCGTTCAGGAAAAGAGTCCGCGCATCGAGGGCCGACCTTCTACCACGATGTGCTGCCGATCCTGCAGCAACATTGTCAGCGGTGCCATCGCCCGGACGAAATTGCGCCGTTTCCCCTGATGACCTACCAGCAGGCGCATGCGAAAGCTGCAAAGATCGCCCGTGCAACTCTGGCGAAGAAAATGCCGCCGTGGTTCGCCGACCCGCGTTATGGCCATTTCTCCGATGATCCGTCGCTTACGCCGCGACAGATTGAGACGCTTTCTGAGTGGGCGTCGCTGGGTGCACCAGCCGGAGACGCGCGCGACGCTCCTCCGGCACGCAAATGGGCAAACGGCTGGATCATCCCGAAACCGGAAAAGGTCGTCACGATGCCCAAGCCGGTCGCGATCCCGGCGCGTGGCGATGTGGAGTACACGTATGAAATCGTGCCGAGTGAATTCAGGGGCGATAAGTGGGTGCAGATGTGCGAAATTCGCCCCTCGAGCCGCGCGAATGTACATCACGCTGTCGTTTACATCCGCCCGCCGGGGTCGAAATGGCTGCGGCATGCGCCGATCGGTGTCCCCTTCACGGCCTCGACGTTGAAAGACGCGCGGGATCGACGGGACGCGCGTTGGACCGACAGTTCTATTTTGCTCGTGTACGCGCCAGGAAGTTCTCCCGACGAATGGCCCGACGGCCTCGCGAAATTCGTTCCTGCGGGTTCTGACTTTGTGTTCCAAATGCACTACATCACGCGAGGCCAGCGTGCGACAGATCAAGCCAGCGTCGGCCTGGTGTTCGCAAAACACCAACCGAAACAGCGCGTCCTCACTCTGCAATTGACCAACGATTCCTTCGTAATTCCGCCGAACGATCCCGACTATCGAACGGAGGTTCACGGGACGCTGCCCAACGACGCAACGCTTCTCAGCTTTTTCCCGCACATGCACCTGCGCGGGAAAGCGTTTGAGTACAGGATCATTCGCCCCGGCCATGCGCCTGAAATCCTGCTGCACGTGAACTACAATTTTTACTGGCAGTTGAGCTACAAGCTCGCAACACCGCTTCCGCTGAAAGCCGGGACGATGCTCCAGGCGGTCGCGTGGTTCGACAATTCGCGCGGCAATGCGCACAATCCGGATCCCAACGTGGCCGTCCGCTGGGGAGATCAAACGTACGACGAAATGATGGTGGGATTTTTCGATGTCGCCGTGCCGGCAAACGAAAACAAATGGCAATTCTTCGTCCGCCGGAAGCCAGCACGGCCTTGAAAAGAGGAAAGCCCGCCTGGGGTTGCTGACAGCAGCGACTCGCAGACGGGCTCAACCGCTTGGGCGTGCGCCCTGCGATGGTCCGCGACACCTGCCAGGGCTTCAGGAGTTGGCGTAAGGACTATTCGGCAGCTTTATCGGCTGCTGCCCGCCGACGCGCCGATTTGCTTCGTCTCGTCCTTCGATTTCACTTCGATCCGCTTCGGTAGCGCGGCCGCCGAGACAGGCGCTGTGATTTCCAGAATGCCGTTCTGATATTCGGCCTTCATGTTGTTCGCATCGATTCCTTCCGGAAGCGGGATGTCGCGCTCGAAGTAGCCGTACATCATCTCGCTCTGCACGAAATCGGCATCCTTGCGCTCGTCAGTGATCCGTCTCTCGCCCCTGATGCAGAGCTCGTTGCCCTGAACTTGGATGTTGACCTCTTTGGGATCCATGTCGGGCAGGGCAGCACGCACCACAAATTTCTTGCCCTCGCGGTCAACGTAAGATTCGATGGCGGGCGCGAACGAGAGCATTCTCGATTCGTGCCTGCCCTGATCCGACTGGCCCGGCGAGCCGGTCAAGAAACGATTGAACATCTGATCAAAATCACGGCGAAAATCGAAAAGATCCTGGAATAAATTCTCTCGGCGACTCAGATTAGCCATAACTGTCTCCTAATGTGGATGAAGTGTTCGCGCCGCTCGCAATACCGAGCGCTCACGAGACTGTTCCCGGCGGATTGACGCCAGTCGGAGCTGCTCTACATAAACCTGCCAACAGCCCGCCCGGAACATATGTACTTTATGGTTCCGCCCGCCAGAACGAGCTATCGGACGGCGCTTGTATTTCTGCAATCGCAAAGGCTGGACTGGAACTGTAGCCGCTGTTCAGAATGTTTATCGAATCGGGTTCCTGCGCATGCACCGAAGGCAGTGAGGTTGGTCAGCACCAACTCGGACGGAACAAGACCTCACCTTCCCGGCAGGCGGCCATTTGGACTTCCTGAGCTTGAGTGTCTGCGAAGAATTAAATCTAGGCAAAAGACGCCTGCCATGCAGGCAATTGCTTCGACGAGAATCCAGCCCACCATCGAAGGAAGGGTATTAATATCTCCTCCGAATTTCTTTGTACTGGCATCCCAGAGCAGCCGGCCTCCTGCATATCCCACGCCGATCAGAGCCGCCTTTCTGGCGCTTGCTCTCCATTGCATCGCGCAGCATTCCTCTCTTGATCTCTTATAACTGAATCTCAGTTCGCCGTTTGGAGAGCAAGGTACCACGGCAATTGTTGGCTAGCTCGCGCTTTTCTTGCTTTACGAGATGGCGCAGGGCAGATTCGAATTTGAGCCGTTTTTCTGTTTTCACGCCCACACCTTGATAGGAGGTCTCAGAAGCGACACCCTGAGCCTGTTTGCGCAGGCAGCGGAACGAAGGACATCCATGACAATGGCGGAGAGGGTGGGATTCGAACCCACGAGCCCGCTTTTGGCAGGCTACCCGCTTTCGAGGCGGGCTCTTTCAACCGCTCAGACACCTCTCCGCGACGCTTAGTGTGCGTTTAGCTTAGCAAAGCCGCCGCTGCGCTCACAACTGGCGCTTCCCAGGATGCGCCGCCGCCGCTGCATGCGACCGGCGAGCATCTCGCCTGTCTCGTCCGACGCCGGCAATTGGCAATTGTCTCCGAGGTCGCGCGAACTCATAATGTGACGCTGTTTTTCAGGGACTGCTTGTGAGATTCGGAACCAATCGTTGGAACCTGCGTGCGGAATGTGTGGTGAAGACATCCCTGCTGCGAAGATTTTCAGGGACCGCCATAACCATGAACGTTGCATTGCGGAGCCGGCCTGCCATTTTAGTGCTGGCGCTGGCCTGCTTATTCGCACTCGCGCCGAGCTGCAGCGCATATTCTGAGCTGACGCATGAAGCCATCGTCGACGCCGCGTGGGACGTCGCCATTCGTCCTCTTCTGCTCCAGCGCTTTCCTGGCGCGACTGGGCCGGAACTACGCACCGCTCACGCCTATGCCTATGGCGGATCGGTGATTCAGGATATGGGCTACTATCCGTTCGGCAGCAAATTATTTACAAACCTGGTTCACTACGTGCGCTCCGCCGATTTCGTGAATGCTTTGCTCCGCGACTCTCAAAGCATCGATGATTACGCCTTTGCCCTCGGTGCTCTTGCGCATTATGCCGCCGATAACGACGGCCACAATCTCGCCGTGAACGTTTCGGTGCCGATGCTGTATCCGAAGATGCGAGAGAAATATGGCGACTGGGTCGTATACGATCAAAATCCCGCCGATCACTTGAGGACAGAATTTGGCTTCGACGTGTTGCAGGTCGCTCGAAGCCATTACGCGCCGGATGATTATCAGGATCGCATCGGTTTCCAGGTCGCAAAGCCCCTTCTCGAGAAGGCTTTTCAGGAAACCTACGGTCTGAAGCTCGATTCCGTTTTCACCAGCCTCAACCTGGCCATCGGCACGTATCGGCGCGGTGTGAGTGCCGTGATTCCAAACATGACCAAGGTCGCCTGGCAAATCAAGAAGGACGAAATTCAGAAGGAAATTCCCGGCGTGACGCGTCGCAAGTATCTGTATCACCTTTCGCGTGCGAGCTACAATCAGCACTGGAGCGCGGATTACAAGCAGCCGGGCATTGGCACCAGGATTCTTGCCTTCCTCATCCGGATCGTTCCGAAGATAGGTCCCTTTCGCGCCCTCGCCTTTCGTACGCCAACCCCACAAACCGAACAGTTCTTCATGGCGAGTTTCAACGCCTCACTTCATGACTATGAAAAAAACATTCACGATGAGGCGACGAATGGCAATCCCGGAATCACAAATGACAACCTCGACACGGGCCACGTCGCCGGTCCCGGCGAATATCCCCTCGCGGATAAAACGTACGCGGAATTACTGGAACAGCTCGCCCGAACTCATTTCGCGCAAGTAACTCCCGACCTGCGCGGCGACCTGCTTGCGTTTTATAAGGATCCGAACGCCCCGAACAGCATGAAGAAAAACAAGAAGAAATGGACGAAGATCACCGCCGAAATTGCCGAACTGAAGGCCTTCTCTCCAACGGCGACGGTCATGCCGGCGCAGAAGTAGCGTTCAGCGCGACGTTTTTCGCAGACGAACAAAACGGAGTGATGTAAGCCCCTTGGATCGCCGAAGTTTACCCGTTTCCTGCCGACGGCCGTTGCTCCTCCGGCAATCCAGCCGTAATCAGTGCTTCAACTTTGTCCCTCAACGCATCCCGCGACTCGGGCGTGTACTCCGCTCCGTCCACGGGCTTGCCAAACCGAACGGTGATGTCCCCGCCAAAAACTTTCCAACTGCCTTTCTGCATGATCTTTTGCGCTCCTGCGATCGACACTGGCACGATCGGCACGGCTGCACCAACAGCCATCGTGAATGCTCCTTTTTTCAATGGCCGCAAACGGCCATCGGGGCTGCGCGTCCCTTCGGGATAAATCGCGAACGAAGTGCCGTGCTTCAGACGATCGATGCTAAGGTCCACGCTCGCGGCCGCTGCCTCACGGTCCGACCGATCCACTGGAACGAATTGCGCTTTTTTCATGGCCGTCCCAAGCAGCGGGATCCGAAACAGCTCCTGCTTCACCAGAATCGCGACGCGCCGAGGAATTGCGGGAATGAAGGCCAGCGGATCGATCGTCGAAATATGGTTCGCGGCAAAAATACACACGCGCGTCGGAATATTGTCCAGCCCTTCAACATGCACTCGCACGCCGATGATTCGCAGCAGGAAGCGAATGGCCTTCATCGCCGTGTTGTACATTGCCTCGGAATTGTTCGTGATGACTGTCCAGAGGATCAGCCAGGGAAGCAAAAACGCGGTCAAGACGGCGAGAACGGTGAAAAGAAAGATCGAGCGAATCATCGCAAGTCATTCGGGCGCACGCGCTCGCCCGCTCGAAACGGCAAGTTGGCGCGATAGCGTCGCCGGTTGGGCCTCGATGGTTTGCGGTTGTTCGGCAAGGGCGTTCTAACGGTCCGTCGTCCCGCGCAACATTCCTGTGCGAATTTTCATCTGCCGCTCCGTTGCCTGGGGCGCTTCCGCAATGGAGTAAACCTCTCGGTCCTTTGTCCCATTGCTTTTCAATTCGAGCCCCGCAAGAGCGAGAAATTTGTTGTACGGAATTTCGTCCACTCCCGCCACGTAGCGCCGGAAGAAGTCATTAAAGTCCCTGCCGGCTACCGTTTCGACAGCCGCACGAATTGCAGTATCGCCGTTGTAGAACTTGGCTCGTTTTGCGTATTCGTCGTTCATCAATCGCATCACATCATCCAGCGATTTATGATTATCTGTCGCGTCGCGAATCGCCAGATCGAGCATCACTCCCAATATTTGCCCTTTTCCATAGTACGAAATGCTGCGGTTCGCATCGTTGTACGCTGCATATTTGTCGAGCCAGGTGTCCACGCTCGCATCTTCGACGCTTTGCCAATTCCTGGCCGGCCGCGATTGCAGGTCGCTGATCTGCGACGCCAAGTCGTCATAAAACTCAGCCTTGGACCATAGTCCCGTGCGCACGAGCGCGTAAGACGCGTAGGTGCTCGTCACGCCCTCCGCGAACCACAGCGCACGCGTGTACTGCTCCTTCGTATAGTCGACGGGCTCAAACGTCTGTGGCCGAATCCGCTTTACATTCCATGCGTGGAAAAACTCGTGCGCGCAAAGGCTCTCCAGTCCATCCCACGAGTGGGCTGAGATAGCCGTCGAGTTCGCGTGCTCCATTCCTCCTCCGC
The DNA here is from genome assembly GCA_036279175.1 of Candidatus Acidiferrales bacterium. Taxonomy (GTDB): domain Bacteria; phylum Acidobacteriota; class Terriglobia; order Acidiferrales; family UBA7541; genus Palsa-295. The sequence continues at coordinate 11,953 of DASUJR010000273.1, read as the reverse complement.
CGACGTCGGCAATCGACCCGAGGTGCAGCAGAAACGTGTACTCGCGAAACGGAGCCCCGCCCATCAAGTGCATTTCATAATCCGTGATGCGCTTCAGATAATCTTCTAACCGGCCTTCGTCGTAACTTTTGCCGTCAACCGCCACGCGGAAATGCGCGCTGTCCTCATCGAACTCGAACTCGCTGAATTTCCCGGCCTCCACCGGCGCGTCGACCAACGCGTCGTAGTTTGGCGCAACAAAAGAATTCGGATCCGGCCCCGGACGCAGCTCCGCGATCAGCTTCCAGTCCGCGGGAACATCCTTGAACTCCACTTCGACGGGCTCCGATCGTCGATCCGGTTCATACATCAACACTTCGGCCAGATTCAGAAACGCGTGATGATCGTTCAACTGTGAATTGAACGGCCCCGGATCGTTCCAGTCGATCGAATATTGCAACGTGACCGCGCGCGGCCGCTCCTTCATCGATGCGCATCGGCATAGTCGCCAGGTTTGTTTGTCAAGCTCATCGGGAATAAGCGAGGCTGCTCCGTTCGGGTCCAGTATGAAAAGCGAATGCACGCGGTAAGCGAAATCCCGAATCTCATACAGCGCGTTCCACGCGGGCATGGCCACCATCACATCGCTCTTGCCGACGGGAACAGTCATCGTCACCTGGAAACTGTGATTGTCGGGGCGGGCAAACGAAATGGCGTAATTGATTTCCGCCGCCGCCGGACGCGCCGCGGCAAGCATCATTGTCAGGGTGAAGGCGAACACCGCGAACCCCGCGGCGATGCGTCGCTGCGCACGGCAAAATCGTGTAGGACTCACGCCCGCACTCGAACGGCGTTAATCTTGTCGAGCGTCTTTCCGCAAAGCCCGTCAAAGCTTCCGTTCGACATAACCAAAATCAAATCTCCCGCGTGCGCGTTCTCGGCAAAATACTCGGCAATATCGTCGGCGGAGTTAAAGTGCTCCGCGATGCGTCCGCGTTTGCGAAGCGCTTCGACGACAGCATCGGGTGAAAATCGTTCCTCTTCGGACAACAATTCCCGCCGGTTCACCGGCCCGATGATAATGCCGTCAGCAACCGAAAGCGCCTCGGGCAAAGCATCCTGAAAAAACCGCCTGCGCATTGTGTTCGACCGCGGCTCGATTGCGGCCCAGATTCTGCGCTTCGGCCAGCGAGTGCGCGCTGCTTCCAGCGTCAGCCGTATCGCCGTCGGATGATGTGCGAAATCCTCCACGACTAACACGCCGTTAGCTTCTCCTTTAATCTCCATTCGCCGGCGCACACTCTGAAACGTGGCCATTGCGCGCTCGATCGCCTCGCGCTCCAACCCTCGCCCGTGCGCTAGCGCTACCGCCGCGAGCGCGTCCAGCACGTTGTGCCTGCCCGCGAGCGCCATGCGAATCCGCGCCACTTCCTTTCCGGCGTGCGCAACTCGAAACTCTGTCGCTGCGTCGTGCCACATCGCATCGCCCGCCTGCCAATCGCAGTCCGAAGTCGTCCCAAACGTCTCGACCGGCGAGAACGCTTTTTCCGTCACACTTTTCAATTCCGCCGATTCACCCCAAATCAAAATTCGTCCGCGGCGCGGAACCAGATTCACCAGCCTACGAAACTGAAGTGCGATCGATTCCAAATCGGGATAAATGTCCGCGTGATCGAATTCGAGGGATGTCAGGATCAGTTCGTCCGGATGGTAGTGTAGAAATTTCGGCGCCTTGTCAAAAAAAGCGGTGTCATACTCGTCGCCCTCGACGATGAATTCAGCGCCGCCACCCAGTCCGTAGCTGCGATCCCCGAAGTTCGGCGCCACGCCGCCAATCAAAAAATCAGGCTTCCGCCCCGCCACATGGAAGATCCACGCCAGCATTGCCGTGGTCGTTGTTTTCCCATGTGTCCCGGCAACAACAATCGACGTGTGCCCCGGAATGAAATATTTTTCCAGAATCTGAGCCATTGAGCAGTAGGGAATCTTCTCGTCCAGGATGTACTCGATCTCCGGATTGCCCCGCGAAATCGCATTCCCGATCACCGCCAGGTCCGGCGCTGGCCGCAGATGTTCCTCGGAAAATCCTTCCGTCCACGGAATTCCAAGCGAGGTGAGCAGCGTCGAAGCGGGCGGATACACACCCTTGTCGGAGCCGGTCACGTGATATCCCCGCTCTTTCAACATTCCCGCAAGAGGCGCCATCGCCGCGCCCGCTATTCCCACCATGTGAATGTGTTCCATCAATTCTCTCTGATCAAGTCCCGGGCGTCGCGCCGTCAAACAACCGCCGGCTCGAGAAGTTCCAATTGCGTTCCGCTATTCCCGCTGCTCGAAGCTGATGCGCTGAGTCGCGCGCGGATGCCCAATGGCAGCGTTAGCATCGGTCGAGTCGTATGGCCAATCCTGGTACCGAAAACCACCGGCCGACACGGACGATGCTCAAGCGGTAGAAATATTCGCATCGCAATGTGCCGCACGCTCTCGCCTCCGTCCTGCGCATTGCATTCCGGAAATTCGCCCAGGACGATCCCGCGAACGTCGCGCAGCTTTCCCGCTTGCTTCAAATGCATCAGCGCTCGGTCAACTTGATACGGACGCATCCCGCGATCTTCAAGCAGCAGGATCGCGCCAGTGGTGTCGATCTCCCATGCCGTTCCCAGCGTCGTTTCGAGCAGCGTCAAGCACCCGCCCAGCAGAATTCCTTCCGCCTCGCCGGCAACGATCGTTTCGCCCTGAAGATCCGCCACCCACCCGCCGCCGCGTTGGCCCACAGCCGCGCAAAATGAATTCTGGTCGTATCCGTCTGCTCCTCGATCGAAACCCGAAGCGACCATCGGACCGTAGAGCGTAACCCAGCCCAGTTTTTGCCACAGGAACACCTGCAGCGAGGTGATATCGCTGTAGCCCAGCAGAATCTTCGGCTGCGGCGCTTCGAAATTTCGTCCAAGTTCATCCAGCAGATAATTTGAGCCGTACCCGCCGCGCGAACAGAAAATCGCTTTCGTGTTCGGCTCAGTCAACGCCTGTCGCAAAGCGGCCGTCCGCTGCGACGCGATGCCTGCGAAATAGCTGTCGCTCGCCAACACGACATCTCGGTCCACCTTCGGAACGTAGCCCAGCCGCTTCAGCTCGGCGCACCCGCGGTCCAGCGATTCCTGATCGACGGGGCTCGCCAGCGAGACGACTCGGACAGCGTCTCCCGGACGCAGCGCAGCGGGCTTGATAGGCTGACGCATCTGAACATCGAGAATAAGAACTCTCGCACGCCAACACAAGTTTGCAGTTTCAATCTGAGCGTTAAGAGTTAAAGGACGACCGTGCCCTTAATGGAAGGCGTTCTCATGCTGGGATTCGTCTCTAGCGCCGGGCCGCGAAAAACTCGCGCAACAAGCTCGCGGTTTCGTCCTTCATCACTCCGGCCGTCACTGCGACGCGATGGTTCAGCTGTGCATCGTCGAGGAGCGAAAAACACGAGCGCACCGCTCCTGCCTTCGGGTCATCTGCCCCGTACACAACCCGAGCGATTCGCGCCTGGATCAGCGCTCCCGCACACATCGCGCAGGGTTCGATCGTTACGTACATGGTCGCGCCGAGCAGCCGGTGGTTTCCGAGACGACGCGCCGCTTCCCGCAAGGCCACGATTTCCGCGTGCGCCGTCGGATCGCAATCTGCGATCGTGCGGTTTCGCCCGCGCGCCACGATTTCACCGCCCACAACCACAACAGCACCCACCGGCACCTCGCCGCGCTCAGCAGCGTGTCGTGCCTCCTCTATGGCTGAGTGCATGAATTGAACATCGCCGTTCTCATCTAGTTGCAATGAAACACCTTACGCTCCGCTCGTCTGCCGTCCTGTCGCGTACAGCACCGGCTGCCTCCTTTTACCGACGAGTGCTGAGATTCATCCGCAGATTGGCAGAATAGCATGGGAAGTTGGAGCAGCACGCCGGTCGTATCCAACAGGAGTGCGGAGGAATCCAATTGTGAATTCATCAACCTCGAATTCGAAGCGGGCTTATTCCTTTGCATCTGGTCGAAGGATGCCGTCCTCGGGACAGCGCGCGAGGTGGCCTTTCGCCGCCGGAATGAATGCTGCCGTAATCATCCTCGCGGCTTCCGCCGCCGGCCTCGGTGCTTCCGCGAACGGCCAGACGCCCCAGAAATCCGTGGCTTCCGCCTCCCGTGTTCCATCTGTGCAGGGACGTTCGCCTTCGCAGTCTCCAGTCCACCGCCCGGCAGTTCGTCAAGAACCCGTATACGCCAATTTGCATTCCCGCGCCTGGAAACTACTTGACGCAGCGGTTGCGTCGGAGAAACCCTCCAACCGGTCGGACGGCCTTTCGGCTATATCGATGCTGGCCTCAAATCCTCGAGCCGTTAAGTTGGTGATTCACGCGCTGAGTGACAAGAATGAGGCGGTCCGCACGTTAGCGGCAAATTCGCTCGGCGGCATGAAGTCAAGTGCGGCCGTCCCGGCCCTGAAAAGAGCGATGAACGACCCCTCGCCGGTTGTAAGCTTTGCGGCGGCAAAATCGCTGTGGAAGTTGGGGGACCGCAGCGGTCGCGATATCTTCTATGCGGTTCTGACGGGTGAACGCAAAACGCAGCCAGGCTTCATTACGAGGCACATCAACGATATTAAGAAGGACGTCCACGATCCGAAAACGCTCGCGTTGATCGGGATCAATCAGGCCAGCAGCGCGTTTCTGGGACCCTTTTCGATGGGTTTCTCTGTGTTGGAAGAATACGCAAAAGACACTTCATCGCCGGTCGAGGCTCTTTGCGCCAACCTGCTGGCACAGGACGCTACACCGGGGACGATCGAGCAGCTTTCCTTCGCTCTGAACGACGACAACTGGACCGTTCGCGCCGCCGCGGCGAAAGCCCTCGCTGAAATAGGTGACCGCAAGGTGATGCCGCAGCTTGATCGAATGATGAGCAGCGACAAGGAACCGGCAGCGCGCCTCGCTGCGGCTGCCGCAATCGTGAAACTCACCAGCTGAGTCGACGCCTTCGTCGCAGCCGGACTCGGTCCTGTGTGGCACAGCCGCCCCCGGGCTTTGCGAATTTATCAATTTTGTATCGTTGCCGCGTCCGTGTACCGGTCGCCTGTCTTTCGCGCGGGCGCTTTTACCGTAGCGCCGGCGTCTCGCCGGCGTTTCTTGCATTTGCGTTAGATTTGAATGTAGCGCCCGTTCGCCCAGAGCGCCTGCGCGAACGGGCATTCCGCGACTTTCGCGTCCCGATGGTTTCTATCGTGAAGCGCGGCATCCGTGCCCCTCGCGCCATCGAAAAACTCCGCTGGGAAAAACGCTAACCGCAATTGATGACACTACGGAGCTACTTCTTCTTCGGCGGCTCGGCCGGCTGCGCCAGCGGAGTTGTCGGCGCTCCCGGCTTGGGCTGAATCTTGAAAATATATTCTCCCGGGCGCGCGAGCCCCATGTCCTCACGCGCAATGCGCTCGATCGCCGCAGGATCGCTCTTCAACGATTGCACGTGCTTCTGCAGTTCCTCATTTTGATGATCGAGCTGCTGGATCTCTTTTTGAATTTCCGTCGACTGTTTCATCGAATGGTGCATTGCCAGCACACCGTGCGTGCCCAGAACATCCTGCAGGATCAGCAGTACGAGTCCCGCGACCAGGAACCACGTCGCGTTCCGCCGTACGAATTCCCGCAGTTGCTCAAAGAAGCCCAGCTGCGTCGTATCAATCTCCACCTTCTCCGGCTCGTCCCATTTCATGCGTGGATCCATGCTCGCGCTTCCTCCGCAATTTTCTTCGATTCGGCCAGAGTCGCAGCTTCCGTGTAGACGCGAACCAGCGGCTCAGTTCCGGACGTCCGCATCAGCAGCCACGCTCCGTCCTCGAAAACGAGCTTGAGCCCGTCCGCCCGATTCAGCTTCGCAACTCGACGGCCCGCAAATTCATCGGGATCCTGCCGCAGTTTCGTCACCGCACGCTCTTGCACTTCCTCCGCCAGATGCAAATTCATTCGAATCGGCCAGTACTCGCGCCCGACCCGTTTGAATAGATCCCGCAGTTGCTCCGCGAGTGATGCCTGCCGCGCAGCAATCATTTCCGCCACTAGCAGGCACGCGAGAATTCCGTCTTTCTCCGGCACGTGTCCGGCGACTGTCATTCCCGCGCTCTCCTCGCCGCCCAGTGCAATTTGCCCGTCGCGCAGAAACGGTCCAACGTATTTGAAACCGACCGGAGTTTCGTACACCGGTACGCCGTGCAATTTTGCCACCGCGTCCAGAAGATGCGTTGTCGCAACGCTGCGGGACACGCCTGGCTTGGGTGCGCGAGTACCACGACCGGCAGCGCGCGTTTCCAGCAGATAATCGAACAATAGCCCGAGAATATGATTCGGCGAAACGAAGGAGCCGTCGCGGTCCAGAATCCCAAAACGGTCCGCATCCCCGTCCGTGGCCAGGCCGGCCACCGCGCGTTCCTCCAGCACTTTCTTCCTTAGCTCTGCCAAATTTTCTTCCGATGGATCTGGACCTGAGCCGTCAAACAGCACGTCGCGATTCGTGCGAATCATGACGGCCGGAGTTCCCTGTGCCGCGAGAATGCGGTCCAGCCAGCCTGCACCGCAGCCGTGCAGTGCGTCGCAAACGAACACGCCGCCTTTGTTGCCGCGCTCCAGTACGTCGAAGCGGACTATCTGCCGAAGCTGATCAAAATAGGATTCGCGTGGATCGATCCGTTCGAAATCGTCCTCTAATAACTCATGACTCTGCGCCCGATCATCCTTGATCTTCAGGGCGCGAACTTCGATATCGCGTGTAACTTCCGGCACCGCCGGCCCGCCGTCGGGCCCTGAAAACTTCAACCCGTTGTATTCCGATGGGTTGTGGCTGGCGGTGATATTCACGCCGCCACCCAGCTTGCCCTGAACGATCGCGTACGCGATCGCCGGCGTCGGAGTAGCTTCCTTGCACAGCAGGACTCGGCAACCCTTCGATTTCAGAACGACCGCCGCCGCGCGGGCGAAATCCTCGGAAAAGAATCGTGTGTCGTATCCGACGATCACTACAGGCGACTTTTTCCGCGCCGACAGATGACCAGCCACCGCGGCAGCAGCCCGCCGCACGCCGGCAAACGTGAAATCGTCGGCCATCACGCCGCGCCAACCCGAAGTCCCGAATTTGATCGCCGTAGCCATCATATTCAACGCGCCGCTCAGCATCTCGCGGCGGTAATGCGCCCCAAAAGCATTGTATATTGCCGCGCAATACACAGAATTGATGAGAATTGCGTCCCATCGCATCGCAAGAGTAAAGTGTCGCAGCCCGGTATGGAGCGCCGCGAGAAGTGAGGACGAGAGACCCGCGGCGCGTTAGCCAATACGCCCATGTAGCGGCCACCTTGATGTTCAGGCGGGCGCATTTTGTTCTATTTCGTGTCAACCATCTCTGCGTCTCTATGGCAAAGTATTTCGCTGCTATGACCGACAAGATCGTCGTACTTGTAACCTGTGGCTCGACAAGAGAAGCAAGGCGTATCGCCCGCACTCTCGTAGAGGCACGCCTCGCCGCCTGCGGAAATGTCCTGGAAGCGCCTGTTCGTTCGATTTATCGCTGGAAGGGAAGAGTCGAAACTGCGCGGGAATTTCTGCTCGTCATCAAGACCACACGTCGGCGTTTTGCGGCGCTGGAAAAGACGGTAAAGCGCCTCCACAGCTACGACGTGCCCGAAATCATCGCTTTGCCGGTCGCATCAGGCTCGTCGGATTATTTTGCTTGGATCGACGAGTGCGTCAGCAATAAGCAAAGGGCGGCAAACCGGGTTTAGTACCCGCCAATGTCTCGACGAGCCTTTGGACCTTTCTCGTGCGACAATCGCTTTTTCTTGGTCCCTATGTTTCTCCAATATCCATGCAGTCCGATGGAGTGACTGCAAACGCAGCTCAACATCCGTGTTTTATCTTTCAGGCGAAAAGGGGCTCCGCCATGAAAATAACTCGCAGGGAGTTCAATCGAATCGCGGCTTTAGGCGCGGGAGCCGGATTGCTTCCACGCATTTCGCTGGGCGCGGATGACCGGAAAATCGGCTATTGCATCGTCGGGCTGGGGCGGATCTCGATCGGGCAATTCATGCCTGCCGTGAAGCTGTCGAACAAGTCGAAGATCACGGCTCTGGTCAGCGGCCACCGCGACAAGGCCGACCGCATCGCTGCTCAATACGGCGTTCCGTCCAGCAATATCTACAGCTACGAGAATTACGATGAAATTCGCAACAATCCGGGCATCGACGCGGTTTACATCGCCCTGCCGAACAGCATGCATGCTGAATATACGATCCGCGCGGCGAAAGCCGGGAAGCACGTCTTGTGCGAGAAGCCGATGGCCACAACCGTGGAGGACTGCCGCGCAATGATCCAGGCATGCGAACACGCGAATCGAAAACTGATGATCGCCTATCGTTGCCAGTACGAACCGACGAATTTGCGCGCCGTTCAACTGATTCGAGACGGAAAAATCGGCTCGGTCCAATCGATTGAAAGCGCCTTTGGCTTCAGCATCGCGCCACACGAATGGCGCCTCGAAAAGAAAATGTCGGGTGGCGGTCCGCTAGTCGACGTCGGAATCTATTGCCTGAACGCGAGCCGTTATCTTACGGGGTTAGAACCGGTGGAGTTGAAGGGCATCTCGTCTGTTGTGGATCGCGACGGGCGGTTCACGCAAGTAGAGGAGACGCTCTCTTGGACAACGAAGTTTCCCAATGGCGCGCTGGCGAGTTGCACGTGTACGTATGGCGGGCCGATGCTCGGCTACTTCCGCGTGCGTGGATCGCAAGGCACAATCATGGTCGAGCCGGCATTCAACTACGATGGCCTGCACCTCTCGGCGCAACTCGAAGGCGGCCAGACCGTCGACTTCGCACCGGACGATCCCTCTCCAAGGCAATTCCTGCGCGAGGCCGACCACATGGCCGATTGCATCCTGCAGAATAAACAGCCCAAAACGCCCGGACAGGAAGGCCTGCGCGATATGGAGTTGATCGCGCGGATCTACCGGTCGTGCGAAACGACGTAGAAATCTTCGTTTTTGCGGCGTCCTGCCCGCCAATATTCACGCGGCGCAGGCTGGCATGACCCTTCGCGGCAAGCCCGCCACAAACCTGTGGGTGCGCATACCGATGCAGCTTCTTTTTATCGCGATAGCCGTATGGTCTGTGCGCTAATCCTCAAGTTTTCAGTCCCACCCGCCCCCGATGGCGTTCCGCGTCTCCTCGACGCCGATTCGCCATAACGCGAGCATTTGCTCGTCGGGCTTCTGGTAGACGCCCGCGAAGTTTCCATCTCCGATGTATTCGCGCACGCGCGGCGGCGACATCGAATGTAACTTCGACACGTCAATCGGCGTCTTCTGTTGCTGGGGGTAGACCACGCCCGCCAGTCGCGTCCAAGGAAAATTCTCCATCCATGATGCATGCGACGCGACCGCATCGATCTCCTTCACCTTGGCCCACGTTGCGGGCGCGTTCCACCAATTATGAAATTTCACGCGGATTTCCGGTCTTGCTCGCATGCATTCCTCGACGATCGCCTGTCCCGGCGAATTGCCGCCGTGTCCGTTCACCACAACGATGCGCTTGAAACCGTGCGTCGCGAGACAATCGATGATTTCCCGCAGCACGCGTCCGTGGGTTTCCGCCGTCAACGTAACCGTTCCCGGATAAGCCATGAAATACGGCGTGATGCCATACGGCAGCACGGGGAAGACCGGCACGCGCAGCGGCTCCGCCGCTTCCAGCGCCACGCGTTCCGCCAAAATGGAATCGACCGACAGGCTCAGCTCGCAGTGCTGTTCAGTGCTCCCGATCGGCAGCACGGCGCGATCGTCATGCTTCAGGTAACCCTCCACTTGCTTCCAATGCATGTCGCTGATTTTCACATCGGCCCCCGTTGGAGTTCGATCGGTTCCGTTTGTACTGAATTCGTCCCACGCGCAGACGTACTCTTGCTCCTTTTCGTTCGGATTTCAAGCCGAGGAGCGATATCCTTCCCGGAACATGAGCGCCACCGAAACGCCCGCCACGAAAGTCGAATGCCATCCGCGCAAGGCCTTCGTCGTTCTCTTCTTCATCGAAATCTGGGAACGCTTCGGCTACTACGGCATGGCCTCAATCATGGTGCTGTACATGGTGCAGCGCCTCAACATGGCTGACGCGCGCGCCGATATCATCTGGGGCGCGTTTTCGGGTCTCGTTTACTCGACTCCGATGCTCGGCGGCTACGTCGGCGACCGCCTGCTCGGCGCCCGTCGAACGCTCGTGCTCGGTGCGGTAACGCTCGCCCTCGGTTACATCGCATTGTCGATTCCTCTCGCTGCGACACTGTTCCCAGCGATGGGCTTGATCGCGTTGGGCAATGGCCTGTTCAAAGTAAATCCGAACAATCTCGTTTCGCGCTTGTACGAAGGGCAGCACTCGAAGCTCGACATTCTCTTCACCATCTATTACATGTCGCTGAACATCGGTTCGTTCGTTTCGATCCTGCTAACGCCATGGATCAAGGATCATCCCACCTGGATGATCAGCATCGGCTCTTTGCGCTTCGATAGCTGGCACCTCGCGTTCGGCATCAGCGCCATCGGCCTGACGCTCGGTCTGCTGAACTATGGCGCATTCAGCCGGTACGTGCGCCCTTACGGCACTGCACCCGACTTCAAGAAATTGAATTGGCCGCTGTTCGGCGGCGTGATTGCCGCGTCGCTGCTGATCGCTTATCTGCTCTCGGAAATCATTCGCTCGCGCGCTGCTGCGCTGGCGGTCGTTGGCGCATTCATGGTGCTGATGGTCTACATCTTCATTTACCTGCTTCTCAGCGTGCAGAACCACGAGCGCCGCCGCATGATCGCCTGCATCATCTTCACCGTGATGTCGATCATCTGGGCCGTGTACAACCAGCAGATCTACACGTCGTTGACGCTCTTCGCCCTGCGCAACGTGCGGCACAGCATTTTCGGCCTTCGCGTTTCGGCCGCGCAATTTCAGGACTTGAATCAGTTCTGGCTCATCCTGCTGGCGTTGCCGCTCGCCTGGCTGTACGACCGCATGGCGAAATCGCCGCGCGGCGATTTCTCAATGGGCACGAAGTACGCTGTAGGTTTTTATCTTCTCGCTCTCGGATTCTTTCTGTACGCCGCCAGCGCATTCGCAGCGCATGACGGAGTGGTTTCCTCGTGGTGGCTCGTTGCCGGTTACGCCGCTCAATCGCTCGGCGAACTTCTGATCAGCGCGCTTGGATTTTCCATGGTCGCGCAACTTGTGCCCGAGCGCTGCCGCGGAATCATGATGGGCGCGTGGTTTCTCGGCATGGGCATTGGCATGTACGCCGGCGGCGCCATCGCGGGCCTCGCGAGTATTCCGGCCGGCATTACGACCGCAGCGGCTACGCTTCCTTTCTACACGCGCGTGTTTGCGTGGCTCGGCGCAGGGGCCTTGGCCTCAGCCATCGTTGCAAGCGCCATCATTCCGCTGCTCAACCGTCTGATGCGCGTAAAGGCCGGCGAGCCGGTGCCGCAGCAAGCCTGACGCGAACGTTGCCTCATCTGTGCTCTCCGCGTCGCCCCTCCATCCTTGATCGAACCTGTCTGCCTCCGTTCTCTTTTGCGAAACGCGGCGTTATCATGACCGGCGCGTGACGCGCGCACGGGCACGCAGAGGCAATCGACCGCATGAGAAAACTTCGCAGCCAGGAATGGTACGGACGCCAGGACCGCGACGGCTTTGTCTATCGAAGCTGGATGAAAAGCGAAGGCTATCCGCACGACCTTTTCGATGGGCGACCTATCATCGGCATCTGCAACACGTGGTCCGAACTGACGCCCTGCAATTCGCATTTTCGCGATTTGGCCGAGTGGGTGAAGATGAAACCCGCTCACGTTCGAGCCGACCTCGGCGACCTCGCCGACGAACTCGTGCCCGATCACGAGCGGCACGGGGATCGTCCGCT